>JAXHTT010000223.1:0-4293 GCA_034190055.1 Pseudomonadota bacterium | reverse complement strand
GATGGTTGTTTGGTAAGCCGCAGTCTGCTGATGCACTGGCTAAAAGCGTAAAAGACACACAATAACACGTTTTAGCGCTGTTATTTTTCAGTTGGTGTTGGTAGTGTTTAGCGCTACCATTCACCGTCTGGAAACTATAGAAGAACAGTCGCATGCAGGACGTGCTAATTTGCAGCAATATTAATAAAACCTATCAAGATGGCAGTAACGCCACCCCGGTATTACACGATGTTTCTCTTTCTATAAAAGCTGGTGAACATGTAGCCATTTTAGGAAGCTCCGGCTCAGGTAAAAGTACGCTACTACATATACTTGGAGGATTAGATAAACCCTCCAGCGGCGAAGTTGAATTTAATGGTAAATCCCTTGGTAAGCTTTCTGGTAATGCATTAGCTAAACTTCGCAATGATGAAATGGGGTTTATTTATCAGTTTCATCACCTTCTAGGTGAATTCACTGCTTTAGAAAACGTTGCGATGCCGCTTAGAATAAGAGGACGGTCGATAAAAGACGCCCATACCAAAGCCAAAGCTATGTTAGAAGAAGTCGGGCTTTCCCATCGAACGGACCACTTACCCTCAACCATGTCGGGTGGCGAGCGCCAGCGTGTGGCAATCGCCCGCGCCTTAGTGACTGAACCTTCCGTAGTGCTCGCCGATGAGCCGACCGGGAATTTGGATGACTCTACGGGTGAACAAATTTATAAGCTTTTGACCAGTTTAAGTGAGAAAAAGGGCACTGCTTTTGTGGTGGTGACCCACGATATTGCGCTTGCTGCGAAAATGGATAGGGTGTTGAAGATAAAAGACGGCCGGCTAACTTGCGAAGCGTTACCCATGGAGAGTAATAATGCTCGCCCTTGAACTGGCAAAACGATTTAGAAAAACACGCTCCGAACAGCGTTTTATTTCGTTTATATCAATGTCATCCACAATCGGCATTGGACTTGGGTGTTTCGTGCTTATCGTGCTGCTTAGTGTTATGAACGGTTTTGAAAAAGAGCTGACAAGTCGTATTCTAAGCGTGGTTCCTCACGGCGAACTTTATACTAAAAGTGAAAGTGGCATAGAGAACCTAGACGCTCAGCTTTACCGATTTTCTCAAGACAAGCGGATAGCGTCAGTAACTCCTTACACTGGATTAACAGGCATGCTGCAGTCGAAGGGTGAGTTGAAGGCCATTAGTGTTACCGGTATCCCAGTTAATCAAGTTGGCGACAAATTTTCTGAAAGAGTGGCTAGCCAGCACTGGCTTAACTTTTCTAAACAGACCAATGGGTTAATTATTGGAAAAGGTATTATGTCTTCAATGGGGCTCTCTGTAGGAGATACAGTTCAACTATTAATACCGCAAGCCACGCAAGATTTAACCTTTAAAGCTCCTCGTTCTATCACGCTAACTATTTCAGGGGCGCTGTCTGTGGGCGGTGAATTAGATAACCAGCTTGGGTTGATGCATTTAGCGACCGCATCGGAAGCTATCGGTATAACATCTAGAGCCCAGGGTATTCAGTTTACGCTTAACGATCCTTTTTCAGCATACGATACCATGCGGGATATTGGCTATAGCTACCCTCAAGCCGTTTATATGTCTGACTGGACACGTACCCAAGGGCATTTGTACAACGACATTCAGCTTGTAAGAGCAGTGGTCTATATTGCGCTTACGTTAGTGATTGCCGTTGCTTGCTTTAATATAGTGTCATCGTTAGTGATGGCGGTTAGGGACAAACAAGCTGCTATTGCAATTTTAAAAACAATGGGAGCCACAGACCGCTTAATCCGCAATACATTTGTGCTGCAAGGTGTTATCAATGGATTTGTCGGCATCACCGTTGGCGTTACGCTTGCCTTGCTGGTGGCGCCCAATTTGTCGGATATTGTTCGTTTTATCGAAACGTCATTGGGTGTAGAAATTCTCTCTGGCGATATCTATTTTATTGACTTTCTACCTTCAAACTTACACTGGCAGGATGTGGTACTAACAGTTGTTGTAGCCATGTTTTTAAGTGTCGCGGCTACGTTATATCCAGCGCAAAAAGCTGCGAAAGTGTCGCCATCTTCTGCGCTTCACTAGCTAAATTTTAAGTTCGAGCGATAATTGTATGTGCTTCACATGTCAGTTTCGCGCGAAAAAATAAAGGCCAGCAAATTATGCTGGCCTTATTTGTATCTAACTGCTGGGTTTGTGCGACACTTAAATAATGTTCACAGCCCACTAAGTGGGCTTTAATTCCTTGCTAACTGTTCTTTTCGAAGTGTTCGAAATCCACATCTTCTTGTTTCAAACCAGCTTTTGGGTCGTTATAAACACTCTCATCTAACGCGCCTTCGCTCTTCGCAACGACGCATGACACCATGCAGTCACCGGTAATATTCACCGCAGTTCGTGTCATATCAAGCAGTCTATCTACGCCGATAATAAGCGCAATACCTTCAACGGGTAAGTTTACCTGCTGCAACACCATGGCCAGCATAATCAGGCCAACACCAGGTACACCAGCGGTTCCGATAGAAGCAAGAGTGGCGGTCAACACTACCATCATGTAGTCGCCAAGGCTTAAATCTACGGCGTAAACCTGAGCAATGAAAACGGTCGCTACACCTTGCATGATGGCGGTACCATCCATGTTAATGGTTGCACCCAAAGGCAGCGTGAATGATGAAACTGAATTACCTACACCAAGTTTGTTTTTTGCTGTTTCCATAGTGACAGGCAGGGTAGCGCTGCTGCTTGACGTACTAAAAGCAAAAAGAGCTGCGTCACGCATTTTTTTCAACAGTATGACCGGGTTCAAGCCCGCCAAAACTTTAAGCAAAACAGAATAGGTAACAAGGCCGTGAAGGATCAGAACGCCGAATACTAAGAAGAAGTACTTCGCCAAACTCAATATTGTTTCGCCGCCAATGGTTGAGAAGAGCTTTGCCATCAGTACGTAGACGCCGTAAGGCGCTAAGTTCATGATGATTGTCACCAAACGCATGATTACCGTATTAATGTCTTCAAAGATAGCGGTGAGGCGTTTGCCCGCGTCACCCGTCATCGCCATTGCTATACCAAAGAGTACTGCAAAAACAATGATCTGAAGCATATTGCCCTGCGCCATAGAGTTTATTGGGTTGCTAGGAAACATATTAACAATAACGTCTGACAGGCTAGGTGCTTCTTTAGCTTGGAACGTGGTTTCAGTGGTAAGATTCAGTCCGTCACCAGGAGAAACGACTAAAGCTATACTCATGGCTAGTGTTATGGCGATTGCGGTTGTGACAACATATAATCCAACCGATTTCGCACCTAGCCTTCCCAGCTTGCTTGGATCTGATAAGGTACTTGTTCCGCATATAAGGGATACGAAGACGAGGGGAACCACTAGCATTTTTAAGCTAGCGATAAATATTTGTCCGAGAGTAGAAAATATACCTTCGACAAGAATGTTATACGTTGAGAGCTCTAAACCGAATATCGAAAAAGTAAAATCTCCGCTATCATCAAATAATAATTGGAGAAAGACACCAGTCAAGATACCGGCAGCCATGCCGATAAATATGCGAGCGGTTAAACTATATTTATGTGCAGATGAAGACATTAATGTTTCCTGTGCATTTTTATATTTTTAATCTTTCGTAGTGTGCCAGATTCAGTTGATTTTTAAACATAAAAAACGACGCAATTGTCAATAAAAGAGGTTCAGGAACGAATTATGTCGACATTAGCGAAAGCGTTAAGCCTAATTAGCGCAATATTTATGCTAACAGCATGTGGTGGGGGCGGTTCTTCAGTCTCTCGGGATAACACGGATAATGGAAGCGGAGACGGCGGTACAACCACACCTACCTACTCAATTGCCTTATCGTTAGAAAATGAAAGTGGCGCAAGCGACAACAATTTATCAGAAAACAACAGCTTGTTTGCGGTAGCGACTGTGACAGATGAAGACGGGAATCCGCACTCAGATGCTCTGCTAACTTTCACCTTGAGTAACGAGGAACTTGCCGAGTTTGGCAATGACACCGGTACTGCCCGCACTAACTCAAGTGGTGTCGCAAGAATTCGCTTAGACGCCAGTACGGCGTCGGGTGATGGTGAAATTACTGCAGCGCTAGGCAGTGGCGAAACAGGAACGACAACGTTTTCTGCAACCGCAGTTACCAGCACAGATCCTTCTACAATCAGTGTTTCTCTCTCGCTGCAAAATGATAGCGGCGAGGCTGATAACAACCTTTCATCGAGCAATGCTTTAACAGCAGTTGCTACGGTAACTAATTCACTGGGTGAGCCTCAGGCAGATCTTTT
>JAXHTT010000222.1:0-4319 GCA_034190055.1 Pseudomonadota bacterium | reverse complement strand
ACTCCCCCGCATCCACCTTGCTTTCATATGCCACTGTTACTGGGCCTGTCGGGGAAGACCGCCGAACTACGCTATGTTGTACTGCTTTATTATCCATCACCGTCTTCATCATGAACCTGATGAGTTTATCAACATGGTGCTTTGGTACGCTTGATTTCTATATGAGTATCAATTGATTTTGTAGTAAAGACTCAAGCTCTAGATTTCAACTTGCAAGAGTAAAACATAACCATATGAATAATATTAATAAAATAGAATATTTATGTTTTGTTTACTCTCTAAACAAAACATAAAACCACTCAAGCCGGATAACACATACCTCCACAAATACTAAATAACCTAAAAAGGGTTAACCGAGTAACCTCGTTTGGCTAAGCGCGCATGGGCTGTCATGGCTGATAGGTCCATCTTTACGCCTTCTATCAAAGCGTCTTTTTCAACGCCATGGGCTGCAGCTGACTGGCCGCATACAATCACTTCAACGCCTTGTTCCATCAGTGCAGTAAGCAAGGCTTCATTGCCGTTGGGTTGCTCTTTGCGCTTTTTGAAGAACTCACTCTTTAACATTTCTTCTGTGGCAGAACCGTGAACCACAAGTGCAAGGGAAAGGTTGTCCTGTTTCACGCCATTAGCTACATGCATGTTAATAAAACGTGCCAGCGACTCAAACTTGCGGTTAACCTCACCCGGGTTTGCTGCTTTAGCTACGTCAAACGCAACTTTGAATGCTTGATTTTCAGTAAAACTAACGCCCTCCACGGGCGCATGTTTTCCGAAAGCGCTAAACACTGGGCCATACTCAAAATCTGATTTTGCTAAAACCTGCCCCGCTATAAAAAATGACACTACCAAAACAAGTGATACTTTGCTGATGACTTTTTCCATACTCATTCTCATATTTTTCGACACTTAATACGCAGGTAGCGCTGTCTTGTATACTTCAAACGTCATATCGCTTACATCGCTGCCCGCATCTTGGATTTTGCTGTTGGTATAATAAAGCTCATCGTTATAAATACTAAAGGTATCAGCCCAGCTCACTACATCGCCTTTTACAAGTGTGCGAAGATCGAGACTAGGTGTAAGATACTGCACTTCTTGCTTTTCTAAGTCAGCTAAATAGACGTTGCCCTCGTGATAAATCATGCCATCTGGCGCACCTGTTGTAGCGACTTTTCGCACTTTTTTAGCCAGTACCTCATTCGATGCTTTCTTTATATCTGAGGTATTAATGGCATACAGTGAATACCCCGACAAAGCATGAAAATATAATGTGTCGTTCAACGTATCTAAGGCGATGCCATCTGATTGAACGGTCATGTCGAAGGGTTTACCTTGAATGTTTAACGACTCTACCTCAGCTTTTGTGGTTTCGTGATTATCTAAAATGCGATAGCTGGTATTGTCATCAAGGTTATAGACCACTAAACCCGCGTGTGCCGAATCCGTCATGTATATACGATTCGTGTTCTCGTCTACGCGTAAATCGTTAATGTAGGAATCAGAGTGATATGCATTTTCGCTAAGAACCAAGGTTCCTTCAATTTCGTTTGAAGCTAAGTCAACGACAAACAAGCGTGGTGCATCAACTACCCCACTAAACTTAGGATTTCGAGTATCTAAAACATACAGTTTGTCTTTGTGGGCAACCACTGACTGCACGGCCAAAAAGCAATTCTTTCTCACCTCGCTGTGCGCTACACACTCGTTTGTTTCAGTATTGGGGTATGCAACAAACTCTCCGTTATCGGTAATCTGAGCCACAGAAAATCTCACGCCGTCTCGCCAATTCGGCGCGTTCACAAATACTCGCCCATCTTTACTTACCGTTACACCAGTAATTTGTGTGCCTTTAATGTCACCGACCAATTCAACTTGAGAATCCTGTGCGTCGTTTGCTGCTGCACTTACAGAAAAAACTGCCGCCACGACAGTCGCAGTTAACGTGCGCTTCACTTGCTTAATATGCATATCCTTTACCCTTTAAGTCTTTTCTTTAAACATAGTTACTCGCTTACCGTAGACGTTCAAGCGTGCCCTTTGGCATGCATATTGGAAACGGAGTAAGCAGCATTTAATAACAAAGCATACGGTTTAAATACCTTAGCAGAGCACAATTCGACGACGAGTAACGACAATTCAGCGAATTACGCTCAGTGAGCAAAAGGTTGGCGCTTATTGCCCTCAGTTAAGTGTTAATTCAGATCTAAAATAGGGTATTCTGTCGTTAAAGTTAGAAATAGTTAAACTTTTCTGCTGACGGAGCATCCTTTTAACAGCAGTAATTTAGAGAGGATTTGTCATGCCAAGTAGCACTTCAACAAAATGTCAAAGAGGCTTTTGGAAACAGAAGTATGGTATTAAGTCAGCCTTATTGTCGTTGTTAAGTTTAGCGTTAGTTGTTGGGTGCGCCAGCAAACCTCAAGTCAGCGTAGATGACACGCAAAACTTTGCAGACATTAAAACGTTTTATATCCAAGCGCCACTAAACCCTATTAACGAAACTCTTGCTAACCATTTATCTTCAACCATAACCGAGCGTTTAATTACCAAAGGTTTAACGCCAACAACAGAGAACGACGCCGATGTGTCAGTAGGTTACCTTCCTTCTACGACCACAAAAGAAGATGGAACCACGTTAAGTTTAGGGTTGGGTACTGGAACCTTTGGGCGCTCTGGAGGCATTTCTCTCGGCAGTATATTTAGCATACCTGTGGGTGAGCAAACCTCTTTCCAACAAAGCCTTCAAATAGATATAGTAAAAGATGGGAATTTTATTTATAGCGCATCGGGCAGCATTGAACTCGAGTCTAAAGACAGTATTAGTATTCAAAACAAGCTTGATGAACTAGTAACAAGCTTGCTTGAACAATATCCAGCAAGAATTAATCAGAACTAGCAAAACAGGTTTATCAAGGTTGAGAACCACGCTGTTCTCTTAAAACAAATGCTGACAGCACTATAACGTTCGTAAACAAAAAAGCGCCATAAAGGCGCTTTTTATTTATTAAATATGGTCTAAATTAGCTGTGCCGGCGCTGCTTTTTGCCACGTTTCTTTTTCATATTATCGAACTTTTCAAGCTGCTCATCAGTTAGAATATCCGCTACTTTCATGCGAAGTTCAGCACGCTTAAGAAAACGCGCTTTTACTTTTTCAGCTTTTTGCTCTGCAATCGCATTTACCTTTTCTTGATAGTCAGCGTCATCTGGGTTTAGGCCCGCAAGTGCATTCATTTTCTTGCGCTTACCTTCTTCACCCATTTCGGCTCTTTTAGCCTGACGCTCAGCTTTAAGCTCCTCTTTCAATGTTTCAAACTGCACTATTTGCTCGTCAGTTAGATCAAGTACTCTTTCCATTTTATGCAAAGGTAAGAAATCTCCACCTCTACGTTCATCTGAATTCTTACCACCTGCGTAAGCAGTGGTTGCGATACATGCACTTAATAAAACACCGGTAATTAATTTTTTCATCTTAACCTTCCTACTTGTTTTGCCATGTTTATGCATGACATTAAAAAATAATGTTGTTTCATCAACGGAATTAAGTATGCGTGAATCAATCGATAAGTAGGGTTAAGCTAGTGTAAAGTTCGGTAAAGTTGAAAAACACTGCAGTGAATAGGGGTAATATTCGGGGCATGGAAAATGAAAAAATAAACGTTTTACTTGTCGACGATGACAAAGACTTGTGCGCCTTACTTAAAGAATTTCTAGAAGGGGACGGCTTTGATGTTGATGCCATTCACAGCGGCGATGAAGCAATAGAAACACTACTCAACACCGAACAGTACGACACCGTAGTGCTAGACATAATGATGCCAGGGATGTCGGGCCTTGATGTGTTGAAATCAGTAAGGGCCGAAAAGCAAACCCCTATTTTAATGCTGACAGGTCGTGGTGATGACATAGACCGAATTGTAGGGCTTGAATTAGGTGCTGATGATTACCTACCTAAGCCTTGTAACCCAAGAGAGCTTGGCGCCCGTATTCGCGCTATCATCCGAAGAACTCAGTACTTAAAAACAACGCCTGCCGCTTCGCCAAGCGAACTACATGGTATCCATTTAGATATCGGCGCACGCCAGGCCACCGTTAATGGGAAATCCGTTGCGTTAACGGGGGCTGAGTTCAACGCACTTAGCTACCTGATGGAGCGTGTAGGACAAACCATTTCCAAACAGGAGATGACGCAAGAAGTATTGAAACGTCCATTGGAAGCCTATGATAGAGCAATGGATGTTCACGTTAGCCGAATTCGCCAGAAGCTCTCAGCCGCTGGGGTTACTAACGTTATTCAATCTGTCCGCGGTGTTGGCT
>JAXHTT010000221.1:0-4383 GCA_034190055.1 Pseudomonadota bacterium | reverse complement strand
ACTCAGCATTATTGGTTTACAAATAGTATCAGTCCGCAGAAATCATTGCCCACTCAGCGAGATTTAAAATGTTCGTAATCTCGGCGTGTCACCGCAGGTATAGTGGTTCTACATCAAGGTGACACAACAAAGAGTACGTACATTTTAAACGCGTGTAACGAAAAAGAGCAGCCAAAGGCTGCTCTTTGCATTCATGACGGTGGGTTGTGTTAGCTATTAGCTATACACAAGAAAGCCGGTTAATTTAAGTCCAAATCTCGGGTCATGTTCTCGTTCTTATCACGATGCACAATAATATTGTCTTCAATACGAATACCGCCAAACGGCTTATATGCATCAATAGTGTCCCAGTTGATGTATTTAGACGCGGGCGTCGCTTTAAGGTCTCGCAATAGGCTATCGATGAAGTACAAGCCCGGTTCAATAGTAAACACCTGGCGGGCTTCAACCATACGCGTGCAGCGTAAGAAGGGGTGATCATCAGGAGCAGGTTTAGGCGTGCCTCTGTCATCATTGACTAGACCTCCTACATCGTGCACTTGTAACCCTAAGAAGTGACCAATGCCATGTGGGAAGAATGTGCGTGTAATACCCATTTCCACAATCTCAGGTGGCGTTAAATTCACCATACCGGTGTCATGCAGAATTTGCGCAATACCATCGTGGGCTAACAAATGAATGTCTGTGTAGGCTACACCTGGCTTTAACGAATCAACTAAAGTCAGCGTTACCTTATCTACCGCCTGTATGAGGTCGCGAAACATTGCTGAATTGTGAACACCGTCTTGAGCATAAGTACGCGTAATATCGGCCGCATAGCCATGATAATTCGCACCCGCATCAATCAGAAACGAACGTGATTCTTTTGGCGCTACAGTATCGCACTGCATATAGTGAAGAATTGAAGCGTGTTCGTTAAGTGCCACAATGCTGGTGTAAGGCACATCATTATCACCTTGACGACTTGCCGTTGCGTAAGCAAGATTAATATCAAACTCGCTTTTTCCTTCACGGAAGGCTTGCGCAGCCGCTTTGTGCCCCGCTACCGCTAGCTTATTAGCTTCGCGCATGCAGTCTAGCTCGTAATCGGTTTTATAAGCACGTTGATAGTGCAAATAATGCAGTACGCGGTCTGGATTCACGTTATCAAAACCCAGCGCTTTTGCCACTTCAATATATTCGCCTACATAGGCTAAACGGCTTTTATCGTAAGGCAGGAATTTCTCTACCGCATCGGCCTGTTGAAGTAGTTTAATGTCGAAGCTGTCAGTCCAAAAATCATTTGGCTCTGGCGGCACTTTGTGCCAAAAGTCTTCGGGACGGTAGAAAATAAGCGTAGGCTTGTCTACACCGTTTACCACCAGCCAACAGTTAGGGTTATCAATAACAGGCACCCATGCTTTGAACTGCGGGTTAACCTTGAATGGGTAATGATTATCGTCTAAGAAAAGGCGCTTGCCCTGCCCCGAATGGATCACTAGCCCGTCTAGCCCTTCTCTTTGTAATGCTTCGCGGGTACGAGCCTGAAGCTCTTCGATATGCTGTTGGTAGGTTGCTTTATGTTGCGACATAGCCCCTCTTATCTTTTTAGTCGTTAGTTAGCTACTAGTGTATCACGAGGCCAGCATGACGTGCATACTGGCTCAGACCGCTGTGCTGTTGTATACGTTGAGTTTCCCATACTGGTAAAATCATAACGTAATGAAAGGCGTCCCCGGATACGCCTATCCTTTAATAGCTATCGCGGTGCTAGTTGCAGTGTACCTGTTACCGGATGTGTACTTACTGCATCTGCCGATGGGATCATATCGCGGGTAAGTTGAGGGAAGATATTCTCGTTTCCACCTAGCTGCTGGTCGTAAATATGCTGATACGCCATCACCGCCTTCACGTAAGCACGGGTTTCTTTGTAGGGAATATTCTCAATCCAAATATCCACGGGCAGCGCTTCATTAGCAGGCAACCATTCCAACACTTTGCGCCAACCAGCGTTATAAGATGCGGACACCAGCACTGGGTTATTGTTTAGCTTATCCATTAGATAACGCAGGTACTGCACCCCATAATCAACATTGTCGTCGACTTTAAACAGCTTGCTTCTACTTACTCTTTCTTTTGCTACGTAGCGTGCTGTTCCAGGCATTAACTGCATTAAACCTGCCGCTCCAACCGGCGAGATAGCATCGCTTCTAAACGAGCTTTCACGACGAGCAATAGCCATAGCCAGTGACTTTGAAATACTATAGGCCTGTGACTTTTCACTGAATACATCGTTAAAGGCCAATGGGAATCGGCGTTCTACATCGTCCCAATAGCCGCTTCGCGCAAAGCTGGTAATTGCCTGGTCGTACAGGCCCCACTCATAAGCAAGTATGCCTGCGTCAGTAACCTTCGACTCAGGCAAGTGGGAAAGCAAGTAATACCACTCTCTACGCGCTTCTGTAGCTCTGCCTAACCTAAAAAACTCTACGGCACGCATGGTAGCAGGCGTTTTAGCCACACTCGCAATAGCTGCTGTATCTCTTGGTGCTGGCGTATGTGCAAGCGATGGAATTTCGCCAATGTGCGCACTGGCCATAAACCCGTAATAGTGTCGCTCTTGCGCAAGTTCTTTATACAACACAGTTGCCTGCATAGTTTGACCAAGCGCTTCTAAGGCACGGGCTTTCCAGTAACGGAAATTTTCTTCTTGCTGCAGGTTAACCGGGGCGTTATCAATAACATCAATCACCTCCTGCCATTTCTTCATGCGCAGCAAATGAGAAACATGCCATAGCTTTACGTCATCACTGGCACCCTGAACATCGGCAAGTTCTAGCCACTGGTGAGCTTGGGGAAGGCGGTCTAACGTGTAGCTAAGCGCTATCGCTCGACGCATAACGTGTTGCTGGGCTTGTGAGAATACTTGCTTATGCTTGTAGCGATTAAATACTTTGCCCGCTAAATCTGGGTTTCTCCACGCAAGTTTCTCTATTGCCCATACCATTACCTCAGCTTCATGCGATTTATTTTTAAGTGGGAAAAGCGCGGTTTTATTAACACGGCTGGTATCGCGGGTTACCGATAGCCATGCGTCTGCAATGTATTGCTTATCGCTAGGAAGTTGGCGTTTTAGGTAAGAGATAATACTTCGGTTATCTTCTTTCGCCGCAATTTCAATGCGTTTTATCACCATGTCTGGCGTCATCATGCCCGCTTTTTTCCACTTCGCAAAAAGCGGATCGCATTCGTCAGGCTGGGACTGACCATGAAGCCAAAGCGCATCTACCTCACGCAGAATATCCTGTTCGCTTTCACCTTCTTTTAAACGGTAATTCAGCGCAATACAGGTTAGATGTGCACCCATGCCGGGACGATAATTTTCTAAAAATGTACTGCGGTAATTATTCTTTGCGAGATAGTTAAGCCACTTGTAACGCACGCCATAGCTAACGGGTTGACCGCTAAAGTCTTGTAAAAACTGTTTAACTTCGCGCTTCGTCCTAATTGACATAGTCCGCTCTAGTTTGAGTCTAAGCAGGTATGGATAAAGTGGATAGTGTGCTAAATCATAAATGTCGCTATCAAGGCGTTGCAGGCTGCGTTTCGAGTAAGTGAGCAGCTTCTTTTCAACTTCTAAATAGCGGGCACGATCTTGTTCGAAAATATCATTAGGTAGCGTTAACGGCTGGGAAGCCCATGCACTAACAGAGAAAGCTAAAGAAAACGAGCAAGTAAATGCCCCCACAATGGTGGCGAGTACTTTATTGTTTTTTGCCAGCGGCTGCTGACCTAACCACGAAGTGAAATAAAAAACAGACACAATAGAACTCCTACCCTGCTCTACACTCGAACGCTTATGAGCGTTGGCGACTTTGCCAAAACGAGCTGATTATAAAATGTTGCTGAAAAAGCAGCATTGCGACTGACCCACTACATTTTTTTACTAACGAGGGAAAAATGTCAGTCTGGCTCCTTGCCAAAGAAGATGTTGTGCCAGCTGTCGTTAGCTATGCTTTACACACATAGTTGACGTGATTGTAGATTATTCTTTTGCTGGATTGGCGCTTTGAGCCAATAACGCTCATTATACAATCACCAATATCGAAATGAAGCTTGAATTCGATATTTAGACTTGAATTTAAGTCATCCGACCACTACTTTAGACAAATTGAAACGCTTGTTTGATTTTTTGTTGAAATTTTGTGTGGCTTTGTAAAGAATCTAGCCACCCTAACGCGTTAGTGAATGCATACGACCCTACAAATCAGTTGGATTACTTCACTAACATCCTGGCCAATGCCGAAGGAGATGATAATGATATACACAGGCAAAAGTCTTTCCGTCAGCCTGTTAGATGACGGCTTTGCTGAGCTGGTATTCGACGCCCAAGGTTCAGTAAAC
>JAXHTT010000220.1:0-4412 GCA_034190055.1 Pseudomonadota bacterium | reverse complement strand
CGATGGACGAGACCGAACGACGTCGTGAAAAACAAATGGCGCATAATGAGGCCAACGGTATTACCCCAATGCGACTCAATAAGCCTATTACCGATATTATGGACTTAGGCGACAGCGCGCACCCAGCTTCTGGTAAGGTACGACTGCGCAAAGTTGAAGAAAAGAAAAAGCAACAGAAAACAGCAAGTGCAACTGAGTTGATGGATCAAATTACTGAACTCGAAAAACAGATGTTCGAATATGCCCGAGAGCTTGAGTTCGAGAAAGCAGCTTCACTTCGTGACGATATTGAGTCGCTTAGAAAACAGGTAGTGGCGCTTTCTTAAGCATTTTCATTAGGTATTTTTCATACGTAAGGCCCTCAATGCTTATTGAGGGCGCTTGTAGTTGCCTCAGCTACGTCTTTATTTAGTCTTGTCATATTCTCAATCAAGCCTTCTTTCCTCGGGTTTCGTATAAAACCGGATAACACATGACTCCTATGTCTTTACTTACACTTATGTTCTTTTTACTTATGTAAAAATATTCGCTTAGATAGCTGTTTACGTAATAGGAAAGTTGGTTTTTTATTAGCAAATGAGACGAAAAGTAGCAAAATGTCGTTGTAATAGCGCCACTAGTTACATATAGTTCTAATTAGAGTATCGATAACTATACCTATAAACAGGTGCTAACATGCTTAATCGTCTTCAGGAGTCAGATATCAAGCTACTGCGTGTGTTTTATGCTGTAGCGAGCTGCAACGGATTTACTGCGGCAGAACCCGTGTTGCGTATGCAACGACCAAATATCAGTGCCGCCATTAAAAAGCTGGAAGAGCGTTTAGATTTAGTGTTATGCCATCGTGGTCGTGGTGGTTTTCAAATGACAAAAGAAGGTGAGGTGGTTTTTCAAGAAACCAAGCGCATCTTCAACGCATTCGATAACTTTGTATTCAATCTAAAATCGCTACACGATGATTATTCTGGGCATATCACGCTAGTGTTAATGGCAGGTCTTCCGCTATCAATGCACTTGGCCGTTAGTAAAGCGGTTAAAAGTACGATGAAGAAGTTTGACGATATTCATGTGAATATCCAAACACGATTATACAACGAAGTAGAACATGTAGCGTTATCGGGTGAGTGTCATCTTGTGGTTTCAACCTATGACATGGTAAAGCCAGAATCAGTCACTTTTCACCCGGTGGGGATTGAAACTGAAGGGCGCTTGTACTGCGCGCCAACTCATCCTTTGGCGAAGTATCGCGATACTGAATTGCCTGATAATGTGAAAATTGGTGACTATCCTGCGATTGGTATCGCTGGCCTGTCGTCGGCTAACTATATTGAAGATGAAACCAGACTATCCATCCAAACCTTTTCTGATTCTTTTGATGCTGCCATGTCCGCAATTATGACGGGCGAATATATCGGTTTATTACCAGATTACATGGCGAAAGAGCAGGGGGCGGCGTTAGGGCTTGTGCCTATTGCACAAGGGAGTCTTTTTAACTTTAGCCACGAGCTATTCGTTATGAATGGTAAAAACACGCGGTTAAACCCGGTATTACGTCACTGCATTAAAGAGTTGAGTTATTTTATTTCTGAAAGTCAGAAGTAGTTTCATTAATACAGCTAATATAAAAGCACCTCTTGTTCTAAAGCGTTCATAAATACGCAGGGTACAAGAGGTGTTTTTTATTGAGTCTGTTTATTTGTATGAGCAGTACCTATTCGTACTCTAGTGGGTCGGTAGCGTTGTTTTCCTTAAAAGCTTCTAAACGCTCTTCACATGCACCGCATTTCCCGCAGGCTTTTTCTCTGCCGTTGTAGCACGTCCATGTTTGCCCGTAATCCAAACCCATCGACAAGCCGTCAGTCAAAATAGCAGTTTTGCTGTCGTCGATATAGGGCGTCATTATGGTAACAGGGGTGTAGTTCGCGATACCGCATACGTCATTCATTTTATGTACGAATTCTGGGCGACAGTCGGGGTAAATGGCATGGTCGCCTGAGTGTGCGCCATAATAGACTTCATTGGCGTCCAAGCTCACAGCATAACCAACCGCCAATGACAGCAATATCATGTTGCGGTTAGGGACTACCGTTTGCTTCATACTTGGCTCTTCATAGTGACCCTCAGGCACATCGATATCTGACGTTAGGGCAGAGCCACCAATAAGTGTATTAATAGCGCTAATATCGACAATTTTGTGGGGCACATTAAGCGATTTACACACGTTCGCTGCATAATCGAGCTCTTTCTTATGGCGCTGACCGTAGTTAAAGCTTAATGCGTGGACATTTTTACCTGCCTTTAGTGCTTTGTGCAGTACAGTGAAAGAGTCCATGCCTCCTGAATAGATAACAACAACGTTTTCTGACATAGTTTTTGAAGATTTAAGAAATTATCCCCGAATTTTATGTGATCCTTGGTAAAATCCCAACATACAATCGTTAAAGGGTGTCAAATTGTCTGTAATGTCCACATTAAACATCAATGAGATGTTTGAAACTATCCAGGGTGAAGGAGCACACACAGGTATTCCTTCTATATTTGTTCGGCTGCAGGGCTGTCCTGTAGGCTGCCCATGGTGTGATACCAAACATACGTGGGAAATTAAACCTGATTTAAGTGTCTCGCCACAGGCGGTGATAAGCAAAGGTGAAGAGTCAGAAAGCTATTTCACCTCAAGCGAAGACGCCTTACTGGCCGAATTTAGTAAACAAGGATACGTGGCAAAGCACGTGGTTATTACCGGTGGTGAGCCTTGTATGTATGATTTACGCCCGTTGACTAATTTGCTACACGACAATGGATACACTACGCAAATTGAGACCAGCGGCACGTTTGAAGTGCTTTGCGATGAGCGTACTTACGTAACCGTTTCACCTAAAATAAACATGAAAGGTGGATACGATGTTTTGGTCAGTGCTTTAGAAAGAGCGAATGAAATTAAGCATCCTATCGCTATGCAAAAGCATATTGACGAACTCGACGCGCTGTTGAGCAATGTATCATCGCTAGAAGGAAAACAAGTTTGTTTACAACCAATTAGCCAGCAGAAGAGAGCAACTGAACTGGCTGTACGTACTTGTATTGAGCGCAACTGGCGGCTATCTTTACAAACACATAAATACATTGGCATTGAATAAATGTTTAATATGCATTGGGTTCTTAGGAGAACAAAACGCGATGATGAGTACTCAACTCATTTTTTAACTCACTGTTTAATTCACTCTTTAATTCATCATGGGCATAAAGAAAATGCACAGCTTCAACTTGCTTAAAAAAGCCGTTACTGCAGCTATTGCTTTATGTCTTTGGGCTATTGTACCAATGGCTGATGGCGCTACATGGACGATTACCTATCCCAGGCCTATCGATGACTCCGACGCACGTGCACAATATCCTATTGCATTACTGAAACTAGCACTCGATAAAACGGGGGTAAACTATGAACTTCGTCCTTCAGACCGAATATTATTGACGGGTAAGGCAATGCGCCAGCTTCGAGAAAACAGAGAAGTGAACGTCGTGTGGAGCATGACTGATAGCCAGCGTGAAAAAGAGCTTACAGCCATTCGTATACCCATTGCGAAAGGACTCATAGGCTTACGCGTTTTCGTTATAAATAAAGAGAAGAAGCCAAAGTTTGATGATGTATTATCGTTGAACGATATGCGTAAACTTGTCCCTATTCAGGGAGAAGAGTGGCCAGATACCAAAATTCTCCAAGCTAACGGCTTTAATGTTTTTACCGTACCTGAGTTTCGCGAGGGGTATGACATGATAAAGCAGGGTAAAGGCGACTTTTTTCCCCGCTCGGTGATGGAGGTGACCGCTGAACTTGAAGAAGAGGGGAGTCGCACTAACCTCTCTCTAGAGCCTTCAATGGCGCTTTATTACCCCACAGCCATGTATTACTTCGTTAATGGCAATAACAAAACATTAGAAAACCTCATTCAGACAGGCTTAAATAGAGCTATAGAAGATGGCTCGTTTGACGCCTTGTTTGAGTCTACCTATGCGCCTATTTTAGAATCATTAGACGTTAATAAGCGTAAAATTTTTACTTTAGAAAACCCATTACTTCCTATTGAAACGCCTCTCACTAATTCTGCACTCTGGTATAAACCAACGACAAGAGTAGAACAGCAATAAAAAACGCAGCCTAAGCTGCGTTTTCTACATTTTCCATATTGCTGTTTCGTGGTGTCTATTAAGACTCACCAGCGTGAACATCTTTCATTGAGCGACCTGAAGGGTCGGCGTTGTTCTTAAAGCTCTCGTCCCATTCAAGGGCTTCTGCAGTACTACAGGCGATTGACTTGCCGCCAGGTACACAGCGCGCAGCACTTTCTTGAGGGAAGTAGCTCTCGAAAATAGTACGGTAGTAATAGCCTTCTTTGGTGTCAGGCGTATTCACT
>JAXHTT010000022.1:0-35669 GCA_034190055.1 Pseudomonadota bacterium | reverse complement strand
AACAAGTCGGTTTGAAACATCGCGCGCATCATTTCCCTAACCAGTTATCGGGGGGCGAGCAGCAGCGCGTTGCCATAGCGCGAGCATTTATTACCTCTCCCAAAATACTTTTCGCCGATGAGCCTACCGGCAATCTAGACGCCAAAAATAGTGAAAAAATCGAATCGCTGTTGTTCGAGATGAATAGAGAGAAAGGCACAACTCTCGTACTCGTAACTCATGATAACGAGCTTGCGGAACATTGTGACAGGCAACTCACTATGAATGCTGGCGAATTAGTTGAAACAACGGGCGCGAACACAATGAATAAGAAAGAGGCGGTTTAGATGTCGACGTCTTTTAATTTAGCTTGGCGGCTTTTCAAGCATGAGGCAAGGCGCGGCGAACTTACCATTATATTGCTGGCCATTGTGCTTTCTGTGGCAGCCGTATTGTCGCTGTCACTTTTCAGTGAGCGTTTACAGGGCGCACTAAAGTCTCGCTCTGCAGCATTCATTGCAGCAGATGCACAACTTCGTTCAGATGACCCTATAAACGAGGAATGGTTGGCTAGAGCCCAAGAAGAGGGCCTTGCGACGGCAAAGCAGGTAGCAACACGTTCAATGGTATTTAAAGGCGACGAGATGTCGCTTGTTGATTTACGAGCAGTGAATGACGCTTATCCACTGAAAGGGACAGTCAATATTACCGACCAGCCTTTTGGAGAAAAGCGCAATACTGCAGAATTACCACAATCTGGGGAAGCATGGGTACAGTCTCGGCTTTTTCAGAGTCTAGGGCTTTCTATTGGCGATAGTGTCGAAATTGGTGATGGAACTTTTACCGTCACCCATGTGTTGGTAGATATTCCCGATGCTGGCTTTAGCGTGTTTAATACTGACCCTATCGCTCTGATTAACTTAGATGATTTGGAAAAAACTGCGATAACCGGGCCAGGGAGTCGCGCTCGTTATGTGGGCTTTTTTGCCGGTGATGCGGGTGACATAGAAAACTTCAATACCTGGTTATTGCCCCAATTAAATGACGACTTACACTCGTGGCGGACAGTCGAAGATGACGAGTCAGCGATAGGGCGTTCTGTCGCTAGTGCTGAGCGCTATTTTTTGTTAGCGAGTTTGTTAGCAATAGTATTAGCGGCCGTTTCCATTGCCGTTGCTGCTCAGCGTTATGCTCAACGTCACTTTGACCCTGTTGCAATAATGAAGACCTTGGGGGCAACAAGCAGCACCATTCGAAAAGTCTATTTGTTCCAGATTTTATTCATCACTGGGCTTGGTATTTTTATCGGCCTCGTTATCGGTTTTATCGGTCAGCAAGTGGTGGTTTCACTTGTAGCGGATAGGGTGGATGTGTCTCTTGATGTGTGGCATTGGCGGCCGCTTTTAATAGCCGTTGCTACAGGTGCGACGTGTGCTTTGCTCTTTTCCTTATATCCGCTTTTGCAGCTATTTTCAGTTCCTCCGCTTCGCGTATTAAGAAAGGACATATCAGCGAATTTACGTTCCAGAAGCATTCAGTTCGTGGCTTCAGGTGGTGCGATATTTTTATTGATGTGGATGTATAGCCGCGATTTAAAAATTAGCGCTATTCTTTTTGTATCTGGCGCTGCCCTAGTGCTCGGATTACTTGGTGCTACGTATATCTTAATTGCTGTGGGACGCAAGTTGGGCAGTGGAAGAATGGGTGCGTGGCAGTTGGCATGGGCACGTATTAAGCGACGTGCAATGGACAACAGCGTGCAGCTTATTAGCTTTTCCGTCACCATTATGTTGCTTTTAGTGGTGTTGGTAATGCGCAACGATATGGTATCGCAATGGCGTTCGCAATTACCCGAAGGTACACCCAATTACTTCTTAATTAACATTACGCCAGACATACAACCCGAGTTGGACAGACACTTCGCTGACAATAACGTAAATATCGAAGAGTTTTACCCTGTCATTCGAGGTCGATTTGTTTCGGTAAATGGAGAAGGGGTAAACACCGAGGTTTCTAAAGAAGACGAGCCGAATCGAGAAGGCCGAAGAGGTTTAGGCAGAGAAGCAAACCTAACTTGGAGCAACACGCTTCAAAAGGAAAACGAGGTCATCGACGGGAACTGGCATGGCGATGAGGATAAACAATACAGCGAAGGATGGTTCCCAGTTTCCGTTGAAGAAGGCGTTGCAGAAAGGTTGAATATTAAAATGGGTGATCGGCTTACTTTTAATGTGGGAAGCGAGATTGTCGAAACAAAAGTAACGAGTATTCGTACTGTGAATTGGCAGACTATGCAGCCTAACTTTTTCTTTGTTATTCATCCTGGGGCAATGGCTGCATTTAGTCCAACTTATATTACTAGTTTCTACCTTCCTACCGAGAGAAAGGCAGAGCTAACTAACTTACTTAAGCCGTTTGCATCAATAACTATGTTCGACGTTGATGCTCGAATTAATCAATTGCGAGAGATTGTTGAGCAGGTGTCTGTTGCCGTTGAATTTATTCTGGTGCTGGTATTGTTAGCGGGAAGTCTAGTATTGATTGCACAAGTACAGGCGAGTATGGATGAACGTAAACAGGAAATAGCCATACTTCGCACACTTGGTGCTAAGGGCAGTTTAATAAGGAAAAGCGTGATTTTTGAGTTTGTTATCATTGGTGTAGTAGCAGGCTTTATGGCAGCAATGGCCAATGAGTTGAGCCTCTATCTACTTCAAACCTCGGTGTTTCAAATGGAAGCAAGCTTACACCCGGAATACTGGGCGATAGCGCCAAGCGTTGGCGCTATCGTTGTAGGCATATTAGGTGCGTTCGGATGCTGGCGTTTGCTTACGCTTAATACCGGTCAGATGCTGAGGAATATGGTTTAGGTATTCTTGCGTTTAAAAGACGCGTAAATTCAAAATGGACAGACACTTAACCAAGCGCTTTTTTAAAGTAAGCGCATCGGACAGTCACTCATTGGGTGTGAGTGACTGTCCACAAGGCACATAACGAATTTCAGTAATTCAATTATGCGCGATATATTTCTCTTAGCGCCTCGTCGATAGAAGGGAATTCAAAACTGAAGCCGGCAGTAGTAAGCTTTTGAGGAATGACTCTTTGCCCCTCAAGTATCATCGTCGACGATTCGCCCATGGCTACTTTCATAATAAAGCCCGGGACATTGAACAGGCAAGGTCGGTTAAGTGATTTTGCGAGCGCTTTAGAGAACATCTTGTTCGTGACAGGCTCCGGTGCCGTTAAATTAAATGCACCAGAACATGCACTATTCTCGAGCAAGAAGGAGATAGCACGCACCATATCTTGTAAGTGGATCCAAGCCAAATACTGACTACCACTCCCAAGTGTACCTCCGGCCCCCAATTTAAACGGTAGTGCCATTTTCCCTAACGCTCCGCCTTTTTCGGTGAGAACTACACCAGTTCGAAGCGTTACTACACGTGTCTTAGCTTGATCTACACTCTGTGCGATGGCCTCCCATTTAGCACACAGTTCATGGGTGAACTCGTTATTAGGAGAAGTTTCTTCAGTTACAACCTTGTCTCCTTGATTGCCGTAGTAACCAATCGCAGAGCCCGATACGAAAATGGACGGAGGCGTATCACAGCTATTTATTTTTGAGACAATCTCAGAAGTGATGTCCCAGCGACTATCGCAAATTTTTTTCTTTTGAGTGTCTGTCCAGCGCTTATCGGCGATAGGCTCACCAGCTAAATTAATTACTGCGTCGAAATTCTCAAAATTTTCTATCGAAGAAACATTCTCGACGATTTTAACGTTCTCTCCCAATTTGCTCTTTGCCTTTGCAAAGTCGCGAGAAATCACCGTGAATTCATGTTCATGTGAATATTGACGAATAAATTCGCTTCCTATCAGCCCTGTTCCACCGGTCAAAAGAATGTTCACAATTAGCTCCTTATGGTGTGGACCTATCCCGTCTTATTGCAAGATAGTGTCAGGGACACGGAATCAGAAAATCTGAGGGCATGTGGCTTATCAACCTCAACCTCAGCGTAGCGTACTGAAGAATGTTCCGCGGCAATACTTAGCACATCGGCGGTAAGTTTTTCCAGAAGAGAAAAGCGGTTGTCTTCTACAAGCTTGATGATTGCCTTTGTAATCGTTTTGTAGTTAAGCGCATCACTCATATCGTCGGTATTCGTGGCTTTTTCTGCGTCGTAATCAATTTTCACGTTAACAACAACGTCCTGCTTGTTTTTTATTTCATCTTCATTGATGCCGATGTAGGTGCGTAGTCTTAAGTTTTTAATTTTAATAGTGGCAAGATTAAAGTTCATTGAAGTCTCTTGTTTGTAGTTGTTTATAAGTCGTTGTAAAGTGTTGTCGTTTCAGTCAGGAATGTAGCACAAAATGTCAATGGAACTACGCTCGCCAACAGCAAAAATTCTTATAGTTTTAGCATGTTTAGTAGTGGTGATGGCTGGCATTAAAGCCGCCAGTACGATCATGGTACCGTTTTTTCTCTCTATTTTTATAGCGATCGCGTGTAGCCCAATAATACGTTGGACCTCGAAATTCGGCGTGCCTAAATGGCTCTCTATAACTTTTGTTATACTGCTTATCGTTGTTTTTGGTTTTCTTTTAGCTGGCTTAGTTGGCCAGTCTATGACCGAGTTTCGAGAAAATTTGCCAGAGTATAGAAGTAAGCTGGATACAGAGTTTGCCTGGGTTGTGTCCAAATTGGCTGAATTTAATATTCACATCAATAGAGAGTTAATCGCTTCGCACCTTGATCCAGCAACGGCTATGTCTGTAGCAACAAATTTCATCAGCGGGATGGGCGGCGTGCTTTCTAACTTATTCCTGATACTTTTAACTGTCATTTTCATGCTTTTTGAGGCAGACAGTATTCCTCGCCGTTTCCATATTGCACTTGCAGATCCTGGTATGAAGCTTAAGCACATTGATAAATTTATACGTTCTGTAAATAGCTATTTAGCAATAAAAACGGTGGTTAGTTTGGGCACAGGCTTGATAATTGGCGTTTGGCTTTACGTGCTCGGGGTAGATCATTTCATGTTATGGGCCGTCTTGGCTTTCATGCTCAACTTCATTCCAAATATCGGTTCTATTATTGCTGCAGTGCCAGCAGTTTTAATTGCATTTGTTCAACTTGGTCCTGCCTCAGCAGGCTTCGCTGCACTCGGTTTTGTGCTTGTAAATACCATCATGGGTAATATGGTCGAGCCTAGATTAATGGGTAAGGGCATGGGACTCTCTACACTTGTGGTATTTCTATCATTGATATTTTGGGGGTGGTTACTGGGAACTGTTGGGATGCTTCTATCAGTACCATTAACCATGGTAGTAAAAATAGCGCTTGAATCTCGCGAAGAAAGTAAGTGGCTTGCGGTGCTGTTATCGAGTGAAGGTGAAAAAACTACTTTGTAAATCAGTACTAATACAGCGCATCAATAGATAGTGGACAGACACTTGCTCGGATTTGCGCAAAGTACTTTAGAGCAATAGATAGTGGACAAACACTCACATGTTTTTGAGCAGTCCCTAATGCCGCATAGCTAAACAATAAATTTAAAAAGTGTCTGTCCGATATCAAGCTTGTTGGAAAAATAAAGTGTGTGTCCATTTTTAAGCCAGCTTTCAATCATTGAAGGCTCACTGATTTATGAGTGAGCCTGTGGGCTTTTAAGCCACTAATCGTGATTTGGAAATTGAATAACGATACGAGCGCCGCCAAGCGCGCTGTCCTTGATAAGCATTCTACCTTCGTAGATTGAAACTAGGTCTGTGGCTAAGGCCATTCCAATTCCGTGACCTTCGTTGTAGGTGTCAAGACGAGTTCCTCGCTCTAGTAAAAGTACTTTTTTGTCGTCAGGAATACCTGGCCCGTCGTCTTCAACATTGATTGTGAGCCAACCTTCACTTGTTTCAGCAGATACAACGATTCTATCTTGACCCGCTTTGCATGCGTTATCTAACAGGTTACCGCAAAGCTCCATAAAGTCTGTTTCGTCCCCTTTAAACTGAGTGTCCTCATCCATTTCTAACTCAATGGTAAGGGCTTTATCTTGGTAGACCTTGTCCATCGCATCGGCGAGTTTGTGCAAAATGGGTAATATATCGATAGCGTGTTGCCAACCAGATTTTCCTGCACTTGCTCTTTTCAACTGACGTTTAATTATTCTGTCAATTTGTTGTAGTGCTTCGTTTACCTCAGCGGGTAAATCACTAGTGCCCGATGCCACCGCCAAGGGCGTTTTCAAACTATGTGCTAAGTCTCCTAAGCTATTTTTATATCTCGCCCTTTGAGCAGCCTCTGTGTGTAGTAACCCATTAATAGATTGTTTTAAAGAATCAAATTCAACCGGGTATCGAGCTTCCAACTGGCGTTTATGCCCGCTTGAGGTTTGTGAAATTTCGTCAATTAACTTTCTAACGGGAAGAAGTACTAGGCTAATCCCGATAACAATGAAAATTAGGAGTGCTATACAAAGCGTGAAGATCCATTGCCACGTCGTGTCTAAAAACGTCTTTCGCTCTGCCTCAAAGAGTGCTTTATTGTTAAATATATAAAACCGAACAGGCTCGAAGTCTCTACTTGAAGCAAATTCTGCGGTGAAGGCGTACACAAAAAACTGGGAATTTTTTTCAAAACTAGGTGTATAAGACTCAAGAAATAACTCTTTACCGACTGAAACGTCTATCTGAGGTGGTACAAAAGTATATTCAAGAGCAGAGGCTGATTGCCAAATTACTTCGTCTCGAAACACAATGACGCCAAGATAGCCTGACCCCGGAAGGTTTAACTGCTCTTCATATAAAATTTCAGGCATGTAGGGCAAGTCGCCATCTAACTCGAAAGCCGATAGCAGACCTAAGTTCATTAACCTAAGTTCACTCATCTTGGCTTGCGTAAGGCTATCAGTATACGCCTCGTCTAAAATGACAACAGTAAAGGGCGCAAATAACGCTAGAAGAACAATCGCTAGAAAGATACTCCGAAGACGTAGCGACAATTGCCTCATAAACCTCTATTTATCCTATAGCCTCTACCTCGAAGGGTTTCGATTGGCTTTAACTCACCTGTCGGGTCCAGCTTTTTCCGCAGTCTTCCCACGAAAACCTCTATGACATTACTATCTAAATCGAAATCTTGGTCATAAATGTGCTCGGTTAGCTCTGTTTTTGAGATGACCTTTTGCGGGTTAAGCATAAGGTACTCCATAACCTTGTATTCGTAAGCTGTTAAATCTAAAGCTTGACCATTCAACGATAGCTCTTCACTAACGGTATCCAGCGAGATTGGTCCGAACTGAATGGTCGGGTTCGCTTGCCCTGAAGCTCGTCGAATTAGCGCTTTTGTTCGAGCAAGTAACTCTTCGTTATGAAAGGGTTTGGTGAGGTAGTCGTCGGCTCCGGCATCAAGGCCTTCTACTTTCTCTTGCCATCTATCTCTAGCCGTTAAGATAAGTATCGGGCAAGAAATATCTGCTTGACGGGCTTTTCGTATAACCTCAAATCCGTCTAACTTCGGCATGCCGATGTCGATGATAGCCAGGTCATAGCTATATTCTTTAATGAGATAAAGCGCGTGCTCACCATTATCTGCGAGGTCTACGCTATAGCCATTTCGCTGAAGGAGCGCATCAAGCTGGGTTAATAATCTGCTATCGTCTTCGGCTACGAGGATACGCATGTTAGTCCTTATCTTTATTTGTTTTTACCTTGCCTGAGCGTTTGTCTACGTCTACTGATACTACTCGCCCTGACTTTTTAAGTACTTTTACCCGGTAGTTTTTTGAGGTCTGTTCAACTTTTAAGACGCGTCCATTTACAGCAACGCGAGCACGCTCAGCAGCTTCGCTTTTTGATATATCGACGCCAGAGTCTTGAAACGCCAAAGCTGGCGCAGTGCTAGACAAAGCTAACACTAAACAAACTACTGCAACACGAAGCGATAATGCCATACAACCTCACAATTATTTTCCTACACAGGCCAAACTACAGATAAGTATAACTTGGTTAACTGAACCCATTCTGAACTAGGTTGTTTAGTCTACCTTGCAGAGCAAAAGCTGTATATAAGCCTTAGGTAAATGGCATTTACGAAAGAGCAAATGTTGTGGACAGACACTTAATTGCAATCATGACGCAAGTCAAAATTATAGTGTCTGTCCACAATCTATTTAAAGGCCTCATGTTACGAATATAGTCTAGCGCTCTCGCTGCCATTACAGATTGAGTAATCTTTACTATTACTTTGAAAAAGTGTCTGTCCGCTTTGTTGATTGTAACTATGTGAGCAATATTTATGATGTCGTCGAGTCACTGTCCAAGGTTTCCTTTACATCGTTTATACAGACCATTGGAATATATAAGTGTCTGTCCAAACCTGTACCTGCCTCGCGTTGGATGAAAAGCTGACGTTTCTCAATAACTTTTTTTTGCAAGAAAGTTAGGCGATATGGTTTTTTTGGCATGTCATGTGCGATGCATAGGCTTTAAATGTATCAATAAAATGAAAATAAGGTGTTTTGTTCAATAGTAACGTCGGACAGACACTTATTTTCAACAAGGAGGAGCTATGTCTAGCGATATTAAGAAAACAATGTGGAAAGCCATGTCTGATAGTCCAAAAGTAATGGTAAGTCTGGTAGGTGAGGATATGCATGCCGAGCCTATGTACGCCCAACTTGATAAAGATGCTGATAGCGAGTTTTGGTTTTACACAAGTCGAGACAACCGCATTGCAAAAGGTGGAAAAGCCATGGTTCATTTTGCATCCAAAGGTCATGATGTATTTGCTTGTATCCGAGGCAACCTCACTGTTGAATCACGTAAAGAGGTGATTGATAAATACTGGTCTAATCCGGTAGAAGCATGGTTCGAGAAAGGTAAAGATGATCCTTCTTTATTAATGCTTCGCTTTGAACTTATAGATGCAGAAGTGTGGGATGCAGACCCTTCACTCAAAGGTATGTTCAAAATGCTAACTGGTAAAACGGTAAAGCCAGAAGAGATGGGTGAACACGAAAAGGTCGATCTTTAAACGCAGAATTTTGAGCCAATTCTAAGACGAAGCTTTAAGGCGTTGGGGCACTCACTTAGAGGAGCGAGTGTCTGTCCACAAGGGATTGTTTATTGAGATTGTTGGCTGATTGTTAAGTGACTGACTGTCCATTATCAACTAAATGAAGCGTGGTGAACAATTACGAGTGTGTGTCCCCATTAGATTAGTAAATAAGTGTCTGTCCACACTAGTTTAATAAATAAGTGTTAGCTTCATTATTGTTGAAGCAACAAAAAAGCCCCTTAAAACCAGAGTAGTCCGGCTTTCAGGGGCTTTCGCTAACTGTAGTTGCTTAAGATATAACGCTTATCTCAAAAGCTAAGGCAAAACCTTTTTGTAAGGTTTAACTACAACACTTTCGTAAACACCAGCCTCAATATACGGGTCGGCGTCTGCCCATGCTTGAGCAGCTTCTAGTGAATCAAACTCAGCTACCACTAGCGAGCCAGTAAACCCGGCCGGGCCAGGATCTGGGCTATCTACAGCAGGAAAAGGACCTGCCATCACTAAGCGGCCTGCATCTTTTAACGCATTTAAACGTTCAAGGTGAGCAGGTCGCGCCGCAAGGCGTTTTTCTAGGCTGTCTGCTACATCGGTAGCACAAATCATATATAGCATACGTTTACCCTTTTGCCGTAGCTGCTTTCATGCTTTCAACAAAGCTGCCGAGCTCGCTCAGCATTTTGTGACTGTCCGATAAATTGGCAGCGATAATATTCACTGTCGCCGAGCCCGAAATTGCGCCAGCCGCTCCAGCGTCAATAGCAGATTTCACCTGTTCCGGTGTAGAAATACCAAAGCCTAACAATGCTGGTGCTGCTTTATGTTTGTTCAAGCGCTCTATAAGCTCTGATGCAGGCACGTTTGCTGCCGTTTCTGCGCCAGTAACGCCCGCACGTCCCAGTAAGTACGTGTAGCCTTTTGAGAATTCACCAATTTTTTCCATGGTCTCTTCGGTGGCATTCGGCGGGGCAATCAATATTTGTGAAATACCTGTTGCTTCGGCAGCTTTTTGAAAAGGCGCCGCCTCACGAATTGGCACATCTGCAACTAAAATTGAATCAACGCCTGCTTCTTGCGCTTTGCTGTAAAAGTTCTCAACACCTTGGGCCATAACCAAGTTACTGTAAAGCAACAAACCAATTGGAACGTTAGGGTATTTTGCGCGAACTCGTGAAATTACGCCCAAGCAATCTGCTACCGTCACTTTGCTTTCCAAAGCGCGAATCGCCGACGCTTGTATAGTCGGGCCATCCGCGATGGGGTCTGAGTAAGGGATACCCAGCTCTAGTGCATCTGCGCCGCTTTCGATTAACTTACAAATAATATCTTCAGATTGCGCTAAATCGGGGTCACCTACCATTACGAAAGGTACGAAAGCGCCTTGGTTCTTTTCATCAAGGCCGGCAAACATCTGTGCATATCTATCCATTATAAATCGTCCCCTAAAATGTTGATAACGTGCGCTAAATCTTTGTCGCCACGACCTGATAAGTTAACTACGATGATAGTCTCTTCCTCCGCTTCATCCGCCATATTAAGTGCGTGCGCTAAAGCATGCGACGATTCAAGGGCAGGAATAATACCTTCTTTTCTTGCAAGCAATTGGAATGCGTTCAGCGCTTCTTCGTCGGTGGCGGCCACGTATTCCGCTCGGCCAATGTCGTGAAGATAAGCATGCTGAGGGCCAACAGCAGGGTAGTCCAGACCAGCAGATACTGAGTAGCTCTCTTCAATCTGGCCTTCTTTGTCTTGCATAATGAAGGTGTAAGCGCCGTGAAGAATACCTTTTGTACCCGTCACGATAGTTGCGCCGTGCTCTTTGGTATGCACCCCTTTACCTGCAGGCTCAACGCCCACTAAGCGTACAGATGGCTCATCAATAAAGTCTGCAAACATACCGATAGCATTTGAGCCTCCGCCCACGCACGCTACTACGGCGTCAGGTAAGCGACCTTCTTTTTCCATAATTTGTGCGCGAGTCTCTTCGCCAATCATGCGGTGATATTCACGAACAATAGTCGGGAACGGGTGTGGGCCCGCGGCTGTACCTAACAAATAGTGGGCTTTATCATAGTTCGCTGACCAGTCGCGCATGGCTTCGTTTACGGCATCTTTAAGGGTACCTGAGCCTGCGTTTACAGGAATAACCTCTGCGCCCATAAGTTTCATTCGGAACACGTTTGGCGCTTGACGTTCAACGTCTTTTGCACCCATATAAATACGTGCTTTAAGCCCTAGTAACGCACATGCTAACGCGGTGGCAACGCCGTGTTGGCCCGCGCCTGTTTCGGCGATAACTTCTTTTTTACCCATGCGCTTGGTAAGTAGCGCTTGGCCTAACACCTGATTAGTTTTGTGTGCACCACCGTGTAGTAGGTCTTCACGCTTTAGGTATAATTTTACCTTTGGATTGCTCACAAGGTTGCGCGTTAACGTCATTGACGTTGGGCGACCGGCATAGTCTTTTAACAGAGATAAAAACTCTTCGTTAAACGTCGGGTCGTCCTTGGCATCCAAAAATGCTTTTTCCAGTTGGTCTAGTGCTGGAATAAGTAGCTCGGGCACGTACATGCCACCAAATTCACCAAATTTTGTATCTAACTGGTTCATTACGTTGTCCTGTTTTTAAATTAGTAACGGCGGCAAATGGCGAAAAGCGCATCGAGTTTTTCTTCGCTTTTCACGCCGGGTGCGGTTTCTACACCTGAATTCACGTCAATAGCACCACTGCCGGTTGCAATAGCATCTGCAACGTTTTGGGCGTTGATACCGCCAGCAAGCACTAACTTATGCTTTGCTTCGATATCGTTTAATAGCTGCCAGTTGAAGGCTTCGCCTGTGCCGCCCTTTGCATCGCCTACTTGGCAATCCAGAAGAACGCGGCTTACAAGGCTATTGTTTAAGTGTCTGTCCACTGCTTCTGGTAGTGCGCCAGAAGAGGTTGCTTTAACACCTTCGACTTTCCAAATTTCACAACCTTCTGGAAGCTTGGCAGCAAGCGCTGAAATGTAGATGTCATCTTCGCTACCGTGAAGCTGCACAGCAAAAAGGTTGAGCGAGGCGGCGAGTGATGCCACTTCATCAATGTCGTGATTAACGAACACACCAACAAAAGCACCGTCAACGCTCCGCGTTATAGTCAAAGCCTGTGCTTCGCTCACACAGCGTGGCGATTTTTCAGCGAAGATAAGCCCGCCAAAGCTTGCGCCTTTATCAAACGCCATTTGCGCTTGTTCGGGACTGGTAAGCCCACACACCTTTACTGCACCATTCACTAACGTTTTCACCGCTCGTGTAAGGTCAGCCTCGGCCATTAGCGCGCTGCCCACCAAAAAGCCTTGGGATACAGGCGCTAAACGAAGTACATCTTGGTGTGTGTATATGCCCGACTCTGAAATAACCACGAAGTCGTGCGTGGCTTTTTCAAGCATGGGCACAAGACGTTCGGTGGTCGCTAAATCGGTAGATAGGTCGCGTAAGTTGCGGTTGTTGATACCAATGATGTTGGCTTCAAGGGCAATAGCGCGCTCCATTTCTTCTTCATTACTTACTTCGGTAAGAATGTCTAATGACAGAGCATTAGCAACGCTTTCTAATTCACGATACTCATCGTCATTGAGCACACTAAGCATCAATAGCACAGCGTCGGCATTGTAGTGACGGGCTAGATACACTTGATAGGTATCAACGAAAAAGTCTTTATTAAGCACAGGCTGAGCAATGCGCTCAGTAACATAAGCTAAGTACTCAAATTTACCTTTAAAGTACTTCTCATCTGTTAGCACTGAAATACCGGCAGCGTAAGGCGTGTAAGCTGCTAAAATCTCGTCTAAATCGAAATGCTCTCGAATAAGGCCTTTTGAAGGCGACGCTTTTTTACATTCGAAAATAAAGCCAGCGTTTGGCTCACTTAGTGCAGCAAACAAACTTTTTTGGGAAGGCACTAGGCCAGCCTTGAAGCTTTCTAGCGGCCGTGCTTCTTTGCGTGCGGCCACTTCTTCTCGTTTGTCTGCAACAATTTTCTCAAGCACATTAGCCATTCGTGCTTACCTCCTGAGTAATTTTGGCAACCTTCGTTAATAACTGCATGGGTAAACCTTCAGCCATAGCGTTCATCGCCATTTCCGCCCCTTCTTTAAACGTTGAGGCTTTACCAGTTACTTTCAACAGTGCCCCACAGTTCATGGCAATAGCGGCACGGTGCGCCTCTTTGCCTTCGCCGTTTAGCGCTGCTTCAACAAACTGTCGGTTTTCTTCAGGTTCGCCACCTTCAATTGCCGAAAGCGGATAATGAGGTAAACCGAAGTCTTCAGCGGTAACAGTAAGTTTGCGAATATCGCCATGCTCAAGGTCGTAAATTATTGATTCGCCGTGAAGTGCCAGTTCATCTAAGCCATCACCATGCACAATCATTGCGCGATGTTGGCCAAGCAGCATAAGCGTTTTCGCATAGGGTTCAAGCAGTTCGGGAGAGTATACGCCGAAAACGCCGTGAGTTGGACCCGCTGGGTTCGCCAGTGGCCCCAGTATATTAAACAAGGTTCTGGTCTTCATTGCAGCGCGCACGGGGCCTGCGTGGCGCATGCCGGCGTGATAAACCGGTGCAAAAAGAAATGTGAAATTTGCTTCATCTAAGCATTTTCGCGATGTTTCTGGGCTTATTTCTAAATTAAGTCCAAACTGGCGAAACAAATCAGCAGAACCAGACTTGCTCGACACACTGCGATTACCGTGTTTCGCCACCTTCACACCGCAAGATGCGGCAACAACTCCTGCGGCGCTAGAAATATTAATGGTGTTGTGACCATCGCCGCCCGTGCCAACGATGTCGGCAAATTCATAAGACGGTGTAGGAAAGGGTAGCGCGTTTGCAACCATAGCACTCGCCGCACCCGCAATTTCGCTAGGTGATTCTTTTTTCATTTTCAGCGCAGTCAGCACTGAAGCAATCATCACCTCGCTTTGCTCACCGTGCATGATGCTGTTAAACAAGCTGTATGCCTCGGTTTGCGACAGTGATTCTCGCAACATAATTTGTTCTAGTAGAGGGCCTGCGTTAAGCATGGTTCGCTCCCTGTAACGTTAAATAGTCAATACTTTGCTTTAACAGCAAACTGCCGTGGGCTGTTAATATAGATTCTGGGTGAAATTGGAAACCCAACATGCGATCTTCGCTGTTGTAAACTGCCATTACGGCCTCACTGCCGTCATCGTTTATTGTAGATGCGCAAACAGTAAGGTTTTCAGGCAATGAATGTGCCACTAAAGAGTGGTAGCGTGCGACATGTAAGGGCTGCTGTAAGCCTTTGAACATGGCGTCTTCAGAATGGGTAATAGCAGAAGACTTGCCGTGCATAACTTGGCTGGCGCGACCTACGGTGCCGCCGTAATGCTCCACAATAGCTTGATGGCCTAAACAAATACCAATTACGGGGAACACGCCGTGTACTTTGTTAAGTAGCTCAGGCATACAGCCAGCTTCACTTGGTGCGCCTGGACCTGGCGACAACATAAGAAGCACAGGGCCTTTCTTTGCTTGTTCCTGCATTTTTTCAAACAAAGCATCTGCTGAAACTGTGTTGCGATAGACCTTAATGTCTAGGTTTAAGGTGCGCAGTTCGTCCACAAGGTTGTAGGTAAATGAGTCTACATTGTCGAGCAAAAATAGGGTGGTCACTTGCTGATTCATGCGTTGCCTCCTTCATTTAATGCAACGTTGATACTGTCAGCTTCTTCTTGTAGCGCTGCTTTTACTGCACCAATTACCGCTTGTGCCTTAGCGCGGGTTTCATCAGCTTCAGCTTGTGGAACCGAGTCATATACTACGCCTGCACCCGCTTGAATATAAGCCGTGCCGTTTTTCACGAACGCTGAGCGAATGACAATACAAGTGTCCATATCGCCTTGACCATTCAAATAGCCAACCGCGCCGCCATAACTGCCGCGGCGTTTTTTCTCTACTTCACGAATTAACGTCGCTGCGCTTACTTTTGGTGCGCCAACCAGGGTGCCCATATTCATGCAGGCTTGATAAGCATGCAGTGGATCTAAGTCGTCACGCAATTGGCCAACTACGCGCGATACTAAGTGCATCACGTGAGAGTAACGGTCGACTTTTAGCAAGTCTTTCACATAGCGCGTACCTGGGCGACTCACCTTTGCCACATCGTTTCGGGCAAGGTCAACCAGCATAATGTGTTCAGACTTTTCTTTGGTGTCTTCGCGAAGGTTAAGCTCAATACGGCTGTCTAAATCTCTGTCGATACTGCCATCAGGGCGCTTGCCACGTGGACGGGTACCGGCAATAGGGTAGATCTCTACCTGATTGCTTTCTCTTTCGTATTTTAGCGCTGATTCAGGAGAGGCACCAAATATGCTGAAAGCGGCATCTTGCATGTAAAACATGTAAGGGCTTGGGTTTGATTCTTTAAGTTTAGCGTAAGCAAGCAGCGGCGACGGGCAGGGGAGAGAGAATGTGCGCGAGGGCACAACCTGAAAAATGTCGCCGGCTAAAATGTGCTGTTTTAAGTCCAGCACATGGTTGCAGAACTGTTCATCACTTAAATCAACGCTAACTTCAACGCTTGGGTCAAAAGAAGAAAGTGACTGTCCTTTTTCAGTTGCGTTTGGGCTTTCTGAGTCGGAAACGAGTGAATGTCCGCTTTGTGCTTCACTTTCTACATCAGCAATCTTTGCTGTATTTGCACCTACTAGCACTGGCTCAGCGGGCATATCGTGTAGCTGCTGATGAATTGCTTCTAAGCGCTGAGCAATGGCAAAGTATTGCTGGGCAACGTCTTGTCCGCTAAACACACTACCAATTAAGAGGGTTTCGCGAGTTTGGTGATCAACGGTAATTAACGTTTCCGCCAAGTAAAACACAAAGTCAGGGCAGTCATTTTCACCTTCTGCAACGTCTGGCAATTTTTCAAAGCCTGCTAGCATGTCGTAGGCAAAAACGCCGCCTAAAAATATAGCGTGTGGATGTTGGCGAATAGGCGTTATTTTATTAATAACAATGCGAAGTGCGTCCATCACGCTTGCGGCCTTTAAACGACTGTCTTCATCAAGCTCGCCGTCAGCTTCATCGCATATTAAGGTGATTGAAGTGTCTGTCCTTTCTTTGATGTGCAGGCCGTCAGGGGCGTGGTCAACAAATAAAGGTAACACTGAAGCGCCGTTGCCTGTCAGTGCTTTCACTTCAACGCGGTTGCCTCGGCATTCCATGCGCAATGCTGCGTCAACCATTAACAAGCTTTGTAAATCGTCTTTAGAATCAATTTCTGCCGACTCTAAAAGCAGTGCGTTATTTTTATTGCCACACAAATGGGCAAACGCGGCAAGTGGATCATCGACATAGTGTCCCACCTGCTCAATTGTCTCTACCTTTCCTGGGGAAATCCCCAGTTCCGCTAAACTCATTTTTTGCTACTCTCCAACTGCAAAAAGATAAAAAAAAGGCCCGTATAAACGGGCCTTTATGTGTATTCATTCACGCACTACAGTGCACACCGCCCGTTAAGTTAGGGAGTGCCACCACCAAGCTGCAACTGTCATTGCTGTCGAAATGTCGTATGAATGCATGAATTACTCGTTGTTTTTCCAAACTTCAATAGGATTTGAAGTCGTTAGTACGTATACTTTGTGTGTATAGAAGAAAACAAATTGCCCTTTGTGTCAACCTAAAATTTGCATAAGACATTGAAAATAGATCTACATAGTCATACAAAATTCTCTGATGGCCACTTAACCCCAGAAGAATTAATCCTTCGCGCACACACCATGCAGGTGGATGTGCTTGCCGTTACCGACCACGATACCGTAGCCGGTTTGGAAGAAGCACACGCTACTCAAGCCAAGCAAAAACGTGAATTAACTATTATTGATGGCGTTGAAATTTCCACCACGTGGCATAGTTTCGATATCCATATTGTTGGATTAAATGTGGACAGACACTGCCCAAGGTTTCTTGAACGACTACAAGGTCAATCGGAAACTCGCGAAGCTCGGGCTGAAAAAATTGCTGATAAGCTTGAAAAGTGTGGGTTTGAAGGTGTTTTATCGCGTGCAAAAACGCTGGCGGGCGTTGGTCAGGTAACGCGGGCTCACTTTGCACGCGTATTGGTAAACAACTACGGTGTGCCCAGTATGGACGCCGCGTTTAAAAAGTATCTAGGCAAAGGCAAACGAGCTGCAGTTAAAGCACAGTGGCCAAGTATTGAAACAGCTATCGAGTGGATCCACGATGCAGGTGGACAAGCGGTACTGGCTCATCCTGCTCATTATGATATGACAGCGAAGTGGCTAAGGCGTTTGGTGGCCTTGTTCGAACAAGCCGGCGGCGACGCCATTGAAACTGCATTTCCAGGTATTAATAAAACCAAACAAGAGCTTATTAATGAGCTTGCACAGACCCATCAATTACTAGCATCGGCGGGCTCTGATTTTCACTTTCCGTCTCGTTGGACTGAGCTGGGTAAGAACCTCGGCATTAGCAGTAAGCTCACGCCCGTATGGCATAATTGGAAACAATTTGAAGGGCAGATGGCCGAGGGCTAAGAAAATCTAATTTGCTACGCTCTGGGTATAAATGGGTGATGTAAAACAAGTGATTCACGTTCGGTTGAAGAGCGCAATTGCTAATTAAAATGCCGAGACTTGGCTAGTAAAAAGCTTAAAAGCGAGTTTTACCAACGAGCTTAACCAGCAAGATCAACAAGTGGACAGACACTTACCCCGTTGGCAAAGTAGTATCGTTTTGCGCGTTTAAGAAAAGGAAGTAATTATGAGTCAATTTTTCTATGTGCACCCCGACAACCCGCAAAAGCGCCTAATTAGTCAGGCTTGTGAGTTAATTCGAGATGGTGCGGTGGTGGTGTATCCGACAGACTCAGGCTACGCCATAGGCTGCCAAATGGAAGACAAAAAGGCGCTTGAGCAGCTATGTCGTATTCGTCAAATCGATAAAGATCACAACTTTACCTTAATGTGTCGAGACATGTCTGAGCTATCAATTTACGCAAAGGTAGACAACACGGCGTTCAGGCAAATTAAAAACAACACGCCAGGACGTTACACGTTTGTCTTGAAAGCGACCCGCGAAGTACCAAAGCGTTTGCAAAATCCTAAACGTAAAACCATAGGTATTCGCGTGCCCGATAACGCCATTGCACTTGCATTATTGGAAGAGCTGGGCGAGCCGTTGATGTCTACATCTTTGATTTTGCCAGGTAACACCATGGCTGAATCAGACCCGGATTTCATTCGCGACAACTTAGAAAAGCAAGTAGGGCTTATTATTCACGGTGGTTACCTTGGTGAGCAGCCCACTACCGTGGTTGATTTGTCGGAAGACACGCCAGTCATTGTGCGGCATGGCACGGGCGATCCGTCTCCCTTTGAGTAACTTTCGTTTTACTGTTTTTTTGAACAGATTGTTGTAGATAGCTTATATTAAGTAGCTTCTTCTGCTTGTTGCAGGTGAAAGTTAACGTAGGAAACCGTAAGCTATGTCGCGAGGTCCTATAGTGCTTAGATGTACAGCGAAGCGCTGCAGGCTCTCGCGTGAACGCGTAAATAATAATATCAATAATCGCCGCTTTGTTAGCGCGTAAAAACGGTTGTGGAACTGTGTCAGAGCTTGTTAAAGAAAATAATAACGATAATGAGGCCTCTGTTGAGAAGGGGCTTTCGACACCTGTTCAGCAGCCGTTGCCACTTGCGTTTATTAATGGCGAAGCGCTAATTGAAAAGCCTGAAGATCTTTTCATTCCCCCCGATGCCCTAGAGGTCATATTAGAAACCTTCGAAGGGCCGCTCGACTTACTACTCTATTTGATTAGAAAACAAAAGTTTGATATCACCACACTGCCCATCGCCGATGTTACCAAGCAGTATATGGAATATGTGGATGCCATGATGTCGCTAAAATTAGAGCTGGCGGCAGAGTACTTGCTGATGGCAGCCATATTGGCAGAAATTAAGTCCAGGCTTCTATTGCCTAAACGCAGTGACGATTCCGACGAAGAAGAAGACCCTCGCGCAGAGCTTATTCGCCGATTAAAAGAATACGAGCTAGTAAAGCAAGCGGCAGAAGATTTAGATATTCAGCCTAGGCTTGAACGGGATATTTTCACCACTCACGTTGAACTAAGCGAGAATGTGGCGCCAATTCGCATTGAGCCCGATGTGTCTTTAGCTGAAATTGTATTGGCGTTTAGTGCGGCCATGAAGCGCGCTGAAGCATTTGAACACCATACCATTGCACGGGAAGCACTGAGTACGCGAGAGCGCATGTCGCTCATCTTATCGTTACTCACAACAACAGAATATACGCCGCTTGAACGCCTATTTACGGTTGAAGAAGGTAAAGCTGGCGTAGTGGTTTGCTTCTTGGCAATTTTAGAATTAGTAAAAGAACAGCTAATTTTATGCATTCAGGCAGGTCCTTATGCAAAAATTCATGTAAAATTAGGTGCCCATGAAGAAAATTAATACGGCGCAGCTTAAACAATTGGTTGAGGCAGCAATATTCGTTGCTGATAAACCTATTTCAAAGCAGCATTTAAAAGAAACGGTACTCAATGAGTTCACCGTCGCTGATAGAACCTTGAGTAAGGTGATTAACGAGCTAAAGTTAGACTATCAGCCAAGAGGAATTCAACTGGTGGAAGTAGCAAGTGGCTATCGCTTTCAGTCGTTAGATGCGTTAAGCCCGTGGTTAAGCAAATTGTGGCAGGAAAATGCGCCAAAGTATTCTAGAGCAATGCTCGAAACCTTGGCACTCATTGCCTATCGTCAACCTATAACCCGCGGAGAAATAGAGCAGGTAAGGGGCGTGGCGGTAAGCAGTAATATTATAAAGACACTCACAGAGCGAGACTGGGTAAAGGTAGTAGGCCACAAAGAAGTGCCTGGGCGACCAGCGCTTTACGCAACTACCAAAGGCTTCTTAGACTATTTTTCGATGACGTCGTTGAGCGATTTGCCCAATGCTGATGCTTTCGAAAACATGGCTGAAAGCGTTGCGTCAGACTCGCCGCTTAAGGTGTTAAATGAGGCACCGTCCGAATAGACCGTGCGACCGTAAACAAGCAATTAAAGAGTGAAAACCCATGACTGAAAAGTTGCAAAAAGTGCTAGCTAACCAAGGGCTAGGCTCGCGACGAGAAATGGAACGTTGGATTGAAGAAGGCCGAGTATCGGTTAATGGTACAAAAGCGACATTAGGAGATAGAGTCGATCATACTGCACAGATTCGTGTGGATGGTCATTTGTTATCTCGTCAGACAGAACAGCCCATTTGCCGAGTGTTGATGTACAACAAACCCGAAGGTGAATTGTGTAGCCGTCACGACCCTGAAGGTCGCGATACGGTATTTGACCGTCTACCCGCTATTCGATTAGGGCGCTGGATCACCGTTGGTCGTCTAGACATGAACACCAGTGGCCTGCTGTTATTCACCAACGATGGTGAACTAGCCAACCGCCTAATGCACCCAAAATGTGAAGTAGAACGCGAGTACGCAGTGCGTGTATTCGGTGAGGTAACGGGCAAAACGCTACATACCCTGCAAAAAGGTGTAGAGCTGGAAGACGGCGAAGCAAAGTTCCTGACAATTTCAGGTGCGCCTACGCCGCAGCATGCTGAAGATGAAAGCATGAACCGTTGGTATAATGTGACTTTGAAAGAAGGGCGTAATCGCGAAGTGCGTCGTCTTTGGGAGTCGCAGGGCGTGCAAGTTAGCCGCTTGATCCGTGTTAAATATGGCCCAATTGAACTGCAGAAGCGTCTACCGCAAGGTGCGTGGGTAGAACTAGGATTAGAAGACGTGAACGCGCTTCGTAGCCATGTTCAACTGCCGGATGAAACGCAAACTATGGTTAATGTACGCCAGGGCAAACTTGACCACGCGCGTTTAAGTCGCATGCGTCGCTCGGTTAAAAAGCATAAAGTGCGTAAGCAACAAGGCTTGAACAAACGTGCTGGGCGCCCAGGTAAACGTAAATAATATATCACTATATTTATGTGAACGTAGAAGGCCGTAAGCGTATGCTTGTGGCCTTTTTTATTCCAGCAGAAAACAAAAGTTTTATAAAAATCTGAGTCGGTAGATCTAGCTTAGGACTCATTAAGCGTATTGCGATCTTCTTTTCAAACGATGGCGTAGGAACGTATGAATCTGCTACATCAAGTAGCAAAGGCCACATGGAATAGGAGATTGTTATGAAAGATATGCCTCAGTTAGGAATGGGAACGTTTCGATTAAAGGGTGACGAGGCCCGTGAATCAGTCAGTAAAGCGCTAGAGGTTGGTTTCAGACACATTGACACCGCACAAATTTATGACAACGAAGCACAAGTTGGCGATGCCATAAAAACCAGCGGCCTTGATAGAAGCGAACTGTTTGTCACCACCAAGGTGTGGTATGAATCTTTGGGAGACGATCACTTTATACCAAGCGTTCACGAAAGCTTAGAAAAGCTAAAGCTAGAATATGTTGATTTACTTCTTATCCATTGGCCATATCCTGGCAATGATATTTCACTCGAAAGTTACTTAGGCAATCTTTCCAAGGCGAAAGAGCAAGGGCTTACTCGTCATATTGGGGTGTCTAATTTCACTATTGATTTGTTAGATAAGGCCGAAAAGATTCTTGGTAAAGGCGAGATTTACACTAACCAAATTGAAATCCATCCTTTCATGCAAAATAAGAAAGTTGTTGAAGCGTGCAAGGAAAAAGGCATAAAAGCGACTGCATATATGCCATTTGCTGTAGGCAAAGTTATGAAGGATGAAACCTTACTGCGAATAGCGCAAAACCACGATGCGACGCCGGCGCAAGTGGTATTGGCGTGGATGGAGAAACGCCACATTTACGCCATTCCTTCATCAACCAATAAAGTACATTTGGCGGAGAACTTGGCTTACGGTGGTGTACATTTAACTGATTCCGAGCTCGCGCTTATTGATGATCTTGATAACGGCGACCGAATTGTAAACCCAGATTTTGCTCCAGACTGGGATTAACGATTTATAGAGCGTGTTTGTCTTTAGACTACTAACGGGGATAGCGTTTAATTTTACCTAGCTCTGTGTACTAGGCTAAAACCAGGGGCCGCCTTTGAGGTAATGATGGCGGCCCTTGCAGAGTCTTTGAATTACCGGTTCAGATTAAATCGATAGATGCGACTTAGTATGGACTCGTGTAAAGGTGTTTTTTAAAGCATGTGATTCCGAAAACATCACATGCTCTATTCGGCTTGCTCTATTTCTTTGATGACTTTGACTGGGTTCCCGCCTATGACCACATTGTCGCCAAAAGACTTAGTTACCACCGCGCCAGAGGCCACAACCACATTGTCTCCCAACGTTACGCCAGGGTTTATGACCGCCATACCACCAATCCAGCAATTATCGCCAATAGTAATGGGCTTGGCGAACTCGATGCCGGTTGCCCTTTGTACAGGATCTAATGGGTGCGTAGCGGTGTACAAACCGACTTGAGGCGCAACCATGCAGTTATCACCTATCGTGACCTTTGCTGCATCCAAAATCACACAATTGAAGTTAGCGAAAAAATTTTCGCCTACGTGAATATTTTCGCCGTAATCACACTTGAATGAAGACTCGATGTAAAGCCTTTTTCCAGTACTACCAAACAGCCCTTTTAGTAGTCTTGTACGCTTTTTGTGGTCGCTTTGGCAAGTTGCGTTGAGCTCGTCCAATTGTATACGGCATTGCTTGCGCAATGCCGATAATGTTTTGTCTGACGGATAGTATAAATCGCCAGCAAGCATCTTTTCTTGTTCAGTCATGTCATTCCGAAACGTTAGGCTTAGATATTCGAGCCGATACGTTACTGTGCACCACCGTAGCTTACAACGACTTTTTGTTTTAGTTCATCGCTTTCAATGTCTAGGTTAACGGGGCGGTGCAAAACAATGCTGCCGTCCACAGTAACCGATGCACTAATCGATAGGGTAGGTTTGTTGTCTGATTTCTTGCCCCAAGCGCTTTCACTTTCCTTATATACGATATCGCCTAAAACGTGAGAAGAGCCAGACAAAGTAATATCGCCGTTGAGTGTTTTGATGTGTTTTTCAATGGTTGTATCGACGGCTGTTATGTCTCCATTCACTGTTTCAACGCTACCGCCAATTGCACTTTGCGTAGGAAGCGTAACATTTCCATTCACGGTCTCTACACCCATAAGCACATTGAGGTGTGAAGCTGCACTTACATCGCCATTTACAATATCGATATTTCGGATAGACACATGGCTACCCATTTCAAGATTTCCGTTAACGATGCTGACTTCATCCGCGCCACCATGATCGCTAATTTCCACATTGCCGTTAACAGAAGAAATATCGCCAGCGTGCTTCCCTTCAGCTACGTCAATATTGCCTAGAATAGAACTGAAATCGCTGCCTTCTAATGCACTAGCGTCGCCAACATGGATAACGCAGCCAGATAGCAAAGAGGCTGAAAGCAACATAGCTGCACTAGCAATAATAGACTTTTTCATATTCTTATATCCTTGATTGTTTTATAAATACTTAATAACACGCTTTGACGGTATTGATATCAAACACAAATTTTGTTGTGCATTTATAAAGTACATATCACGTATCATGCCACTCTTAAAAAGCATTTTAAATCAAAAGGTTAGTTTGGTATGCCAAAGGTGGGAGACTGCCTCAATGGTGTAATGACTAATTTTATAGTTTCATCTGCCACCGGATGGCGAATTTGACCATCCTGTACCACATGGCCCAAAGCTCAAACTAGAGCTCAGAAGGGGACAGACACTCGCTTAAAGAAATTAATTAGAGAAATGTAGAGAAATGGACAGACACTTAATGTGAATATATGTTTTGTGTCACAAGCTGCTTTTTTGAGTGTGTGTCCAACGAGTACAGGCGAGGTTTTAACCTATGCGAGTGCCTGTCCTCGAACTTTACTCGAATTTTAATAGTATGTTGGTATATGTATTTTTTACTTTTTAATGAGGTTAGGTGGCAATGATAAAGATTTATCACAACCCAGAGTGCGGCACGTCTAGAAATGTACTGGCGGTGATCAAGGCTGCTGGGTATGAGGTGCAGGTTATTGAGTATTTACGTGTTGGGTGGGAACGTGAACAACTAACTTATTTATTGAATGCAGCTAACCTTAGCCCTCGACAAGCGCTTCGCACAACAAAGTCGCCGGCAGCTGAGCTTGGTTTACTTGATGAGACAGTGAATGACGAAACTATCTTTGACTTGATGTTGAAACACCCCATCTTAGTGAATCGGCCTATTGTTTGCATTCCCAAAGGTGAATACGAAAAGTCGGCCCCATCTATTGAACTAGTCGATGACGGCAAGACTGTTTCTAGTAGATTGAAAGAAACAGTAAAACTTTGCCGGCCAAGTGAAGCTGTTTTAGATATTTTACCTGTATGGCCGCAAGGCCCTTTCGCTAAAGAAGACGGCACACTATTGATAGACCAAGATGGCAAACGAGTTATCTAAACGGAGTATTTATGCAGGACAAGTACACGCAGTTAAATAAGGCTAAAAGGCTTGCATTGGCCTGTTTGATTTTTGCCGCAGGTGTATTTGTCTTAACTGTGTTACTTCCAAAGTTTTATCCAAGTTTACAAGGAACAGGGTGGGTGGGGCTTATTAAGATGGCCAGTGAAGCAGCGCTTATCGGTGGTTTAGCTGACTGGTTTGCTGTGACGGCTCTATTTAAACCCATTCCCTCCCATTACCCTATTCCTCATACCAATATCGTGGCTAGCAACAAGTCTGTAATTGCTAATAACTTGTCATTGTTCGTTAAGGAAAAATTCTTCCACCCCGAAGCAATAGAAAAACTGATTCGAGACAGCGATCCTGCGAAAGGCGCTGGAAGGTGGTTGTCTCAAGAGAGAAACGCTACCCGATTAAGTCGCTTTCTATGCGATGCTTTTTCAGGCGTTCTGCGCGTGCTCGATGACAAACCTGTGAAAGCGTTTATCGCTAAAACGGCGCAGAAGGGTATTAACCAACTTGATCTTAGGCAGCTAATGGCAACTTCGCTAGGCGCCGTGACGAAAGAACGCCAGCACCAAGTCGTGCTCGATAGGATATTAGGGAAACTGGCTAAGCTGCTCGCAGAGCCCGAAACTCAAATTTATATAGCAGATACGTTAGTGGTCTGGTTAAAAACTGAGTACAGCCGCATCGAAAAGCTCTTGCCGTCTAGCTGGCTAAGCGAGCAGGGGGCACTCATTGCCGTTAAAGCGGTTTCAAGTATTTTGGAAGATGTTTACAAAGATGAGCATCACCCTATTCGGCATGCGTTTGATGAGCAAGTTCATGAGTTTTTATACGAGCTACAGCACAGCCCGTTAATGGAGAAAAAGGTAAACAGCTATCGTGAAAAAATCATCAATGACCCTGCATTAAATACCTATGTTCAGCAATCATGGGCCAAATTCCATCAATGGCTTTTAAGGTCACTTGAAGAGCAAAATGGCAAAGCAGAAACTAAAGTGTCGGGCCTTTTGAAAGATTTGGGCACAACGTTAACGCAAGACAGCGAGTTGGCAAAAGCGTTTAATAAGCATATTGGTGAGGCAGCAAAATATATGGCACCAGAATTAGCTGAATTTCTAACCCGCCACATACGCGACACCATTAATAGCTGGGATGAACGTGAAATGGCTGAGCAGGTAGAGTTGAATATCGGTCGCGACCTCCAAAAAGTACGCATAAATGGCACGATTGTAGGCGGTTTGATAGGTGCAATATTGTTTGGTGTAGAGACGCTGCTGAACCTCTGATACCTACGGATACCACATGAATTGGATTTATTCTTAGAGGTGTCGAAATTATTTACAGTTTAAAAAGTGGACAACATTGTGAAAGTTATATTTGTATGAAAAATATACGCTATTTAATGTGGGTATGGTTTATGCTACCAAGGCGAAACGCTAAATAATCAATATTGGTGCGTGGTGCAGTAGGTATTACGTTTAGTTGTCGCAAGCCCTTCTACGGCGAAAATTGATAGTTGTTTTAGTTACATTCAAAGTAATTAAAAAAAGGCTATCTTCAAGGATGAACATATTTTATAAGGAAGTAACGCAACGTTGTCCTCATGGCATTGTTGTATTCGAAATATTTCTCAGCTTACTCTTTCTTAACTCCCTTCGCGCGCTCACTAATTGTGAACTGAGCCGTTCAGAAAATCATTCAATCAAAACAATATTCAAACCTGCTCGTTGTTGGTGGTGGGTTACTAATCAAACTACACGTCATTTCAATATTTAAGGACAAAAGTTATGGCAACTCCTATCAGCAACGAACGTTTAGTCAACTCTGTTATCAACAACAGTATAGGTGCCAATCATACCGCAGCGTTTGCTGACGGCAGCTATATTACCGTCTGGCATTCAACACGAGATGTCGGAAATTCATATGGTATTTATGCTCAGCGGTTTAACGCAAATGGCACACCAATAGGGCATGAGTTTCAAGTGAATGTTCCGTCTAACTCATATAGTAATCAGCAAAATCCCAAGGTGACTACACTGGCTGATGGTAGTTTTGTGGTGACTTGGCATGGCGCTGGTGAGGGGGACGGAGCTGGAATTTTTGCTCGACATTTTAATGCATCCGGTGAGCCTACTACAGCTAACGTACTGATAAATGCAGATACATCTTCTACACAAGATTATCCAGATATCGCAACCTTAGACAACGGAAATATAGTCATCGGATGGCGTAGTGACAGCAGTAATAATGCTGAGCTTGTCTTTCGAGCTTTCGATAGCTCACTAACTGCAGTCTCAACAGAGCAGGCAATTACCGTACAGGGCGACACAACTAATTATTATTTAGATATAAGTGCCCATGCTGGAGGGTTCGCAGCTACTTGGTATCCAAGTAGCAATAACGGCGTGGTTCGATTCCAGCAATTCAATAATGAATTAAGTGCCGAAGGTCCGACAGTTCAGGTTGGAGTTCAAACTGGTGGGGACCAAGACACCCCCAAAATTGAATATTTCAGCAATGGTGATTTTGTCGTTGTCTGGGAAGAAAAATCTGGCTTTGATGGTTCAGGTGACGGAGTGTACGCACAACTTTTTAATGCTGATGGAACCAACGCATCTGGTGTGTTTCTTTTAAATACAACAACGAGTAGTTCGCAAAACCGGCCTGATGTCGCTGTGCTCGATGACGATACTTTTATAGTTACTTGGGACGGTCGAACCACTCTAGATGGCAATTTAGTGTCGGGTATCGTATACCAACAATTTGCGAAAGATGGCACGCCAATTGGTATTGAAACGCTTGCAACCACAGCGGCCAATTCTAATGGAAGCCAATACACCCCTGATATCACCGCACTTTCCAATGGCGAATTTGTTATTACATGGGACTCAACAAGTTTTACCACTGATGATGGTGCACAAGCAGGTATTGTGCAGCGCGTTTTCTCTACAACAAGCAACTCTACTGTAGATAACCCACCAGAAATAGTAGGTATGGTTGAGCAAATTGTTTTCGATGAGAACGTAGTGAATGCGTCCCCACAAATTATTGATATTGCGGTTGCAGTGGTAGACACAGACACCGCAAACTATGATGGAGGCGAACTTTCTATTGCCTATGTGGTGGGAGGTAGCAGCGAAGATTCACTTTCGATACGCAATCAGGGGACTGGCTCTTCGCAGATTGGTGTGTCTGGTAACCAGGTCACCTATGAAGGAAACGTGATAGGTACCATCGTTGAGAATGGCGACAGCGGCAGCAACCTACTTGTCAATTTAACCAGTTATGCAAATGTAGAATCGATAGAAGCACTGCTGGAAAACGTTCAATACGCCAACAGTTCACAAAGCCCTCAAGCAACGCGTACGCTCTCTATTCGACTCGACGATGGTACGGGCAACACAAGTAGCAATGTAGTAACAGAAATCATTGTCGAACAAACCAATGACTCAATTGCGTCAGTTGGCACAACAGAACGGGTAAACACTTATACAAACTCATCACAGTCCGGCCCTTCTATCAGTGAATTCGACGATGGTAGCTTCATCGTTGTTTGGGACAGCTACTCACAAAATGATACTAATAATTATGGTATACATGCCCAGCGCTTTAATGCTAATGGTGAGCCTATTGGCTTAGAACTCCAGATAAACCAGTCCGACTTTTTACCCAGTGACTCTTCGCAACAGAATGCTAATGTTGCTACCTTTTCTGACGGTAGTTTTATGGTCACATGGGATGGTGCTGGAGAAGTTGGGCAAGACGGTTCGGGTATTTACGGGCGAATCTTCAACGCTGATGGTACACCTGCTACTGATGATTTCCAAATAAACCAATATACGTCAAGCACGCAATCTGACAGTCAGATTACCCGCCTGTCAAACGGCAACGTCGCAGTATCTTGGCAAAGTTCTGGTGCAGATGGTAATGGTTGGTCCATCGTAACAAGAATTTTTGATTCCAACGGAGCTCCCGTTACAGATGAAATTGTCGTTAATAACACTACTGCTAGTACGCAATATGCACCTTCCGTAGATTCGTATGATGGTGGATATATTGTCGGCTGGTATTCAAATTCGCAGTCTGGTGGAAGTTCGAGTGATATAGCTGCTCGTGCTGTCAACAACGATGGCACATTTGCCAGCGAAGAGCTTGATATTACGTTGGGTCAAACTGGAAATCAGGTCAGCGTCGAAGTGAATGCCTCGGCCGATGGAAGCTACGTACTAACGTGGGTAGACCACTCAGGGAACGCTGACGGCAATGGATATAGTATTGTAACCCAAAAATTTGATGCCTCACATAATGCGTTAACGCCGCAAATTGTTGTTAATGAGAATAGTGCATATAACCAAGACCGCCCTGACATCGCTCAACTTGATAATGGCAATTACGTATTCACGTGGAGCGATGCGAATTTGGGCAGCATCATGCGCCGCGAGTTTACTTCTGATTTAGTGCCTATAGACAGTGAGTTACGGGTTGAATCAAATATAAATACATCTGTTGATAATCCTGTTGTCATTGGTTCGGGCAACAACTACTTCATCGCATTTGAACAAAGCGGCACCGGATTCGAAAGCATTGATATTAGCCTTAATCGTTTTGGCTCTTTTACCGATGCAACTGGACCAGAGATAACGGGTTTCGCATCTAGCTATAACTTTGATGAAGCTCTGGTAAATGCGGGGCTTGTGCCTTTAGAGCTTGGTGTATCAGTAGCTGATGTGTCAGGTGCAGGCTTTATCGGCGGAACCCTCACTGTAGGTTATAATGCAGGGAGTTCTTCCGACGATCAATTGGGGCTAATCAATCAGGGGAGTGCTGCAGGACAAGTTGGCGTATCAGGAAGTTTGGTATTTTATGAAGGGACACAAATTGGTTCGCTTCTTAGTGATGGGCAAAATGGTAGTCAACTTGTAATTACCTTTAATGCCAATGCGACAACAGAAGCCGTTGAGAGTGTACTGGAAGCAACCAGTTACCGAAACACCTCTAATAGTCCCGAAGAATCGCGCAGCATTAGCCTGCGGCTAACCGATGCAAATGGTGCGTCGAGCGAAAATATTGACTTTACTGTCAATATTAGCGCTGAAACTGACTCAACAGTAGCTGCTTTTACCTCTTCTCTAGTCAATACATTCACCGATGGAGCTCAACAGAAGTCGGATGTTGCTGCTTTTGATGACGGCAGTTATGTCGTGGTGTGGCAAAGTGAAGGGCAAGAAAATAACAATAGTGTTTATAGTATTCACGGTCAGCGTTTTAGTGCCGACGGCAATGCTATAGGGACAGAGTTTCTTGTGAGTCAAGAATCAGCCGTAACTGCAGGTCAAACAGATAATGACCCCAAAGTCACCACCTTTGCTGATGGTTCATATGTAGTGGTTTGGCGAGGGCATGGAACAAACGATAGTTTTGAAATTAAAGCCAGGCTATTCGACGCAAATGGTTTAGCATTGGGTGAAGAGTTTCAAATCAATGACTTTGCATCTAGCTCACAAGAATATCCTGACGTGGTACGACTGTCTGACGGTAACTTCGCGGTAACGTGGCCCTCGGCTGGCGGAGACGGCAGTTCATGGGGAGTTTCATATCGAATATTCCAAAATGACGGAACCGCCGTAACAAACGAATTAATCGCTAATACTACGACTACTGGCACTCAATATTTCCCCAGTATTGATGCAACATCTGCTGGATTTGCAATTACCTGGTATTCCGATAATCACAATGGCAGTACATCAAACGAAATCATTGTTCAGCAATTTGCTAACGACGGCACACCGTTAGGCTCAGAAATTGAAGTAACCAGTTTGTCGGCGGGTAATCAGGCTACGCCAAAGGTTTCTTACGCCGCAGATGGCAGCTTTGTTGTGGTATGGGAGGATACGACAACCCTGTCGGATGGCAGTGGTAGTGCAATATTAGCGCAACGTTATGACGCTTCGGGTAGTTCGCTGGGTCAAACGTTCGTTGTAAATGAAAATCCAGCTTCTGGTCAAAACAGCCCAAGCATTGATCACCTACCAAACGGCAATTTTGTCATCACTTGGTATTCAGCTAACAGTGCTGACATATTTCGGCGCGAATTTTCATCCGATGGGCAGCCCTTAGATGGTGACCAACTCGTCAATATAGGGCAACAGTCCGGTACACAAACCCGCCCCAATGTGGCTTCGCTTGGCAACGGCGATTATGTCATCACTTACCACGATCAAAGCAGCGCCGATGGCAATAGTTATGGCGTTTTTCAGTCGTTTTTTGGAAGCCAATCGACCAATCAGAATCCTACGCTTTCAGGTTTCGCCAATGAAGTAACATTCGCTGAAAACGCAGTAAATAATGCACCTCAAATATTGGATGCAGCGGTGTCCCTTCAAGACAGCGATTCCACTGATTTTGACGGTGGTGTTGTTACCCTTGGATATATTCAATTTGGTGAAGAAGAAGACCAATTAGGCGTTAATAATCAAGGCGCCGGGCCAAATCAAATTGGGGTGTCTAGTTCAACGATATCTTACGGCGGTTCGGTTATCGGTACTATCGTTAATGATGGACAAAATGGCGCTCAGCTGCGCATAGAATTAAATGTCAATGCAACACCTGAGGCTATCGAAGCACTTATTCAAAACTTAACGTATGCCAATACATCAGAAGCACCAAACGCACAGCGAACCCTTTCTCTTAATGTAGAAGATGGTGACGGAGGCAGTACAGGCAATCAAACTATTATCGTAAATGTTTCACCCGACACGGATGGCTCTGAATCTGTATTTGGGCCAGATTTAGTCAATACATTTACAGCTGGGGGGCAATTCACGCCAGATGTTGCGAGTTTTACTGATGGTAGCTACGTGGTTACCTGGGTTTCGACTAACCAAGATGACAGTAGTTGGGGCGTCTATGCCCAGCGTTTTGATGCCAATGGGCTACCTGTAGGAAATGAATTCTTAGTCAACACAACCACCGTAAGCACTCAATCAGATCCCGCTGTGACCGTTTTAAGCGATAACTCTTTTGTTATCACTTGGGAAGGAAATGGTATTTCGGATAGCAGCGGTGTGTTTGCACAGCGGTATGCGTCTGATGGGTCACCTTTGGGCTCAGAGTTCTTGTTGCGAGATGGCTCAGATAATTCTGAAACTTTAGTTGATGTTGTGGCGCTGACCGATGGTAAGTTTGCAACAACCTGGTCTGACAGCGGCGGCGATGCTTCCGGCTGGGGTATATCAGTGCGTATTTTCAATGCAGATGGTACCCCCGCAGGCGCATCATTTACGGCAAATACCACGACTTCCAGCACACAATACAACTCGTCTATTAGCAGCTTTAGCGGTGGCTTTGTTGTCTCTTGGTACTCGGGCACACAAGCTGGCGGGGACAGCAACGACATAGTAATGCAGCGTTTTGATAACAATGGCAATGCGATTGGTAGTGAAATAGACTTGTTAATCGACGGTTCACAACAAAATAATCAGGTTGCGGCTTTCTCAGATGGCAGTTTTATCGTTGTATTTCAAAGTACAGATGGCAGTAGCGATGGTGTTTTTGCCCAGCTTTATAATGCTGACGGAACCGTTAGCGGCGATCTCATTCAGGTAAATGAAACGCTGACAGGAAATCAAACAGAACCTAGTGTCGCGACTTTACCTAATGGGAACTTTGTCGTTGGCTGGACGGGCAATGGCGTAGGGGACAACAATGGTGCTTTCATTCGAGAGTTCGACGGTAATGGTGTTCCTATTGACGGCGAGGTGCTAGCTAGCAGTACCTCAGTGTCCAGTGTTGATAAAATTTCTCTCACTGGCTTGGGGGCGTCAAACAACTTCATTGCAGTTTGGGCTGACTCTTCTTTAGAACCCGATGATAGCAGCTGGGGCGTATTTCAAAACATTTTTGGTAACCCCAGCGATTTCAACCGTTCTACGCCACCTAGTATGGATGACTTGACCGATACGCGGCAAATTGTAAATTCAGTAGCATCAACGCCTGTGAGAATTGATGCGGACGTGGATTTTACTCACATTAGCGATGATTTTGACGGCGGTATGTTAGAGGTGTTCTATCTTACCCAAAGCGATGCTGATGACCTGCTTGCCATAGAGACAAGCGGCACGGGCCTTGGCCAAATCTCTGTTAGCGGAGTTAATGTTAGTTTTGAAGACACGGTGATCGGGCAAATTTCGAGTGGTGAAAATGGCGCAAACGGCAATGGGTTGTCTGTCACTTTCAACGCTAACGCCACATCAATAGCGATTGATGCACTGATAGAACATCTTACCTATGCCTCTCAAAACAATGTAGAAAATGATGAAACAATTTCAATTCGCGTGACCGACGGCAATGGTGCAGCTACCCAAGGAAGTGCCATTCTTATTGATATACGCTCGTCAGTGTCAACTCCTAATTTTTTAATGGAAGACTTTGACAGGAATGTAACCTTCAACGAGTCGGATGTTGTAGGTCAGCTGGCGTTATTAGACAGCAACATTAACTTTGAATACAGCGGGTCAAATAGCCTAGACGGTGGGTATTTGACTTTGCGTTATATTTCAAACAACGAGACATTCGAAGATACCTTAGGCATAGTTAACATTGGAACCGGTAATGGCCAAATAAGTGTAAGCGGCTCTACTATTTCGTATGAAGGTACTGAGTTTGCCTCAATTGATTCTTCCGAAAATGGAGACGCGGGCAATGACCTGCGTATTGATTTTACGACTGGCGTTACCGATGAAGCAGTTGAAGCTTTAATTGAAGCACTGGGCTATAGCAGTGATTCAGGCGCTCTTAACACCAGAAGTGTTAGGCTCTATGTGTACGACAGCGCGAACAACTACTCCACGAATATAGATTACAGCCTTAATTTTGAGCAGTCTGTAAATGACTTTGACCTTGTTGGTGAGCCGACTCTAATTAACCAAGTGACTGATGGTAACCAGACTATACCGTCTGCCAGCGAGTTATCGGGCGGGGGGTATGTGGTTACCTGGACTGGCGAAAACAGTCTTGATGGCAGTTCTAATGGGATATTCGCCCAAATCTTTGATGAAAATGGGCAAGCGACTGGTAACCAGTTCGTGGTTAACACGGAAAACTTCGGCAATCAAACCAACGCTGACGTTGCAGGACTCAGTGATGGGTCTTTCGTCGTGGTTTGGGAGAGTGTTACTAGCGAGTCCAACAGCGACATAAATGTTTATGCTCAGCGCTTTACTGCTTCTGGTCAAGCTCTTGGCGACCAATTTATTGTTAATGAAAATCTATCTAGTACGCAAGGGACCCCCGTCGTTACTGCGCTCAGTAGCGGTGGCTTCGTCGTAGCGTTCGACACTTACGATAGTGCCACAGGCGACACGAGCGGTATTGGTATTGGTATGCGCTTTTTTGATAATGCTGGTGTTGCCACAACTGCTGAATTATTAGCGAACACGTCAATTTCGGGCTCTCAAAGCAATGCCGACTTAGCATCCTCAGCAAGCGCTGTGGTAGCAACGTGGAAGAGCAACTCAGGTGACGATGTATTTGCGCGTATTTTTAATCCTGCAGATGGAACAGAGCTAGTTTCTGAATTCAAAGTAAATACGTCAGAAGGTAATGTATGGAACCAACCTGCAGTGACCGCGCTTGATGACGGCACTTTTGTACTCGTTTGGGGGCATTATATTGATGAGTTTGCGAAAGATTTTTGGGGGTTCCGTGGTCAACGCATCGATGCAAACGGCAACTTTATAGGCGATGAGTTTATTGTTAACACCAGCGAAACAAGCTGGAGTTCTAACGATGGTATTCAAATATCCTCATTGAACAATGGAAATTTTGCTGTTACCTGGGGAGCGAGTGCGGGTGTTTACGTTCAGGAGTTTGATTCATCAGGCACAACACCTACAAAAGTGGATGGGCCAGTTTTAGCTGGCTCGGGGCCGAGTACAGACCACCAATCTACCATTGTGAGTGTTGGAAATCAGAGCGCTGCAGTTATTTGGTCTGGATATAATCTTACATCACCTGCTAATAGCACCTATGAAATAGGTCAACAGCTAGTTGGCATTGCTAGTGATTTCAGTAGTAGCGATGGCCCAGAGATTGAAAATATTCCAGCAGAAATCACGATTACTGAAAGTACCAATACTGAGTTTATTTTCAGCAATGTTGATGTTCTTGATAGCGATTCGGCAGATTTTGATGGTGGCCTTTTAACAATCGATATTGTGGGTGGGTATCGGGATATCGTAAATACAAATCAAGAGTTTGCTGATGACAACTTTACTATCGATAATCAAGGCATCGGACAGGGTCAGATTGGGGTTTCAGGAAGTACGGTGAGCTATGCGGGCGCCGCAATAGGCACCATTACACAAAATGGGCAAGCGGGGAATGGTTTACACATCACTTTAAATGCAAATGCAACGTTAGAAGCTGTAAACGCGTTAATGCAGTCAATCGGTTACTCAAACCTTTCTACCTCTCCACAGGGCAGTCGAGAAATCGCGATGCGTTTGACCGACGGTGATGGAGGTTCTAGCGCAAATCAGGTCGTTACGCTAAACATTACGGAAGTAGCTAACGGTTCCACATCACAGACTAGCGACATCCAGGCAAACAGTTTTGAGTTGGGTAATCAAACCACGCCAGCGCTTGCTGAAATGGCAAGTGGCGGGTTTGTAATGGTCTGGACGTCTGATGCCAATCAAGATGGAAATGGCCAAGGTATCTTCGCTCAGAGATACAGTGATAATGGTGCGCCCGTTGGCAATGAAATTGCTATCAATACCAGCACGTTAAATTCACAGTCATTGCCATCAGTAGCGGCTAACGGCAATGGGTTTGTGGTAGCGTGGTCGGACACTGGCGGTGTTGATGGCAGCGGTTACGGTATCGTTGCGCAGCGATTTGATGAATTTGGTGAACCAGTTGGTGGTGAATTTGTAATTAACGAAACCACAAGTTCCACTCAAAACGACCCGCAAATTATCCAACTGAGCAGCGGTGGATTCGCAGCAGTTTGGGAAGGTAATGGTGTCGGCGACAGCAACGGGGTATTTGGCCGCTTATTCAATGATGATGGTACACCGTTAAGCGCAGAGTTCTTAAT
>JAXHTT010000219.1:0-4440 GCA_034190055.1 Pseudomonadota bacterium | reverse complement strand
AGGCTATCGTCACTATCGGTTACGTCTAACAGCGCACTAGTATCCGTTTTACAGTGTTGTTGAATATGAATGTTATTAGGCAAGAAAACTGGCTTTTTAAAGCGACAATTTACTTCTTTCACGGTTATAGATTGACTGTCCTCTTGGTGACTTACAAACGCTGACACCGCACAAGACAAGGTCCACATCCCATGTGCTATGGACTGTTTGAACCCAAAGGCTTTGGCAGATATTGCAGACAAGTGAATAGGATTATAATCGCCAGAAAGCTTAGCGTAGCGTCGTCCGGTATTTGCCGATGCATTAATTTCAGCAATAAGCGCTCTATCTTCAAGGTTACATTCGTCACTTAGATCGGTTTTTGGGCCAAGTGGTGCAACATGAACGGCTTTAACTTTCACCAAATACCTACTTATCGCCCTATAGACCAGATTCCCCGACTGAAGTGCTTCTAGCATAACGTCCACTTCCCACCCGCGGCTATGGGGTCTCACGTCGTGAAAGCGCACTCGACATTCAAATGGCTCGCTTAAATCACAATGCTCTAGCACAAACACTTTGTTCGCAGCGTGAATCAAACCGAGTAAAGGAAATGGGCTTTGTTTGTCTAGCAAGCACTGCATCTGTAAAGGTAACGAAAGCATTTGCAAATAAAGAGGATGAGCATGCTCATTCGCCGGCCAATCAACTTCTTGACAAAAAGAAGCATAGTGCACGTTATCGACGTTGAGCGTTTTTGTGTATATGCGCTGCGGCAACGTAGGCGGCTTAAACTGCATAAGTTGCCTGGCGTCAACGCGTTTGAATAACGCTTTAGTATACTCACGAAACATCTGTTAAATTCCTTTAAGGCGTCGCTTTTCTTGCGAAGATAATGGCTCTTGCCAACCTGCGGTAGTCTGCCTCACTGCACTCACCTTTTAAAACCCACGTTAAATGGCTGTAGTCTTTTTCAAACCATCTACGTTTATGGCGCAACACATTGATGCAAAGCCCCCAGGTAAAAAGCTGTGAGGATTGATGAATCTTCATCGATGTGCCATCGGCTAGGGCATCAGCTAAAACGCTATGTGCCTCCATACTCGGCGAATCCGATGAAGGCACGCTGTCGCTTACAGCCCGAATAATACCATCGCTCGTGAGAGAGAGTGCAAATTGGGAAGCAGAAATATTGTTACTAAACGCGTCATATAGACGCTTGCCTATCATTAAAGTGAGTGTGGCCGCGACAGATATGAGCGTTGTCTTGAAGCTCAGCCAGAACCACAAGTATTGAGGAAGGCTGCATAATGCCGCGATGATGCAGGCAGCTACACATACCTCCCCGAAAACTTGTCTAAGTCTATTGTGTATTACGCAAATTCTATACTTTGACACGATTTACGATAGTCGCCACCATGGCGGCTAATTCAGCGTCTTCGCACTTTTGATGTCCCATTATCCAGGCAAACAAATCAGGGTCATCACTGGTAAGTAAACGTTCGAAGGTTTCTTGATCTTCATAACTCAAAGAGTCAAAAGCTTCCTCCACAAAAGGAAGTAATAAAACGTCTAACTCTAGCATGCCTCTGCGGCACGCCCACTTTAATCGGGCTAATCTTTTTGGTTCAAACATATGTCTTTTATACCGTTTTTTATTCGCTATCAATAATACCATGCCCTGCGGCTGGGGATCACTGCTCTTTTGGTCGGATAGGCAAACTAAATAGAACTTAATCTGTACACATTAGTATGTATTACCCTTGAATATTGCTGGTTTTACCATACCTTGAGTACATACAGCGAAATTTAAAGTGGTGAATATGACATCTATCGCAGCATTACAAAATCTTCCTCATGAGTTTATGGTCAAGCTTTCAAACACCATGACCATCTCATTGGAAGGAGAACAGGCTGACAGCTACCTTCAAGGGCAAATCACGGTCAATATCAATAAACTTGATGACAAAACGGCAAGGCATTTTGCGCATTGTGACAACAAAGGCAAAACGTGGTCTACCGGGTACGTGACTCGTCATTTAGACAAATTATTGATGTTTACAAATCATGACGCGGGCAGTCACTCGTTAGCCCAGCTAAATAAGTATGGTGTATTCTCTAAGGTCGATATAATAGACGATACGCAGGCTTACAGTGCTTTCTTTATTTCACTCGATGCTGCAAAGTCTGACGAGGTAAATGCCCTATTAGGGCAACTTTTTTCAAACGACGAAGTCGCACAAATTGTTAAAGACAATACCGCTGATAAAAGTATGCTTCCGAAAATAGAAAGCGAGCATGGCGTGGCATTTGTAGCGAACACTGCTCGCAAAGGCATTGTTGTTCTTTTAGATGAAAGCGGCACAAAGCAATTAAATACCTTAATAGAGGCAAAAACTGTAGCGTGCTATTCCCACGTTGTGTTTGACGCCATTCAAATAGAAAGCGTACACGCCCTAGTACAGGGTGAATCGGTGGCGGAATATGTACCACAAATGATTAATGTACATGCGCTTAACGGTATCGACTTTGATAAGGGTTGTTACATGGGTCAAGAAGTGGTTGCACGAACACGCTTCTTAGGTAAAAACAAACGTGCCGCCTACAGCTTTAAGCTTGAAGAAAAAGTAGATATTAAACCTGGCGATAGTCTTGAAAAGCAATTAGGTGAAAATTGGCGTGTAGCGGGCAAGGTACTTAATGTTGCGCTACTCGATAACGAAACCTGGTTTATTGCTGTGTTAAATAACGACACTACCACCGAAGATTTACACAGACTGGCTGATAACAACGCTATTACCTGTTACCCTAATAGCTTGCCGTACAGTATTGAGCAACAAGCAAGCAATATTGTGAAAAAACGTCGATAAGCAGTTTACTTCTGCATTAAATTCATTGCCCTTGATTTTTAAAGGGCCAAGATAGGACTTGTTATGACAATTACTTCTGACAGCGTTGTAACGCTACACTACACCGTATCTACCGAAGACGGCACAACGCTAGATTCTTCAGAAGGTAAATCGCCGCTAGTTGTACTTTTAGGCCGTCGCTTCTTAATTGAAGGACTTGAGGATGCACTTATCGGCAAATCGAAAGATGATAGCTTCAACGTTTCTGTAAACCCTGAGAAGGCCTACGGTGAACGTGCCGATGAACTTGTTCAAACCGTACCTCGTTCAATGTTCGACGGTATGGATGTTGAAGTGGGTATGTCTTTCCGCGCCACTACCCCACAGGGTGAGCAATCTGTAATTATTATTGAAACAACTGACGAAGAAGTTGTTGTTGACGGTAACCACCCGCTAGCGGGCATTCCGTTAACGTTCGATGTATCGGTTGTCGATGTGCGTGAAGCGACGAAAGAAGAACTTGAGCACGGTCATGTTCATCAGGAAGAAAGCAGCTGTTGCGATCCGAAAACAGGCGAATGCTCAGAAGATAAGCACTAATTTGTGCAGAGTATATTAAAAAGGGAGCTTTTGGCTCCCTTTTTTTTGCTCTATTGACTTATCAGATAGCGTCTTCGTTTTGTTCACCGGTGCGAATACGCACTGCGCTTTCAACGCTGTAAACGAAGATCTTGCCGTCACCTATTTTACCTGTTTTAGCCGATGACTGAATGGCTTCTACCGCTTGTTCAACGCGATCATCATCTAGTACAAGTTCAATTTTAATCTTGGGTAGGAAGTCAACTTGATACTCAGCCCCGCGATAAAGTTCAGTATGACCTTTTTGGCGCCCGAACCCTTTCACTTCTGACACTGTCATCCCTGCGATACCGACTTCAGCTAGCGCTTCCCTAACATCGTCCATTTTGAACGGTTTAATGATAGCTTCAATTTTTTTCATGACTACAACTCATCGTAAATTGTTGGAATTGGTACACGTTTATGTTGTGTACGCTCATAAATATAGAGCAATTTCTCTTCCACTTCTGCAGAAACAGGCTTGCCTTCCAAAAAGTCATCGATTTGGTCATAAGACATGCCTAGCGCTTGCTCATCAGCTTTTTGTGGCGACAGGCTTTCTAAATCGGCGGTTGGCGCCTTAGTGATTACATTATGCGGTGCACCTAAATGGGCTGCCACTGCACGTACTTGGCGCTTGCTAAGACCAAATAATGGCGCTAAATCACAGGCTCCATCACCGTATTTGGTGTAAAACCCTGTAATATTTTCAGCCGAATGGTCTGTACCGAGAACAAGTCCATCAACCATACCTGCAATTTCATACTGTATTACCATACGAGTACGCGCTTTGACATTGCCTTTGACAAAGTCCTGCTTGGCATCACTTTCAGGAAGAAGGTTGGCGTTAGCGAGGGCTTGTGAAGTTGAGGCATGAATTGCGTCTGCGCCTGGTTTGACGTTCACCGCTAGCGAATGGGAGGGCTGAATAAAATCAATAGATTTTTGTGCATCTTCTTCATCAGCTTGCGTATCATAAGGCAATCGAACCGCA
>JAXHTT010000218.1:0-4627 GCA_034190055.1 Pseudomonadota bacterium | reverse complement strand
GTGCTTTGCAAGAGCCTGGTGCACTCGAGGCCGCCGCCAGTACTAATGTCCCTGTGTGCTTAATGCACATGAAAGGACAGCCCCGAACTATGCAAAACAACCCTGAGTATAACGATATAATTAAGGAAGTAAGTCACTTCTTAATGGAACGCGCTGGGGCATGTGAGCAGGCCGGTATTCCTCAAGAATCCATATTGTTCGACCCAGGCTACGGATTTGGTAAATCACTAGAGCACAATTATGCCTTGGTTAAACATCTTCCATGTATCATGTCGTTGGGCTATCCCGTGTTGGTCGGAATGTCGCGTAAATCGATGATAGGAAATTTGCTTAACAGAAAAGTTGATGAGCGCTTGGCGGGAAGCATTAGCCTCGCTACAATTGTCGCACAAATGGGCGCACAGATTATTCGCGTTCACGACGTCAAAGAAACAGCGGATGCTGTTAATATCGTGAAAATGCTGAATACGATTGAATAAGGAATAATAATGACCCAGCGCAAATATTTTGGTACCGATGGTATACGTGGAAAAGTCGGCGAGAGTAATATCAACCCTGAGTTTGTAACCAAGTTAGGTTGGGCAGCGGGTAAAGTACTGGCGGGCCGTGGCACGAATAAGGTTCTTATCGGTAAGGACACACGAATTTCTGGCTACATGTTAGAGTCCTCTCTAGAAGCAGGTTTATCGGCAGCAGGCATCAATATTGGCTTGCTAGGTCCTATGCCTACACCAGCAATTGCGTATCTAACTAAAACGTTTCGCTCTGAAGCGGGTATTGTAATCAGTGCCTCTCATAATCCTTTTTACGATAATGGAATTAAGTTTTTCTCTGCACAAGGTTTTAAGCTTGATGACGATATTGAGCTTGCTATAGAGGACATGTTAGAGCGCCCAATGACGTGCGTAGCGTCTGACAAGCTAGGTAAGGCAACCAGAATTGACGATGCAGCTGGCCGTTACATTGAATTTTGTAAAGGCACATTCCCGTCAGAGTTATCGTTAACGGGTATTAAAATAGTAGTAGATTGCGCACACGGTGCTACGTACCACATTGCGCCAAACGTACTTCGCGAGTTAGGAGCAACAGTAGTTGAGCTGGGTACCACGCCGAATGGTTTAAATATCAATGACGGTGTGGGCGCAACCTCAATGGATGCGATAGTCAACAAGGTTAAAGAAACTGGCGCTGACCTTGGCTTTGCACTAGATGGTGATGGTGACCGCATAATGATGGTAGACCACCTTGGTAATGTTTTAGACGGAGACCAGATAGTGTACATTATTGCTCGAGACGCGCTTAAAAATGGCAAGATGCAGGGCGGCGTAGTGGGTACATTGATGAGTAATCTTGGCCTTGAAAACGCACTATCGAAGTTGGGCGTTCCATTTGCTAGAAGTAACGTCGGTGACCGATACGTAATGGAACTTCTTCAGCAAAAAGGCTGGTCCATTGGCGGTGAAAATTCAGGGCACGTTCTTAACCTAAATATGAGCTCTACTGGAGATGGTATAGTAGCCGGGCTTCAGGTGCTCGCCGCAATGCTGCGTTCGCATATGGATCTGCATGATTTGGCCAGCGGTTTTGATATGTACCCACAAACACTGGTTAACGTGCGTTACGCCAACCAAGAGGTGGATTACCTCTCACACCAAGACGTACAAAACGCCAAGAAAGAAGCAGAGTCTGCGTTGGGCAAGACGGGTAGGGTACTTTTGCGTAAGAGTGGTACTGAACCGTTAATTCGAGTAATGGTAGAGTCCAACGACGACGCACAATCTCACAAATGGGCAGAGCACATTGCAGAAACTGTTCGCAAACTCGCCAATTAGTTGGCGTAGCAGGAAATTTTGCTTTTTGTGCTTGTATCTTTTCAATTAAATAGTTAATATCACGCCCGCTTTAAAGACAGGGCTAAGGTCTGCGTTGTGAGTGAAAATGTAAGAAAGCCATTCGTGGCTGGCAATTGGAAAATGAATGGAAATTTGGCATTAGTTGCCGAATTTAATCAGAAACTCGCTGATGTGAAAGCTAAGTCGGAAATCGTAATTTGTGCTCCTTCTTTACTTTTACATGCATTTGAAACTCGTTCATTTGCTATCGGCACTCAAAACGTAAGTCATTTAGAGAATGGCGCTCACACAGGTGAGCTATCAGTCCAAATGCTTAAAGAAGCAGGTTGCGGTTATGCAATTGTTGGACATTCTGAAAGACGCGAAGATCAAGGCGAGTCGAGTGAGCTTGTAGCGCTAAAGGCTAAGCAGTGTGTCGCATCTGGTATAGTTCCTATCATTTGCGTAGGTGAACCCCTAGATGTGAGAAATGCTGATAACGTAGAGTCGTTTGTCGGTGAACAACTAGACGCACTTGTTAATGCGATGTCTGTAGACGAACTAAGCAATACGGTTATAGCGTACGAGCCAATTTGGGCAATAGGTACAGGTAAAACTGCAAGCCCAGAGCAAGCACAAGACGTTCACGAATTTATCCGTGGCTACTTTAGTAAGGTAGACACTGAGCTGGCGCAGGGCCTACGTATCTTATACGGTGGTAGTGTTAAGCCAGATAATGCCAGCACCTTATTTGCGCAGAAAGACGTAGATGGTGGTTTAATTGGCGGTGCCAGTTTAAAGGCTGAAGATTTTATTTCAATTTGCCAAGCGGCAAACTGACGAGGTATTTATGATTTACGAAGTGCTATTAGTAGCATACCTAATTGTAGCGCTTTTACTTATTGGTTTCGTTTTGATCCAACAGGGTAAAGGTGCAGATATGGGCGCTTCATTTGGCTCAGGTGGTTCAAATACAGTATTTGGTTCATCGGGTTCAGGTAACTTTATGACGCGTACCACCGGTATTTTAGCTGGTCTGTTTTTCTTTATTAGCCTCAGCTTAGGCGCAATGACTGCAAATCGTGAAAGTGCTGAAGACGAGTGGAACAACCTAGAAGTTCCAGCGGCTGTTGAAGAGCCAGTACAGCTTCCGGCTGACCAAGATGTTCCAGTTATTGAAGATGCAGCACAAGGTGACGTGCCAGCTGGTGAAGTAGGTTCATCTGATGTGCCGGTAGCAGATGGTACTGATGTTCCTGTAGCTGATGACGCTGAAGGTTCAAACTAAGGATATAAAAAGTTTCGCGGAAGTGGTGGAATTGGTAGACACGCCATCTTGAGGGGGTGGTGAGCATAGCTCGTGCGGGTTCAAGTCCCGCTTTCCGCACCAACTACTATTAAAAGCCAGCGCTATGCTGGCTTTTTTTTTCCGTAGCCTACCTGTCTTGCTAACTAAGGCTTAGCGAATATGTGTCGAGTGAAGAGTATTTGTAACAAAGCGTTAAAATCTAAAATTTACAGAATGTTATACCTGTCCCTATTATTGTTAATCAGCTATTCTTAACTTCGACACTTATTTCGACTGCTTTAAAATTATAACGATCTTTACGGGGCACTATAGTGCAAAAGACACTAAGTCAGACTTTATTCCAAACCTTGTTAATAGGGATTGTAATAGCATCACTTCTGATTATTGGCGCTGTTTGGCGTTCCGCGAACACTCTTGTTGTCCAAAATATTGATCACGATATTCTTTTAGCTGAAAAAGTTTTTGATAAAGTCGTTGCCGACAGGCAAGCTGTCATTAAAAGTGTTTCCAAGGTCCTATCTCGTTCCTTTGATTTCAGACGTGCCGTTGGAACCGAGAATATTCCATCTATTGAAGCTGCATTTACGAGTTATGCTGATCGCCTCAATACACAAATTATCGCCTTAGTGAGCCTGGACCATAAGATTGTTGCAACCCACACAGACTTATTCGAAGTTGGTCAGGATGTAGAAAGCAGTTTGTCGCTTGTCGCACAAGGGCGAGACAGCGGCTTTTTCGTTGTAAATAATAATTTAGTTCAGCTGAACCTACTTCGTGTAGAAATTCCTACCCTTCGATATTACATGTTGATTGGTGTAGAATTTGACACCGCGCTACTTGAGCAGTTTAAGCAACTTGTCGATGCAGAAATCATAATTTCTGAGATAGGTACAGGCGAGGTAATAAAAGCAACATTAGATAAGACCGAAGCGCAAAGAATAATATCGTCTGAACAAGATCCATCTTGGGTAGACGTAACCTTCAAAAACGAATTAACTTATTTTGCTCGCCAAGTCAGTATCGGGTCTGAGCAGAATTTGCCTGTTGCCATTACATTAGCTGTAGATACAACCTCTTATTTCAACGCATTCACGCGTATTCAATTAACCATATTGGCTTTTTGCCTATTAGCAATTCTCATCGCCATGGGTCTTTCTCTGTTATTGGCAAGAAATGTGAGTGAGCCTGTATCTAAATTGGTAAAAGCAATAAACAAGGTGGCATCAGGAAGCTATGGGGCAACTCTTGAAGCACCTGCTAAACTGAAAGAAATAACTGAGCTTGCTAATGCAGTCGACAGCATGCAAGCGAGTATTAAAAGCCGTGAAAAGCACATACGCTACCAAGCAGAGCACGATGTGTTAACTGGGCTTTTTAATCGTAACTATGTTGAAACTTATTTTGAGTCTGAGCTTAGCCAAGGGCGAGCCGTTCAAGTTGTAGCGATAACCGTTATTGGGTTTAGAACCATAAACGACTTATATGG
>JAXHTT010000217.1:0-4692 GCA_034190055.1 Pseudomonadota bacterium | reverse complement strand
AGCGGTATAACGCCCCATATGGCTAACGCTTGGCGTAGCTTACCAAACAGCAATACGGTAATAATAAACATGCCTAAAATACCAATGGGCATACTCGCGAATAGTGCGCTTTGCGCATCTGTTGAAGTTTCGTATTCACCGCCCCATTCGATGCGGTAGCCATCAGGTAATTTAAGCTCTTCTACAAGAGGTCGAACTTTCGCTTGTACACTTGCAGCCGTTTCACCGGATAAGGGCAGAGGTTCGGCATAAACAGCCAGCATACGCACCCGATTACGGCGTTTGATGATAGGGTTATCAAGGGATACGTCCACATTGCTAATAACGTCTGCCATGCTTATATATTTACCTTGTTCTTGGCTCCATACATTAAGTGAGGCAAGGTTATCTATGTCATAACGCTGGTTTGGGTCGTTGCGCATAACGATAGGAATTAAATCGCTCCCCTCGCGGTAAAGGCCAACAGTTTCCCCCTCGTTGTTAAGCAGAAACGCAGTGTGAACGGCATCTCGGGTTACGCCAATGCGCCTTGCTTGTTCTTCCAAAAACACGGGCTCAACAAAAGGCACTTTGTTGCTCCACGACAGACGCACGCTATCCATAGTTTTCTCTGCTTGAAATATGGCTTCAATGTCGCTGCTTATTTCTCGCAAAACTTCAGGATCTGGCCCGTAAATTCGTGCTTCAATTGCCGCTTTTGCAGAAGGGCCTACTTGCAGGGCTTTTACTTTATACTGCACATTAGGGAAGTCTTCCCGTACTAGCTCGATAATCTCTCTCATACGAGCATCACGAGACTCAACGGTATTAGTTTCAACAATAAGCTGGCCATAACTGGCGTACCTGTCTTCTGGCGCGTAGGTAAGTGTTAAGCGCTGTGCACCACCGCCAATAACACTGGTTACGTTGGCGATATCTTCCATGCTTAACACCTTGCTCTCTAAGCGTCGTATAGATTGCTCTGTAGTTAAGATGTCGCTCCCCTCAGGCAGCCACAAATCGACAAAAAACAGCGGTGTGGATGAATCTGGGAAAAATGCATTCTTAACGTATTTACCTGACGCCATGCTGCCAACCAGTGCAACAAGTACCAGAACTATCGTAATGTACCTGTGATTGATAGCTGCGGTAAGCACACGTTTGTAAACCGTAAAAATAATGCCTTTGTATGGGTCGTCATCGTCATCACTATTGCCGCGTTCTTTTTCAGTTTTAAATAAAAGATCGAAGAAGAAAGGTGTTATGGTGAGCGCGGTGATCCAGCTTAAAAACAGCGAGAAGCACAGTACCCAGAAGAGGGAGCCAACGAATTCACCAGTGGCATCAGGAGAAAGTCCAATGGGTGCAAAGGCAGTAATGGCAATCACGGTAGCGCCAAGAAGGGGTAAACCGTTTTGCGATACTACGTCTTTTGCTGCCTGAAGTTTGGTTTGCCCTTTTCTAACGCCAATTAGCATACCTTCGGTTACCACTATGGCGTTGTCGACTAGCATACCAAGGGCAATAATGAGCGCGCCTAGAGAGATTTTTTGCAGCTCAATGCCTTTCACCGACATTAAAATAAAGGTGCCGAGAATGGTAAGCACAAGAATGAGCCCCATCAGCACGCCACTTCGCCAGCCCATAAAAAGAAGCAAAACGAAAATAACGATAGCCACGGCTTCAACAAGGTTTATAAGAAAGCCAGTTACAGAATCGTCGACCACCGTAGGCTGGTTGTAAACCGTATTCAGGCTCATACCAAGTGGCATACGCTGTTCAAGCTCAGAAATTTTGCTATCAAGTCGCTTGCCCACATCAACTACATTCACTGCCGACGCGAACGACACGCCAATAGACAGAGCAGGAGTGCCAGAACTGTGGTAAAGAATTGACGGGGTGTCGTTAAGCTTGCGCTCAATAGTGGCAATATCCGTTAAACGAATAAGGCCGCTAGCCGGTGAACCAATCACCACCTGACCTAACGCTTCTAAGTTATCAAATTCGCCAGTAGGCTGAATGGACAAACGTTTGCCTTGAACTTTAATTGAACCTGCGTTGCCTACCACGTTTTGCGCAGTTAACAGACCGGCAATGGATTCTGCAGAAACATTAAGGGTTTTCATTTTATCGTGATCTAAAGACACAATAATTTGCTCGCTTACCGTACCGGCAATAGAGACCTTTTTAACACCCTCAACAAGCTGAATCTCGCGCTGCATTAAATCAGCAAAGTCTTCCATTTGCTTAAGGGAGTAGTCTTCACTTTTAAGAGTAAGCAGCAGCCCAAATACGTCACCAAAGTCATCGTTGACAATAGAGGTGCTGGTGCCGGGTGGCAGCGATGCCTGTGCATCGCCAACTTTACGTCGCAAGTTGTCCCAGTATTGTTCTAGGTCTTTAGCCTGAACGCTGCTCTTAAGCTCAACCGTAATCTGCGAAAGTCCCAGCATGTTTACTGAGCTTACGCGCTTTACATTAGGTATACGCTGAATAGCTTTTTCAAGCTGCAGCGTGACCTCTTCTTCCACTTGTTCAGGCGTTGCGCCAGGGTATTGAGTTATGACAAGGGCGTTTCTGATAGTGAATTCAGGGAATTCTAGCTGGCCTAAGCCAAGAAAGGTCACTATGCCGCCAACACCTAAAATAATGGCGACCATCCAGCTTATGACTTTCTGACGAAAAAAATACTCGACCATGATTTACAGGCCTCCTTCTTTCGTCCACTCAGTAACCGCTTGGCCTTCTTTAACTAAATGGGCACCGGCAGCCACAATTTTATCATCGTCCTGTAGCGGCCCCTCTACAAGTAAACCATTAGAAATGCCGCGTGTGATCACCACGTCTACCGCTTCGACTGTGCCTTTTTTAGCACCGTCACTATCAGGCTTGAAGCGCCAAACTATTGCTTTTTCTGGCTCTGCGTTGTCTGTAACCACTGCACCAAAAGGGACTAACCAAAGTTTCGTGTCAGACTCAATAAGTTTCGACATATCAAGTAATACGGTCGCGCTCATACCTGAAAGTACATTAATGTCTTCAGGCTCAGGCAGCGTAATCGTAACCTCGTAGCTAAGTTCGCCTTGGCGCGTGGTGCTTTCGTGGTCTTTGTACATGGCCGCATACCGTCTCTCTGGCAAACCGGAGAAAGTCACCCAGGCTATTTCTGATGTGCGGTTTTCACGGGCTCGAGAGCGATCAATCATGCGCATTTTTTGCTCTGGCAACTGAAACGTTACGTCAATTGCCCCAGGCAAGTGAAGCTCGGCGATGGTTTGCTGAGGCACAATAACTTGGTAGTTTTCAACGGGCACAGAGGCAATGAGCCCTGCAAAAGGTGCACGAAGCTCTGTATAACTGAGCTGGTCCTGTGCGTTGGTCAAACTGGCTTTAGCCGCTAAAAAGTTAGCTTTAGCTTCATCAAAAGTAGATCGACTTACCGCGCCTTTTTCAACCGAAGCCTCCATACGCTCAAACATAGCAGAGGATACATCAAACTGAGACTGAGCGGTGGCGAGTTGTGCTTTAGCGTCTCGGTCGTCAAGCCTTGCGATAAGCTGATTTTCTTTCACTTCCTCGCCCGCTTTCACGTTAAGTTCTTGAAGCTTACCGCCTATACGAAACGAAAGGTTTGAAAACTCAGCCGCTTCCACTTGCCCTGGGAATTTAGCAATGGTTTCGTCTGAATGCTGAACTTCATAAAGCGTTACCGGTGTTGAAGATACAGCTTTAGGTGGAGTAGGGGCGTCTTCACACGCACTTAGTCCAGCAAGTGCGGTAAATGCAACCACAGCGCGCATGGCTACACTGTTAAAGAGACTTTTTTTAGACAACATGGTAACTCTCCATTTAAATAAACCCTTTTTGGTTCCCATTCTGGCAATGGGTAATTTTGTATTACGCGCCTATCACCATTTTTAAAACGGATGGTATAGAAATCTTATATACGCTTACTTCAATGTACTTAAACGTTATAGCGTTATTTTTCGTTTTCGATCAGAATTTTTGCTCGCCGGCTCATGCGTTAACCAGCGAGTTCAAATCAAAATCTTAGACCCGTAGTACCAATACGCAACAGAAATACCGCTAAGCTACACGCTAGTTACTTCTTTGCTTTATCTGGTTTTTCATCGGGCGCAAGTTTCTCAGCATATCCTTTAGGCGGCGGAGTCCAGCCACGCATCTTCGAATGTCTGTCGTGTAAATCGGCTTTCAAGGCATCTTCAATAAGCGACTCTAGTTCGCTGAACAGTTTTAGGTAATTGTTGTCTACCCGCTCGCCACTCGCGTCATCTGCCCATGCGTGATACAGCACATCGTTTTGTTGAGACTCAATATTTTTGTAGGCCATTTTTTGTCGCTCAACTTGGAAAGGGTGAATATTGAGTGAGCGTAATGCCTCTGCTCCCATTTCCAATGCACTATGATAGGTTTCTGAAACCACAAAATCTGCGCCCAGCTGGCGCAAGCGGTAGCCATGACCACGGTCAAAGGCACGGGCAAGCACTTTTACATTGGGAAAGGCGTGCTTAGCATATTTCACCATCTCTGCTGCGGTTTCTCTGTCGTCAATGGCGATAACCAATAAAGACGCTTCGTGCGCCCCTGCCGTATGCAATATGTCAGGTTTAGATGCATCGCCAAAGTACGCTTTATTGCCAAAGCGTCTGAAAAGGTCTATCTGCTCTGAACGAATATCAAGCACAACGGTTT
>JAXHTT010000216.1:0-4735 GCA_034190055.1 Pseudomonadota bacterium | reverse complement strand
AGTTTTTAGTTATGTAAAAAAGCCCGGTAAGCTCTCGCTTCCGGGCTTTTTATTGTCATAAGCATTAGCTCTCGCTGGTTTCAGCCGATTGAGGAAGGCCCTCTAATAAGGTTTGGTTAAACGAACGAAATCTATTTATAGCTGATATAAGGTCAGGAACTTGAACATCTTCCATCTCGTTTATAATGCCAGCTATTAAAGTATTATAGTCTTCACTACTTTCTAGTGTACTTTCTGCATTAGCAAAAGTGTCCATCATCTTCTCAAGATATTGAGAGATGGGGCTAACCACATTGCCAAATTTCGCGTTGTCACTTTTATCTTCGTTATAGTGCTGAATATTTTCATATGTCTTTAGCACTTCTGTTTGTGTTGTTCTATTTAGTTGTAGTGCGTAACCAACCAACTCTTTATCATCAAAGCCTAAACTTAGGGCTTCTTCAAATGCCTTGTCGATATCACCACTATAGAAGGTATCAGCTAGATCTTGCACTTGCCCAACTAAATCAGCTATCGATTCCAACTCATCTTCATCAAGTTCTCCTTTCAATGAAAAGCTTATGCCGCTTCTTTCATAATATTGATAAGACGTTTGTTGAGAATAGCTCGCCGAAAAACCATTTTCATTTAGTTCACCATTTCCGCCAGATAGATCTTGAGATGCCTGAGCTTGAAAATTGAGTTTCTGAGAAGCCTGGAAAGATCGCAGGCTTTCAAAACTAAAGCTCACCTCATCACCATCTTTAGTACGAATTACCAAACTACCGCTTTTTTCGTCCGATGCAGTTAAAGCTTCTAAGGATGAAAGTTGAACAGCATTAGGCTGTTGGCGACCGAAGATATCGGTTTCTAGATCATTAATACCCGTATCAATAAGATCCCGGCTTTTCGTTATACCTTGCTCAATCTCTTCATTCATAAACCCAGCGAGATCTTTTTCAGCCATTGCGAAGCCGCGGCTTACTCCTTCTCTTGCTTGGCTAAATAGCCCGGTCAGCTTTTCGTCGCTGGCACCTCCATCGGCTGCGCCGCGAATAACGCTGCCCACGAACTTAAGTACATTTCGCGCTACTTTTTCAAAATCGAATAAACCGCTCGACTTTTCTTCAAGATTTTTCTCTTTCGTTTCTTGTGGTTTTTGCCCATCTATTTCCAACGCTTGATTAATATTGCTACTTACCACGCGCAAGCCGATACTCGTCTGGCTACTTGAAACAGATACTGAAGCCGCTTGTTGCTTCGAGAACTCAGCGGCTTGCTGCAATCCGTCTTGCTGCAGCTGCTTTTTAAGCGCTTCATTCGGGTGAACCGTTGCCTTTTGATCCGCTTTCTGATCAACCTTTTGGTCTCCCATAAAAGCTTTAATTTGACCCACGTTCATAATTTGATCCTCACTATCCTCATTCTTATTATCGGCAAAGAATCAATATTGTTTAATTTTAATACAGCATTTTTTTCTAAAAGCTATTTAGGCAATCATGCATACTAATAATGAAGAAGTCGGGAGCGCTTGTTGCAGTTATTTTTTAAGGGACTACAATTCGCGACCTTAATAATGAATGGAGAATTTTATGACCACCAATGAACAACAACGCTATCAAGATCAGTTGGACGAAAAAGTAAATCGTCTCACCGCGTTGCTTTCTCCATTCAATGCACCAGAGCTTTCTGTATTCCCCTCGCAGCCAACGCACTATCGTATGCGTGCAGAGTTTAGAGTATGGCATGAAGGCGATGACTTATTTCACATAATGTTTAATCAGGAAACGAAAGAAAAATATCGTGTAGATAGCTTCCCTCCGGCTTGTAAAGCAATAAACGATGCTATGTCACTTTTGCTTGAAGAAGTAAGACCAAACGAAACTCTAAGAAAAAAGTTATTTCAAATCGATTATCTCTCTGCACTGTCTGGCGAGCTTGTCATTAGCCTTTTGTACCATCGCCAATTAGATGAAGAATGGCAAGTGGCTGCAAAAGAATTAAAAGCAACACTTGAGACTCACTTTCCCAAAGTAAACATCATTGGTCGCGCTAGAAAGCAAAAGCTTATTATCGACAACGATTTTGTGATTGAGCGTTTACCAGTAAACGGTAGAGAATTCGTTTTCAAGCATATAGAAAACAGTTTTACTCAGCCCAATGCTGAAGTGAACTGTAAAATGATTGAATGGGCCTTAGATTGTGTCAAACCACTCTCAGGCGATTTACTGGAAATGTATTGCGGTGCCGGTAACTTTTCACTTCCGTTAGCACTTCACTTTGATAATGTCGTAGGTACAGAAATAGCTAAACCTTCGGTGCAGGCTGCTCAGTTTAACATTGAGCAAAATCAACTTAATAATGTGAAGATCGTAAGACTCGCCGCTGAAGAATTCACTCAAGCTATGAAAGGTGAGCGCACGTTTAGTCGCTTAGAAGGCATAGATTTAAGTACTTACAATTTCACCACTGTATTGGTCGACCCTCCAAGAGCTGGATTAGATGAAGATTCACTTAGAATGATTCAGGATTACGATAATATTGTATATATCTCATGTAACCCCGAAACTTTGGCGCAGAACCTTGAGCTTTTGAGCGAAACTCATAAAGTGGCGCAGTCTGCGCTTTTCGATCAATTCCCATACACTCATCACATTGAGGCTGGGGTTCTACTTACACGCAAAAGCTAATTTGCGTGTAAGTAAGGAAAAAGCTCACACTGATTTATAATTTGGAAGAACACTTTATACTGTAAATTCTTTTCCGCGCTAGGCTTTTTGCGTAGCGCCCACTTGAACAAAGCGAAGTTGCGCTTTCACTCTTTCGCCTATTTCACTTCTAAGCTTATCATCTGCTTCTAATGCTTCAGCCCCGGCACTAAATACCAGTCTTACCATGGCATCGGCTTGTAACTGGGCACAGGCGTATTCCACGCCTTGCTGTTCGATAATGTAGTCAGTAAGTTCGTCGATGAAATGTTGAATTTCTCTGAACACTGCTAGTCGGTAAGCAGACGACGTACCGGTATGCTCTCGCAGTAATAAACGAAATACGTTTGTGTTGGCCGCGATGAATTCCATGAAGGTTTCAACGGAGGTATGGATGACGCCACCGCCTGAGGCAATCCGCCTTCTAGCTTGACGCATAAGCTGACGAAGCGCTAAACCCGCTTCATCCACTAGCGTTAAACCCAACTCGTCCATATCTTTAAAGTGGCGATAAAAAGAAGTAGGAGCTATGCCAGCTTCTCGGGCAACTTCACGCAAACTTATTGCCGATAAACTGCGGTTTTCGTCTAGCAGTGAAAACGCAGCATGGATGATATTTTGGCGGGTTTTTAATTTCTGTTCTTGTCGGCTCACGTTCGCACCCTGTGTTCATTAACTTTTAATGGTCTGATGATTTTTTAACTTTAGAGTCTACTTTTAACGTCATCTGAATAACCATTAACGCAATCGAACCTCATACATCAAAGACTAGCACGCGTAGTTTATCGCAACACGCACTGATGGGGAAAGGGAAACAAAATCATCTCTTTTATAAACAAGGGTTAAGCATTAATTCTCACGTTTTACCTACGTTTTAGCCACCCTCGGCTATAATTAAACTTTACACATGTTAGCAGAACTTATCTGAGTTTTGCTTGCCTGAAGCCTTGTAAAAAGATAAATTAGCGAACAGTTGTAAGCCAAGTTGTATAAAATGAAAAAACCTCCTCTTATCCTAACGAATGTGCTGGTATTTATAATATCGGGCGCAATTGCATTTATAGGTGTGCCGCTTTGGGTGGCATATCAGGGTATCGATTGGGCAGAAATCGGTACCGCCATATTCCTATTCTATTTCACCGGTATGTCGATAACTGCTGGGTATCATCGCTTGTGGTCACATAAAACTTACGATGCCAATATTGTAGTTCGTGTCGTATTAGCGATTGGTGGGGCGATGGCCCTGCAAAATAGTATTTTGCACTGGTCGTCAGATCATCGCGTTCACCATCGCCATGTAGATGACAACGACAAAGACCCCTACTCTGCAAAGAAAGGGCTTTGGTTTGCGCACATCGGCTGGATGTTACGCGAGTATCAAGCTAAGCGTTACGATGATTACAGCAACTGTAAAGATCTACAAAAAGATAGCGTTGTAATGTGGCAGCACAAATACTACTTGCCTATCGTACTTGCTGCTAACTTTGGTATTACTGGTCTTTTGGGTTACCTGAACGGCGACGTCATGGGCATGATATTAGTAGCTGGTGTATTGCGCTTGGTGCTAGTTCACCACGTAACCTTCTTTATTAACTCACTTGCTCACTTCTGGGGTAGTCAGCCTTACACTGATAAGAATACCGCACGTGATAATGGCGTTTTAGCATTCTTCACTTTTGGTGAGGGTTATCACAACTATCATCACATATTTGAGTACGACTACCGCAATGGCATTCGTTGGTATCAGTTTGATCCTACTAAATGGCTAATAAAAGGGCTCTCTTATGTAGGTTTAACGTCGAATCTTCGCAAAGTACCTGAAGAGCGCATCGAAAAAGCCTTGGCGGCCATGCAGCTTCAAAGGGCAAGTGAAAAAGTATCGTTACTGCCGAATGCGGAAGAAATGATGCACACTATTCAAGAAGAGTACGACCTGCTCATGCAACGGATGAGTGAATACTACGCAACGAAAAAGCGCGTTATGCGAGTTAAAAAGCGTACATTAAAACGCAGCATTGAAGGGTTAGAGCTTGCTTACAAATATAAAG
>JAXHTT010000215.1:0-4823 GCA_034190055.1 Pseudomonadota bacterium | reverse complement strand
CAACAATTTCATATGTGGTAACTCCCCATTAAAAATTGCCATTTACCGTTAGGTAGAAGCCACTTGAGCTCTCTTGCAGCGGTAAATTACCCAAATCTACATAGGCAGCAGTAATTGAAATAGACTTATTTGGAAAGTAAGCAATAAAAGCATCAATAACCGTGTCCTCTTCGGCTAGCCCACCTAACCGATTAGTTTGCGTTCTAAACTCTGTGCCAATTGCTGTGGTAGGGCTAATTAATACCGCTACAGAGCCCTCCCATTCGAGCTTTGCGCTATCGTTGTTTTCGGAACCAAATCCAAGTAAGCCAAACACATTCGCCTTAGTGTATCTGGCGGTTAAATTAGTAAGCAAATTATAGCCTGACGGTGTGCCCAACCATAATTTAGTCGCTGAAAGGTAGATGTCAGTACCGCTGTCGTCCTTCGCACCTAACAGTAAAGGTACCCCTACCTCAGGAAGTGGAACAGTGCCATCTGGCAATGAAAGCGAACTATCAACATCTCTATTTTTCTTATACTGGGCGCCTAGAGCGATTTGCGGGGCCCATGAGTTTTGGGTAAAAACGCCATCACCGAACAATTTAACCTTTGCCCCCACAATACCTTGCTCGATAGTTGTACTGTTGGCGTTGGTCACCGCGCCTTCTGTAAGTAGTGCAAAAACATTGCTGGTTAACCCGGCTGAAATATCTAAGCGCTGGCGCTGTATGCTAATTTCCACGCGGTCAAAAAGACTTATGCCAGCACCAGCAGTAGTGAGCGAGTAATCGTTAAGGCTTAAGTATTGAACATTGGCAGAATAGCTAATTTCTTCTTTACTTGTGTAGCCGCCAATAAATGCCCAGGGAGTTATGCCGCCACCTGCGGTACCTTCAAAGCCGGTAATTCCGCCCGAGGCTATTAAGCGAGAGCCGCTATCCGCGTTTACTAACGGCGATAAAAAAAGTAAGGGAAGTAACAAGCGCTTTATCATTTATTGAGCCTAATAGTGTTATTGCGGTGGTAGAATTGGACTATCATAGCGTTATTTGCGTTCTTTTACGTTTACAGTAAGCTGATTTAGCAATTCATGCCACGGCAATGGACGAGAAAGATAATAACCTTGCGCCCAATCGCACCCAAGACTCTTTAAGTAAGCGAGCTGTGCTTCTGTCTCTACACCTTCCGCGATTACGCGAAGACCGTACAGTTTGGCAAGATTTTGAATAATCATGACCATTTTACTACGCGACTTAGAAGCAGAGAAAAGATCGTTAACGAAGGAGCGATCTATCTTCAAGCAATTGGCGGGGTAGTGAATTAGCTGGCTGAAAGCTGTATAGCCTGTTCCAAAGTCATCAAGCGCTAAAGAAATGCCTAGCTCGTTTAATGCTTTAAGCGTTTCTAGGCAGGTCATGTCACCAGCAACAAACGCTGTTTCTGTTATCTCTAATTCAACGCGTTCAGGTGAAACATTGTTGTTCAACAAAAGCGCTTTAACTTGAGAAGGGAAATTTTCGTTATTGAGTTCTACGCCAGATACATTAATACACATCTTCCCTTCGAAGGCGCAAGAGCTTTGTAATTGCGTTAGCGCATTTAACGCGTTATCAATGACCCACAAATCTATTTCTTTAATAAGACCGGTAGATTCTGCAACGGGTATAAAGTCGTCAGGTCCAATACCCTTTAATTCTTCGCTTTGGCACCTAAGCAACGCTTCCACTGCGACAATAGCGTTATCTTTGCAATCAAATATTGGCATGTATGCTAGTGAAAATTGACTTTCACTGAGAGCAATTCTCAGCCCTTTTTCTATTTTTTGGCGTTGCTGCAACGCCATTGCTATATCCTTAGTGAAAAACCTATAGCAGTTACGACCGTTATTTTTCGCATCATACATCGCCGCATCAGCATGTTGCAGCAATGTTGCTGGTTCGACTGCATCATCAGGGTAAACCGCTATTCCTATACTGGCGTATACGTTATGAGAAACGCCGTCAACATCAAACCCATTGTCAAACACACGTAAAATGCGTTCTGCGGCTTTGCTGGCATCTTGCGGTTTTTTCATATCAGGTAAAATTACGACGAATTCGTCCCCCGCTAGCCTGGCCAGACTATCTTTATTTGGCTTAAATAATTGGTCGCTAGGTCGAATGACTTCCCATAGCCGTTCACTAAATTCGAGTAGTAAGCGGTCTCCAGCCTCATGACCAAACTGGTCATTCACCTGTTTAAAATTATCAAGGTCGATATAAAGTAGCCCTATGAGATTCTTGTCTTTTTTAGCACGACTGATCAAACGCTGTAGATTGTTTTTAAAATTCCAGCGATTAGGGAGGCCTGTCAATGTATCGAAAAACGCCATTTGGCGGACATCGTCAGCATGAAGTTGAATGATGGTGCGATAGGCCTGTTCTTCTGAATAGAGCGCAGCTAAGCAAATAACGTTCAGTGCCAGCATGGTAAGAACAAAACGTATTGCCTCGACTAACGAGTAGCTTGTCGTTAGTAAAAAAGACAGCGGCGTGAATAGCAAAAGCAGGCTAGCAATAGTGAAAAAGGAAAAGATGACAACCGCAGGCCAAAAGCGATTAATAAAAAGGTTGATAGCCATAATTGGGTAAATCCACAGCATACCCGTATTGTCTTTTCCGCCAGTCATAAGCAATGATATCGAAAGAAAACACAGAATACTGCTAAGCACAGTGGCAGCGCGATCCACATTACCCGAGCGTTTTAGGACGTACAGGTTAATCAAACCGACGATAGCATTACTTATCAGTAGAACGCCCAGAAAGACCGTATTACCCATTAGATTTATACTGCCTAAAGCCAAAAGAAACAGTACCCCAATAAAGGTTAAAACCTGACAGAGTCTATAGCGCCTGCGAATCCGCACGGCGACCATTTCTTGTTGACCTTGTGTTAAATCATGAGATTGAGTGTGGTTCTCCAAAATATTATTCAATATCCATATTTCAAAAAGGTTTGTTGAAGCTTTTGAGGTTAGACCAAGAGTAATGAGCTAGTGAAATATCGCATTTCTTCGTAAAAGATAGACTACCTCACTAACCTATTCAATCATTCTTACGGATTATCACCTTGTCGCTTAGTTATTGATTAATATTAGGTATTTCTAATTTTTGTGTGTTTGGAAAATAAGCAGAAATAAGCCCTAACTAGTAAGGACTAATCACAGTTTCAAAAATATTTTGAAACTGATTCAGCTATTAGAGGGCTTATCATTGAAAAGGTGAATCAATACCATACGCACAACTTTTAGATTTTTCCCATTTATATATTGAGGAGTTAGTTGTGTCTCATCCAATTATCGAAGATTTAAACAAGCGTTATACAGTTAAGAAGTACAATGCTAACAAACGCATTTCAGCTGATGATCTCGCGACAATTCTTGAGGCGTTGAGACTATCAGCGTCTTCAATCAACTCTCAGCCATGGAAATTTGTGGTTGTTGAAAGTGATGAAGCCAAGCAGCGTTTACACGATAGCTTTGCCAACAAGCATCAGTTCAATCAGCATCACGCTAAAGAAGCATCGCATACCATTCTGTTTGCCTATGACCCTAAATTTACGAAAGAGAAATTTATAAAGCGTGTCGATGCGGAAGTATCTTCAGGTCATTTACCCGAAGACATGCGTGAAAACTTTATGGGCGCTTATGCCTTCGCTGAAGCGAACACAGATGAAAATGGTAACAACGCAGCATGGACTAAAGCGCAGGTTTATCTTGCACTTGGAAATGCATTGCACACGTTGGCTCGTTTGGGTATTGCCTCTACACCGATGGAAGGTGTGGATCCTGATTTGCTTGGTGAACTATTCAAAGACGAATTAGACGGTCACATTTGTGAAGTGGCGCTGGCTATGGGCTACCCTGATATCGAGCAAGACTGGAACCACGGCCTACCTAAGGCCCGCTTGCCAAAAGATGACGTGATTGCAGTGGTTTAACCCCGTTATAGAACAGCTAGCTGTTTTTTTAGTATAAAATGTAAAAGAGCGCCTTTAACGGCGCTTTTTCATTTTTAAGACTCGTGCATACTAGCGTTGAAAATAATCTGTCCGCCCCCATCTCACTCGCTTGACTGAAATCGTATTATCAATAAAACCAGCCTAAATATCGTGCACGCTTTTATAAAACGCTATAGCCCTTCTTCATTTACGCCGTTTCTTGTGGCGTGGGTATTGTCGTATCTAATTGTTAGTACGGGTTTTCAGACACCTGATGTAGCGAATAATGCTGAAGTTACGTCGCATTCTCCGCTGGCCAAGTTTGTTCACAGCACGCAAAGCTATTCTCTTAGGTTTAGCACAACCAAACTAACCGATGATAAAGGCGAAAAGCTTACCGACGCAGAGCCGCCAGGTTTAATATCGGCATCGCTAAACTTTGCCTTTTACAAAACGTCATCCACCAAGGTGCCATCAGCAGGCCCTTTCTTTACTGATAAAACGTGGGTAAAAGCGAGCCCTCGAGGTCCACCTTCCATCCTGAGTTAACACGTTTACACGCGCTAACGTGAAAGCAAAGCTTCTTTGTTTCTCGTTCAAGCGTTTTAAAACTTAATTATTCAGGATTTAAAATGGCACGATTTTCATTTCGTGGCTTTGTGTATGTGCTCATCGTTATGCTCGGTTTACTGAGCGCTGCGCCCAACATATTGCCACAATCAGTTAAACAGCAGTTACCCACATGGTATACCTCTAGCACTCTTTCTTTAGGCTTAGATTTACAGGGCGGATCGCATCTACTCTTAGCCGCAGACACTGACGCCTTGTTTGAGAAGCAACTCAGCAGTTTTTCCAGTGATGTG
>JAXHTT010000214.1:0-4922 GCA_034190055.1 Pseudomonadota bacterium | reverse complement strand
CTTTAACACGCCTTGGCTTGTTGCTTTCTCTGGCAGTGCCTTCCTATTTACCCTCACAGGAATTGCGCTGTTATATCAGCACTTTAAACCGAAAAAGAAGAGGCGTTAGCCCAGCATCAGCCGCTCTTTGATGTTCAGCAAAGAGCAACTGCCCCCCATTATTACGAAGCGAAAAGCTGAGAAATATCTGCGAACGCTTTGAACTCTAGCGCGTTGCCGAAGGGGTCTTTGAAAAACATGGTGGCTTGTTCGCCCGGTTTTCCTTTAAAGCGAATATAAGGTGCGATAACAAACTCAGTATTTGAAGCCTCTAGCTTACTTGCTAGCGCTTGCCAGTCGTCCATGGTTAGCACAACACCAAAGTGCGGCACTGGCACGGCATGGTCATCTACCCCATTATACGAAGGCGGCGATGGCATGGCCTCTACACAATGGGTCACTAATTGATGACCGAAGAAGTTCCAATCTATCCACTGGGTGTCACTGCGGCCCTTTTTACAACCCAACAACTCACCGTAGAACGCTTCAGCATCAATTAAATGAGTGACCGGTATAGCAAGATGAAAAGGTTGAACCATGAAAACTCCTGTTATAAAAACTTCTTAAGCAACGACAGCTTAAACTTAGAAAACGGCGCATAACGAAAGAACACGTCGAGGGCGAATGAACGTTTCATTACCGTTTTAATATGGCTGAATGTATCAAAACCTGCTTGGCCATGATAGTTACCCATGCCACTATTTCCTACGCCACCAAACGGTAACTCAGGGTTAGTCATAAACAGCATAGTGTCGTTAGTACACACACTACCTGAACTTGTTTTGCTGATAATATTATCAAGCACATCGTCCTTATCACTAAATGCATAAAGTGCGAGTGGCTTAGGCCTGCTGTTCACAAACTTAATGCCCGCCTCCATGTTGTCGACAGTGATAATAGGTAGGATAGGGCCGAAGATCTCTTCTTTCATTAGCGGGCTATCTAGTGATGGCTCCAGTACAAGGGTAGGCGCCATTGCTGGACGAGATTCATCTAGCTCGCCGCCATACACCACATTGACGTTTTCAAGGTAACTTTCAAGACGCTTTAAGTGACGATGATTAACGATATTGCCGTAATCTCGTGACGATAAAGGTGCTTTGCCGTATTGCTTTTTCAGCTCTTTTTTAACCGCATCAATAAGCTTTTGCTCAAAGCCCTTTTCAACAATGACATAGTCAGGCGCAATACAAGTTTGGCCCGCATTCATCCATTTACCCCACACTAAACGGCGCGCGGTAACAGCAAGGTTTGTGTTTTTATCAACAAAGCAGGGACTCTTACCGCCAAGCTCAAGGGTTACTGGCGTTAAATGTTTGGCCGCGGCGCTCATGACAATTTTGCCCACCACTTCACCGCCGGTGTAAAAAATATGGTCCCATTTGCAGGCAAGTAGCGCCGTCGCTTCATCTTTACCGCCTTCTATTACGGCAACGCATGAATTATCCATATATTGGGGGATAAGCTTAGCCACCAGCGACGAGGTTTCTTCTGCCAATTCAGAGGGTTTCAGTACCGCACAGTTGCCCGCTGCAATAGCGGCGATATAAGGGGCAAGCAATAACTGAAGCGGATAATTCCACGCTCCGATAATAAGCACAGTGCCAAGCGGCTCAGGCTTGCGAAAGCTCTTACCTGGCCATGCCACCATGGGCGTTGATACTTTGCGTGGCTTTGCCCATTTATCCAAATGCTTAAGCGTATGCTTGATATCAGAAAGCAGAAACCCTTGTTCCGCTACCATGGCTTCCGTCTTACATTTGCCCAGGTCATTTTTAAGGGCCTGCAAAATGTCGTGCTGATTGTCTTTCAGTAAAGTTTCTAATGCCTTTAACTGGCTTTTACGCCACTCCAAGGACTGGGTTTTTCCGGTATCGAAACTGTCGTTAAGCTTGTGAACAACGTCAACGAAACACACGCCAGTTTCCACTGCGTGAAGAGAAGGTCTATTTGGCATAAGAAGGCTCCGATAGCATAACACCCAGTGCAACAATTCTACGGCTCATCTTAAGATTGTTGTCGGGCAAAGCAGCGCAATAATTAACTGATACTATCTTATATTAATAGGGATGTTCGAAGACAACGCAACTAAATTGTTAATTAATGTTTAATGCGATGGCGGTTTAGGCCCTTAAAGTGAGACTTAAAGGCATAGAATGCAGTTACTAAAACGTGAGGCGTGATAAAGACAAATGAAAAAGAGGTAGCATTTGCGAGCAATAAAAAAGCCCAGTAAACACTGGGCTTTGACAGTATGTAACGCTTTGCCTCTACGCGTCGTAAGGGCTGCGTAGAACGATAGTCTCGTTTCTGTCAGGGCCTGTTGATACGATATCAACCGGCACACCTGTTAGCTCTTCAAGACGCTTAATGTAGTTTTTCGCCGCTTGTGGAAGCGCTTCAAACTCAGTTACGCCGAAGGTGTTGTCTGTCCAACCTGGCATTTCTTCATATACTGGCGTCACTTTCTCGTAACCGTCAGCGGCCATAGGAGGAACGTCTTTCACGTTGCCGTCAGCATCTTTGTAACCAACACAAATTTGAAGGCTTTCAAGACCGTCTAGTACGTCAAGCTTAGTTAAGCAGAAACCGGTAATAGAGTTAATTTGCACTGCGCGCTTCATTGCAACTGCGTCGAACCAGCCAGTGCGGCGCTTACGACCTGTGGTCGCGCCAAACTCGTGACCTTTAACACCTAAGTGTTGGCCTACTTCGCAATCTAGTTCAGTAGGGAAAGGGCCTGAGCCTACACGCGTGGTGTATGCTTTAACAATACCCAGTACGTAATCTAGCTTAAGTGGGCCAAAGCCAGCACCCGTTGCTACACCACCAACGGTAGTGTTTGACGACGTAACATAAGGATAAGTACCGTGGTCGATGTCTAGAAGTGTACCTTGTGCACCTTCAAACATAATAGGTAAGCCAGCGTTGTGCGCTTTGTCTAATTCGTCAGTTACATCAACAACCATTGCTTTAAGAATGTCAGCAACTTCCATTGCACCTTTCAAGGTCTCATCAAAGTCTACTGCTTCTTCGCCATAGTATTGCGTAAGTGTGAAGTTATGCACGTCTAGCACTTCTTTCAGCTTTGCTGCGAAGTCTTCTGCATTAAACAAGTCGCCAACGCGTAATCCGCGACGGGCTACTTTATCTTCATACGCTGGACCGATACCACGACCGGTTGTACCAATTGCTTTTGCGCCACGGGCTTTTTCGCGCGCTACGTCTAGTGCAATGTGATAAGGAAGAATAAGCGGACAAGCTTCACTAATCTTTAATCGCTCGCGCACTGGAACGCCACGCTCTTCAAGCATAGTCATTTCTTTCATTAGTGCGTCTGGGCTAAGCACAACACCGTTACCAATAATACAGGTAACATTATCGCGTAGGATGCCTGATGGGATTAAGTGAAGTACGGTTTTTTCACCGTCGATTACTAGAGTGTGACCTGCATTGTGTCCGCCTTGGTAGCGAACAACATATTTTGCGCGATCAGTGAGTAGGTCTACGACCTTGCCTTTACCCTCGTCACCCCATTGAGTGCCGAGTACCACAACGTTCTTTGCCATGAATCATATGTGTAAGAAAATTAGGCGGGGATTCTACAAAATTATAGAGCAAGGATCATCTCTTTTTCGAACAAAAATACGACTATTTAATTTTTATTTTTGAAATCACAAAGATGCCCAACCATCGCCGGCGGCTTTCTAAAATAAGGCTTGGCTTATTGTTTTATAAAACATATTTCCTAAAGCGCTAATTTTTATAGCATTCTAAACATTAGCTAGCGCAAAACCTGAACACGCGGTCAACCTTGAACTGCACAACTCACAAAACAGCTTCTTCCTACATTAACTGAAATAAAAAAGCAGTAGCGCGCCAATTATCACAAGGGTACCGCCAATTTGACGCAACTGATTACTCGGTTGCTGACTAATTTGAAGCAAATAATTGCGCCACTTATTCGGAAAAAGCAGTGGCCCTATGCCCTCTATAATTAGTACCAAAGCGAAAGCGGGTAGTAGCCACTCCATAAATTTATCCTTAAAACCGTGTACTGTTAATGAGCGTGCCGTTAATGAGCGCGCAACATTTTGCGCTACCTTGCCTGCAACGAATTAAGTCGCCCTTTAAGATATTTCCGACAGCACACTTAAATCAATGTATTCGGGGGTATGGTATAAGCCAAAACCAAAGCGTAATCGGTTACCTCTGAAGTCAGTAAGAATATGGTGTTCTTTAAGCGCTGACGCAAGGGCTTTTGTCACATCGGTACTCTCTAATTCAAAGGTAAGGAAATGCCCCCGGCTTGCTTCATCATTGACTGCTAAGTGTTTTTCATTAAGTAATGGATGATTGCAATCAGCAAGCTTTTGTAAAAATATTCGCTGCATACTCATTACGTGATCATTTATCGCTGCAACATCTAAATTATTTTCTTCAAACATGCGAAGTACAGCTCTTAACCTGTAGAGCGCTGTAAAATCCATAGTGGCACCGGCAAAGCGCATACCATCTAAACTATATTGCACGTTATTTTTACCGTCCGTTTCGCGGGGCTTATCTAACTCGCCAAACTCGGCAAACCAGCCGGTATATATCGGTCTTAAATTACAGCCCACTGGCACGTGGGCAAAGCATGCTCCCTCTCCCGCTTGTGCGTATTTGTAACTACCCGAAAGGTAAAAAATACGATGAGCGATATCGGCAAGGTCGGTAGGCTTTGCCATGAATCCGTGATAACCATCAACGACGACGAGGGTGTTGTCGTTAGCCACACTATCTACAATATCTGCAACGTCATTTACCACGTAACCAGAATTGAAAAAGACCTGACTGAAGAAAACTAGTTCAGGATTGTGTTCGGCAATAGCCGCCTTAAA
>JAXHTT010000213.1:0-4931 GCA_034190055.1 Pseudomonadota bacterium | reverse complement strand
GTCTATGTACCTAATATTGGGCATATCTTACATATTTTGATGATTTTTCCAGCGCGTACTCACCAAATAAGGTGGTTAGATGAAGGTTTGCTAGATGAAAAGGTTTGGGACTTAGACAGACTCTTTCTCATCGGTCAGATGGTTGTACAACACCTTTTCTGTTGATGGGATGTTATCCCTTACGAACTGGTAATTGTTTTCTGCTAAAACCTCGATACATAGACTGTGCAGAACACTTGGCAAAGACCTCCTTGTCGTAGTCGATCTTTTCTTGGAGAGCTCTTTAAATACCTCCTGAGCAGCAGGTATTGGCAATACCTTGTCAAATCCTTCTCGCCTTTTAGCGTTATAGACATGGCCCAAAGCTCTTCTCGCATTTGTCCATACATTTCTCTTGGCTGTGATCGTATTGAGAGCTTTATGTCTTTGGATGTATTTATAAAAGGAGAATTCATCATCATTTATCGGGTGATAAAAATGATGTACTTTCAAGTCAGCCACCTTATTAATCTGCTCTTGAGCCGCAGAGTTACGACAAATGACAAAATCAATAAAGTGATTCAAATACTGCATTTTTTGAGAGTTTGCCTGAGTTAATGTATACAACCTCAATTCACTCAAAAGCTCTTCAGGCAACTTATCTTTGTAGCGATTTAAACTCGTGCTTGTTCGGGACAAATCCCCCTCAACCATACGATTTACACCGTATTGACTTAGAGCACCAACATTAAAAGGCTTAAATCCTTTTTGATTGATGTACGATTTAGACTTTTCAAGTTCTGTTATAACTAACCTCAATGCCTTTTGGGGGCTTTCCGTAAATGATGTCATTTCCCCTTTGTCATCGTTGTACTGTTTTGTATTTTTCACGTAATCGACGCAGAGTTGCACGGGAAGTTCTTGTATTGCATTTATATTTGTGCTGCAACGCAACCCTCTCAATAATCTTGACAGACTTGAACTTTGTGATGCTGCTTTAGCGAGTTCTATCTGTGAAGATAGCTCATCGTTATCGACAAACATCTGATATGTGTCTGTTTTGCCCATGACATTTGTGGCCGTTGGGAAAGGCGTAAATACAGCATTTTGTTTAATAAATAACTGAATGGCACACATGAACACCTTTTTTACTTGAAAAATAAAATCCTGATATAGATTGGTATTGCCATGAAAATAGTGCGTGTCGAAAAGGTTGTTTAGTCCGGTATTCGTCTTGTAATACTCATCAGATGATGAGCCAACATTGACATCGAAAACTGATTTGTCCAGCAAATCCATAAATGGAGAGCACAGGAAATCCTCCCTTTTATAAGGCATGGTCAACTTGCTCTTTTTCTTAGCAACTCTTTTTGGAGCAAACTCGCTGTAAAGAGATTTTAAGATTAACGTCAGGAACCCAACATCACTCAAACCTAACGCCCGTTGTGTAGCATCAAAATCAATGAGGGCGGGTTCAATAGTCTCACCGGAGGAGATTCTGTACGTCAATTCAAGCTTTTCATCACCCAGCCTAAACCCGTCGAAAATTATTCTTTCAATTAATTTGTTGATGCTCTCTGCGTCATCAAAATCGATTTCTTCTAAAGAAGCGATTCGTCTGATTTCGCCACAAGTGAGTGGTCTAGCATTATCAGATTGCCTGTAGCTAGGCGTAACTCGGTCTGCCCAGTAAACCTCTTTAACAGAGTCTACATACCTTTTCCGAAAGAACTCATTAAGCGTTTTACCGACATTTTCGATTAGAGATGCATCTATGATGCATGTGTCGATTTTTGGGTTGTATCTCACCAACTTGTCTTCTGCGATATATCCACTCCCGATATGTAGCAGGTCGGTGTCAGTGGAAATAATACTCTTCAAGATAGCAGCTCCTCAAATGTCAAATTTTCAAATTCCGTATATTGCCTTCTTGCTATCATTGCCCTAGCCTTCTCGGCAGTGGGTTGGGCATAACGTTCCGTCGATGATATATATCCGTGCCGTAAGAAAACCTTGATGTCTTCAGTTGATAAGTTCAAAGCGTTCTTCAAATAAAATCCACAGAAGTGACGTAACGAATGCGGCTGTCTCACAGTACCTAATTCTCTTAATGTTCTCCTCTCAAAATGCTTCCGATATGCACCCAGCGTTAGAGGGCAACCATTGCTCTGACAGATAAGCCATGGGTGGCCTGCGACCCTCTTTTGTTTCAGCAATTTCGGTAATAAAATCGTGTTAAAAAACCTACGGGCATTCTCATTAGACCAAGTTAAGACATAACCGTACGCGGGGTGTGAAACTTGCAGCGACATCGTTTTGTGTCCGGCAAAATACTTATTTTTCTGGTCAACAATTAAACATCTTGGTTTGGGGTTTGTTAGAAAATTAACATCTACATCGTCGAGTTCAGAAGAGTTGGTTATTGTTGCTTTGTGCCTTCCAATAATCTCTTGTCGTTGAGTTAAGCGATTAGTGTTTGGGTCAAACGTTTTCCCATGAACTTGATCCTCCGAAACGATAATATCCGCGTATCCATCGCTTGAAGGGACAACGTCATATATCAAAATATTCGCCACCTCCGAGCCTCTCAGGCCAGTAAATGCTTGGAGAATGTAAGCAGCTTGGTAGTTGATAGATTGCTCTGAGAGGATAAATTGAGCTAGTTCATTGGGAGGGAAGTATTTGGTTAGTTTCTTTTTTGAGTTTCCAGCCGCGCCAGTATCATAATTCGCAGAAGTAAAGTGCAACCTTCCTCTGAATCCATACCTATCGCTATCCTGTTGATAACCCGCCCCTTCTAAATGGGAAAGCAAACCCTTATGTTCTTTATCTTCTTTTCTCGTCTTTCGTGCGTTTTCAATAAGAGTTTGGTCGATCCCTGTTAATCCCGTTCCCATATATGTATGGCAAAATTTCTCAAACTTGATGTAAGCATTTATTAATTTAATTACTGTGCTTAGCTTGGAGCTTTCCCAATACAAGTTGAGTTTACATTCACCGTTTGAATCAACAGTTCCGTTCAGTTTCGCTTCAAAGTACGAGTAAAGTAATTCTGTAGGATTGTTTAGCCATTCTGGCTGCTTCTCTTTTTGGGACTCAAAAAACACCAAAATATCAGAAACAACATCAATAACCGTACGCAAACTTGACGACTTGCCGCCACCCAAAGCGTACTCGTTCTTGATAAAAAGAAGCAATGCGTAATTTATTTTACCGTCCGGCGTAAAGACAAGTGGAAAGTCCCTATCCTGAAATTCCTCAGTTTTCACGTACTTCAAGTAATAGCTTTTTTTAAATTTCTTCAATGAGACATCATCATTCTCGATACATATGTGAATAATACATAGTCACATTCTCACGGTCAAGAAAAAAGCAGACACCCTAGAATGAACTACTTATGTGACTTATGTGGGCTATTTTTATGTCCCATTTTAGCTTTTTTTGGCGCCCTGAAGAAGTGGACGTTTCTCGCGATCGTGTCGATTTTCAAAAATTGACCGACCCAGAAAAGCATATCTTCATATCAAACCTAAAGTACCAGACACTGTTAGACTCGGTACAAGGTCGTAGCCCAAATATTGCGTTCTTGCCTATTATCTCACTGCCAGAGTTAGAAACATGGGTCGAGACATGGTCTTTCTTTGAGACTATCCACTCGCGTTCATATACCCATATCTTGCGTAATTTGTTCTCAGACCCGAGTGAAATATTTGAAGATATCGTAGTGAACGACGAGATTAAGCGCCGTGCCGCTGACATTTCGAAGTATTATGACGACCTCATTTTTGCCACTCAACTTTGGCAAACACAAGGTGAAGGCGTTCATACCGTTAATGGTACTGCGTACACAATTAATATGTACGAGCTTAAAAAGAAGCTTTACCTGTGTATGAACTCGGTAAACGCGCTTGAAGCAATCCGCTTCTACGTGTCTTTTGCTTGTACGTTCGCATTCGCTGAGCGCAAGTTGATGGAAGGTAACTCTAAAATCATTCGACTAATTGCTCGTGATGAAAACCTTCACTTATCTTCAACCCAGCACATTCTAAACTTATGGGCTAAGGGCAAAGATGACCCTGAAATGGCACAAATAGCAGAAGAATGTAAAGAAGAAGCCCGCGCTATCTTTATGAACGCAGTTGAGCAAGAAAAGCAATGGGCTGACTATCTATTCCAAAACGGTTCAATGATTGGTCTGAACAAAGAAATTCTTTGCCAATACGTTGAGTACATTGCTAATCAACGTATGTCGGCAATTGGCTTAGACACACCGTTTGACGTTAGTAGTAACCCACTTCCATGGATGAATAACTATCTAAATTCAGACAATGTTCAAGTTGCACCTCAAGAGTCTGAAATAAGCTCTTATCTTGTTGGCCAAATTGACTCTGCAGTAAGCGAAGACGACTTTGCTGATTTTGAGCTGTAAAATTCCAGCTTAATGAGCAGTAATTATAAATCACTCCGCATCGACGTTGTCGATGTGGGGTCGGTTATTGCCCCCTCTGATACCACTATCTTAAACGCCCTTGAATCAGCGGGCGTTAATATTCACTACCATTGCCGTGAAGGCTTTTGCGGAGCGTGCCGTACTAAGCTTATCGAAGGTGAAGTTGAATACACTACAGACCCCCTTGCCTTTATTGACGATGATGAAATTCTTCCGTGCTGTTGTGTGGCTAAATGCCCGGTGAAAATTAAAGTACCGCTATAAGGTCTCCATTCATCGCTTTTATTATCACTCCGGCAGTGTTTTTGCCCGTTGGAGTAATCCACTTCAATAGTTTTACGTAGCAAATTATCACTAATCAAACGTAAGGATAATGTTATGAGTGAAGTTTCTGGAAAAGTAGTCATCATCACAGGTGCAAGTAGCGGGCTTGGAGAGGCAACCGCGAAAATGCTTGCGGAAAAGGGTGCTAAATTAGTGTTAGGCGCTCGCCGTGAAGACC
>JAXHTT010000212.1:0-5034 GCA_034190055.1 Pseudomonadota bacterium | reverse complement strand
CTTGAACATTGATATACAAGCCGGAGAACGCCTTGCTTTAGTTGGTGCAAGTGGTGCAGGTAAAACCACCCTCTTTCAATTGCTAATGCGTTTTTACGATCCAAGTAGCGGGCAAATTCTGTTTAACGGGATGCCTGTTAATAAAATGCCCGTTGATGTCTTGAGGCGACATATTGCGATAGTCACTCAAGAGCCCGTGGTGTTTGCAGATACCGTAATGGAGAACATTCGTTACGGCAGCCCTGAAGCAACCGACGAAGCCGTTGTGAATGCGGCGAAGCAAGCTTTTGCTCACGAATTTATTGATAGCCTTGATGAACGTTATAACACGCAATTAGGCGAAAGGGGCGTGAAGCTTTCTGGTGGGCAAAAACAGCGTATCGCTATAGCGCGCGCTATTTTAGCCGACCGACCAATCTTACTTCTTGATGAAGCAACAAGTGCCCTTGATGCTATGAGTGAGCGTATGGTTCAGCAAGCCATAGACAGATTAATGGTAGGCAAAACAAGCATTGTCATTGCCCATCGTCTGGCTACAGTACAGCATGCTGATCGTATTCTTGTCATGGATAAAGGTCAGGTTGTGGGAAGCGGCAACCATGCCTCTTTGATGAAAAGCGATACCCTGTACAGGGAATACGCTGAACTGCAATTGCTTAGCTGAACCGCCTGTGGTGCTATACGGTACAAACAACAAGGTTAACCAATCGGCTAATAAACATCCGTTTTGGTAATACAAAAATAAAGAGTTTAATGCTCTCTCTATGTTGATGAGAAGTATAAGCTTAACTAACGCTACGGGTTTAAAATGAAAAATTCAGTCTATGGTGCATTAAAGACATGGACACGTCTTTGTGCTCTTTTTTTGGTAATGGTGCCAACTGCAAACGCGCAGTTCATGGGTGACAGACAGGCTAAGCTTGTTGTGACAAAGCCCATTCAGTTTATGAACGAGACACGAAAAGTAGAGGCGGTTGGTAGTGCTGAAGCCGTACGCTCTATTGTGTTGTACCCAGCAGTTTCTGATGAAGTAATAGAAATAAATTTTGTTCCTGGTCAATCTGTGGAAAAAGGCAAGGTATTGGTTCGCCTTGACGATAGACGGCAGCAAACTGCATTAAAGCGCGCCAAGCTCACCTTAGAAGACGCACAGCGCACGGTAGAGCGATTAGCCTCAAGCTATAAACAAGGTGCAGTGCCCGTTAGCGAGCTAGACTTGGCCCGCACTCAACGCGACCTTGCGGAGGTCGCATTAGAAGAAGCGAAAGCAGATTTAGAAGACAGACATATTGTCGCGCCTTTTGACGGCATTGTTGGTATTACTGACGTTGAGGTAGGCGATCGGATCAATGAACAAACGGTTATCACCACGCTCGATAATAGAAGCAAACTTTTTATTAATTTTAAAGCCCCAGAAGCCGCCCTTCCGGTTTTGCTCAATGCGCCGAATGTCACACTAGAACCATGGAGCGATAGAGAGCAATTGGTGAGAGCCGAAATTGCGCAAGTCGATTCTCGTATTAACGAAGCGGACCGCACCCTTCGTGCACGCGCACTATTAGATAACTCGTCGGATAAATTCCGTCCAGGTATGAGTTTTAGGGTTAATTTGAGCATTGAAGGTGATCGCTACGCAGCCGTGCCTGAAGCCGCGTTACTATGGGGAGCAACCGGTGCTTATATTTGGCTTGCCGAAGATGGGAAAGCCAAACGTGTGGATGTAAGTGTACATCAGCGTTTAAGAGGAACTATCTTAGTTTCAGGCGATATCGAAGAAGGTGATGCGCTAATTTCAGAAGGTGTTCAGCGCTTACGTACAGGCCAAGAAATTACCACTGAATTGGCCGGAGGGCCTCAAAGTGAGTGATCCAAATCTATCGTCTTCAGTCAGTGATCTTCCTTCACTCTCGATACGACGCCCAGTTTTAATTGTCGTTCTAAACCTGCTTATTGCCATTGCAGGTCTTGCCGCTTTGAGCGGGCTTGAAGTTCGAGAGCTTCCCGATGTTGACACCCCCCGTGTTACTGTAACAGCGCAGTTTCCCGGCGCTTCCCCTGAAACCGTGGATGCTGAGGTGACCGGTCGCCTAGAGGGGGCCGTTGCCCGCGTAAGCGGTGTGAAAAATATATACGCACAAAGCGAAGAAAACTCAGCCCGTGTACGTGTAGAGTTTCGTCCAGGCGTCAACTTAGAAGATGCCGCGAATGAAGTCCGTGAATCAGTAAGTCGCGTACAGCGTCAACTTCCTGAGGACGTTGAGCAAGTGGCAATCATTCGCGCAGATAGCGACGCTCAAGCGGTAGTTAGCCTTGCTATCTCTAGTGATATCCTAGATATGGAAACACTCACCGAGCGCGTCGATACAGACGTAGCGCCTTTGTTTCTTAGCATTCCCGGTGTTGCGGACGTTACTCTTAACGGCGATAGAGAGCGTGTTTTGCGCGTATCCGTTGACCCGCTTCGCCTTACCAGCTTTAGTCTTTCCATGAGTGATATAGCCGACGCCTTATCGCTCGCGCCTTTTGATGTTCCGGCAGGCAGTATACAGTCGGCAGAACAGGCGCTTATTGTGCGCGCTGATGCAACGTCCGTTTCGGCAGAAGATGTGGGCAATATAGTTGTAAGTGGCGACATTCGCATTAATGATGTCGCCAGTGTTTATTTTGGCCCCGCCGATACGACCAGCGTGGTTCGCTTAGACGGCACACCTGTTATCGGTGTAGGTGTGATTCGACAGGCTAGCTCTAATACCATAGAAATTTCTGATGAAGTGCTAGCTATGGTCAAAGACCTAGACAAACGCTTCACCGACATGCACATAACTGTAACGGCAGACGACGCGGAGTTTATTAGAGACTCTGTTAAAGAGGTTGTGATATCGCTTAGCCTTACCGTTGCTTTGGTGGTTGTGACGTTATTGGTATTTATTGGTTCATGGCGCGCGACCATTGTTCCGGCGCTTTCTATTCCTGTTTCGCTGGCAGGTGCCTTGGCAATTATTTGGGGCATGGGGTTTTCAATTAACATCCTTACCCTGCTCGCCCTTGTTTTGGCTACGGGTATGATTGTGGACGATGCGATTGTTGTTTCTGAAAATATTCAGCGACGAAGAAGTATGGGCTTGGGTGCTCGTGCTGCTGCTGTAATCGGCACACGAGAAGTATTCTTTGCGGTAGTGGCAACTACTGCAGTGCTTGCCTCTGTGTTTATCCCCATTGCATTTCTACCTTCAACCGCAGGCCGTTTGTTCAGGGAGTTCGGTGGAGTTTTAGCTGGCGCTGTCGTTATTTCTTCTTTTGTTGCGCTTTCTTTGGTGCCAGCACTTACCGCACGCCTTAAGGTAAAAGAGACAAAAAGCGGCGGCTTGTTTAGCAAAACCTTTGGACGCTTTGGTAATGCGTGCCTTGGCGTATATCAAGCTTCACTGTTAAAAGCCCTTAAGTACGGCTGGGTAGTGGGCATACTTAGCCTAGCTGCTGGCGGTGGTGCTTATATACTGTCACAAAATATCGATAATGAGCTTTTGCCAAGTGAAGATAGGGGCACAATTCGGATATTTGCCCGCGGCCCTGATGGCGCTGGGCTGAACTTTATGGATAGACAAGCAGAAAAAATGGAAGAGCTGCTGCTTCCTTATGTTGAGAATGGCACCATAGATTCAATTTATACGGTGGTTGGCTCTTGGGATCCGAACATTGTATTTATTACCGCACCGCTCAAGCATTGGGATGAACGGGATAAGTCACTGCAAGACGTCGTTAACGAAATTCGCCCCAAGCTACAGCAAATACCCGGCGCTCCTGGTAACGCCTTTGGTGGCAATAGTCTTAACTTGCGCGGCCAAGGTGGCGGCTTAGAAATAGCACTTACTGGCGATACCTATGAAAATATCTTCTTAGCAGCACAGGACTTCTCACGACTGCTTGAAGAAAAACTGCCCGAGCTTGGCAGACCCAGAATTAGCTATGACCCTACTCAACCACAGATGCGCGTAAATATAGACCGCCGTCGTGCAGAGGAGCTGGGCGTGCCGCTTACCGACATCGCCAGCACGCTGCGCGCTGCCGTTAATGGCGATGACATTGCCGATTTAAACGTAGGCGACCAAGCTATTCCTATTATGCTGCAAACGAATAATCGCAGTACGCTAGACCCGTCCGAGCTAACCAGCCTGTATGTAAAAAGCGTTGATGGAAATTTAGTGCCCCTCTCTAGTGTGGCATTTATTAGCGAAGAAGGCGTTGCCGCTGAACTAGAACGTCAAGCCCAACGACGGGCAATAAAAGTGGAAATGGAACTGCCAGAAGATGTGGCACTCAGCGAGGTGGTAGATCAAATACGTACACTAGCGCTAGATACTCTGCCCGATGGCGTTGGATTGGTCTTTTTAGGTGAAGCACAAACCTTTGAAGAAACGTCTAAGCAGGTCGCCCTCACCTATATTTTAGCCTTCGTCATCGTATTGCTTGTACTTGCCGCCCAATTTGAAAGCGTAAATAGCGCTGTTGTAGTTATGCTTACCGTGCCCTTTGGTATTGCTGCCGCCGTTTATGCGCTGTTTTTAACCGGCACTAGCATTAATATTTACTCGCAAATCGGACTCGTTATGTTAATCGGCCTACTCGCCAAAAATGCCATCTTATTGATTGAGTTTGCCGATCAGCTACGCGATAAAGGTTTTGATATCTATGACGCTATTGTTGAAGCAGGAAAGGTGCGTTTACGCCCTATTATGATGACCTTGGTATCTACAATTCTAGGTGGCCTGCCCTTGATTCTATCTACGGGTGCAGGTGCTGAAGCTCGTAATGCAATTGGTTGGGTAGTGTTCGGCGGGCTGGGTATCGCGGTGGTATTTACCCTTTACCTTACGCCTGTGCTTTATTTAGCGCTTGCCCGTTTTACCAAGCCTCGTGCAGATGAAAGCGCTAAACTTGAAAAAGAGATGGAAGAAGCTAACGCACAGCACTCTTAAGACGCTCACGCTTAAGTAGGCGATGCGCCTATTTAAGCGGTGTTTGAGGCGTGTTTAC
>JAXHTT010000211.1:0-5047 GCA_034190055.1 Pseudomonadota bacterium | reverse complement strand
GTTGCAGCAGAAGAAATGACAGATACACAAAAGCAAGCTTACGCCATGGGCGCGAGTATGGGTCTGTTCGTTAGCAACCGTGCCGAACAACAAGAGCAGCTTGGTTTAACCCTAGACCAAGATGCACTACAACAAGGCTTTAAAGACGGCCTGAACGACACCCTTAAGTTTACGCCAGAGCAAATTCAACAAATCGCTCAACAGGGCGAAGAAGAGTTGCGTGCTAAACAGCAAGAAATGGCTGAACAAGCTGCTGAGAAAAACATTGAAGCAGGTCTTGCTTACCTAGAAGAAAATGGTAAGAAAGAAGGCGTGACGACAACAGAGTCTGGTCTTCAATACGAAGTACTTGAAGAAGGTGAAGGCGCAAGCCCAGAAGCAACAGACATGGTAAAAGTTCACTACCGTGGTACCTTGCTTGATGGTACAGAATTCGACTCTTCTTATAAGCGCGGCGAGCCAGCTGAATTTCCTCTTAATCGCGTAATCGCGGGTTGGACTGAAGGCGTACAGCTAATGAAAGAAGGCGCGAAATACCGCTTCCACATTCCATCAGAGCTTGCTTATGGCGCACGTTCAACAGGCGCGATCACGCCTAACTCAACGCTAATCTTTGATGTTGAGCTTCTAGAAGTGGTTAAACCTGAAGCCGAAGCGCCAGCTGAATAAGCTAGAGTTTCAGAAAAGAGAAAGCCGACGCATAGCGTCGGCTTTTTTGTTTTAGTGAGTCAGCGTGATCCTTGCTTACCTTTTCCCTACGAGCTAGTGGATTTTCACCACGCGCGTACCCAAATAGTAATGTGGGTTATTCAATATGCTTGGTGCCTCGAATTACACTTTTAAGCTTAGCTCAAAGTTGAAATATTTCACGGCCCTAACAAGGTTTTTTAGGAACAATTAAACCTTAAAAACTAGGGCTTAAAACTAAAGGTTTTAACGGTTAGGTGCGCGTCGTCTTTCCGTATGGACTTTAAACGTGGCAAAGTGATTAAGCAGTGAGTGCCCTACTTTATACATAGCACACGCTAAGATAAGGTATATCACGGTTCGTACACTATTTAAGCGAACAACTATATCAAGTAAGGCATACAACAATAACAGCGCGCCGCTTAAAAACAGCATAAAACCTATGATAGTACCGCTGGTTTGAAGCGGATCGCTTCCCGACCTTCGGCGGTTCAACACAGGCATTCTGTTACGCATTCATTTCCCCTAATGGCTAGTATGTTATTTATACTAAGACACTGACAGAAAGGTTTATGTTCAATAATTATTCAATCTGCCTGCTTTGTCACTTTTTACCTTATCCAAAGATTGCGTTTTGCCTTATTACCCACATAAAGTAGGGGTAATTAGCTAGATTATTTATAGGACATTGTGAAAACACCGCTTATCACTCGAAAAGGCTATTTAAAGCTTAAACAAGAACTGGATTTCTTGTGGCGTGAAGAACGGCCAGAAATCACTCGCAAGGTAACTTGGGCAGCCAGCCTGGGCGATAGGAGTGAGAATGCTGACTACCAGTACAACAAAAAGAAGCTTCGCGAAATTGACCGTCGAGTTCGTTACTTACGCAAATGCTTAGAGAACCTAAAAGCTGTTGATTATGATCCACAGCAAGAAGGGAAAGTGTTCTTTGGTGCTTGGGTTGAAATTGAAAACGAATCCGGCGCTGTTATGGAGCTTCGCTTAGTTGGCTATGATGAAATATTTGGCCGTAAGGACTACATTTCTATTGATTCACCCATGGCCCGTGCTCTACTCGGCAAAGAAGAGGACGATGAGTTTATTGTTAAAACTGAGGCGGGTACTAAAGAGTGGTGGATAAACCGTATTTGGTACGACGCAACAGATAAGCTTTGAAAAAAGAGGTGGTCTACTTAACTACTCAGTTGTAACACAATGATCAGACGACTTTCCCTACACCGCGGTGATATACTCACCGCTCTTATTTTCACTACTAACGCTGTGTATACAAGCCTGTCACACACCGTTTATTCGCCATTGCCTAGCGCGAACTTTTAGTATCTTAGAGCGACTTATGATTACCAATAAAATTGCAGAAGAGCTTAGCGTCCAACCCTCGCAAGTAACTGCCGCAGTAAAACTTCTCGATGAAGGGGCAACCGTTCCTTTCATTGCCCGATACCGTAAAGAAGTAACCCAAGGCCTTGATGATACGCAGCTGCGTAATCTAGAGCAGCGCTTGACCTACTTACGCGAGCTAGAAGAGCGCCGCGACGTTATTCTTAAATCTATCGAAGAGCAGGGCAAACTAACTGACGAACTCAAAAGCAGCATTGCCAGTGCTGACAGCAAAACGACCCTTGAAGACTTGTACTTACCGTATAAGCCTCGCCGACGCACTAAAGGACAAATTGCTATTGAAGCTGGTTTAGCACCGCTGGCCGATGCCTTATTTAGCAACCCCGACACAGACGCTGAAAGCAAAGCGCAAGAGTTTGTAAATGCAGACAACGGCGTTGCTGATACTAAAGCCGCGCTAGAAGGTGCTCGCTATATCCTTATGGAAAGGTTTGCTGAAGATGCCTCCTTGCTAGCGAAAGTGCGTCACTACCTTACTGAAAATGCGCATATAAAAAGTACGGTTGTATCGGGTAAAGAACAAGAAGCCGCTAAATATAAAGACTATTTTGAACACAGCGAAAAATACAAAAAGGTACCCTCGCACCGCGCGTTGGCCATGTTCCGAGGTCGCAATGAAGGCATGCTTCATATTCAGCTAGATGCAGACCCACAATCAGAAGAAAAGGGGCCATCTCATTGCGAGCACATTATCGCAAGCCACTACGATATCATGCACCGCGGTCGTGGCGCGGATGATTTCTTAGCTCAGGTTGTGCAGTGGACATGGAAAATCAAAATTGGTTTACACATGGAAACTGAGCTATTCAGCGCCCTTCGAGAGCGTGCTGAAGAAGAAGCCATTGAAGTATTTGCTAAAAACTTAAACGACCTATTGATGGCTGCACCTGCAGGTGCAAAAACCACTATGGGACTAGATCCAGGTTTAAGAACCGGCGTTAAGGTAGCAGTAGTAGACAGTACTGGTAAGGTGGTAGCAACCAACACCATATTCCCACACGCACCGCAAAATCAGTGGGATAAATCTATTCGCACGCTAACAACCTTGTGCAAACAATACAAAGTAGACTTAATCAGCATTGGTAACGGTACAGGTTCTCGTGAAACCGACAAACTTGTCGGAGAAATGCTTAAGAACAACAGCGAACTTACAGCACAGAAAATTATGGTAAGTGAAGCTGGCGCTTCTGTATATTCAGCGTCTGAGCTTGCCTCGAAAGAACTGCCTGAACTGGATGTTTCAATTCGTGGTGCCGTGTCTATCGCACGCCGCCTGCAAGACCCTCTCGCAGAACTCGTTAAAATTGAGCCTAAAGCCATTGGTGTAGGCCAATATCAGCATGACGTAAGTCAAAGCCAGTTAGGCAAGTCGCTAGACCGTGTTATTGAAGACTGTGTAAACGCCGTTGGCGTTGATCTAAACACCGCATCGCCTGCGCTATTAAGCTATGTATCAGGCTTAAATAAAACTCTAGCGCATAACATTGTTAATTTCAGAGACACTAATGGTGCTTTCCCAGACCGTAAAGCACTGTTAAAAGTTGAGCGTTTGGGTCCAAAAGCTTTTGAGCAAGCGGCGGGTTTCTTGCGTATTGTAAACGGCACTAACCCACTTGATGCCTCTGCGGTTCACCCCGAAGCATACCCGGTAGTCGATAAAATTGTAGATACCACTGCGGTTGCAGTTAATGACATTATCGGCAATACCGAGTTACTTAAAAGCTTGTCGCCAGATACCTTTACCAGCGATGCATTCGGCTTACCTACCGTTAAAGACATCCTTAAAGAGCTCGACAAGCCAGGTCGTGACCCTCGCCCTGAATTTAAAACAGCGGCGTTTAAAGAAGGCGTTGAAACTATTAACGACCTTACGCCGGGTATGATCCTAGAAGGCGTAGTGAGCAATGTAGCTAACTTTGGCGCATTTGTTGATGTGGGCGTGCATCAAGATGGACTGGTACATATCTCTGCATTGACCAACAAGTTTATCTCAGACCCTCGCGAGGTAGTTAAAGCCGGCGATATCGTGAAAGTAAAAGTGCTGGAAGTAGACGTACCGCGTAAGCGTATTTCCTTTACCATGCGCTTAGACGACACACCAAATCAAAGTAATAATGCCGGTGGCTATAGCTCTTCAAGTAAGGGCTCTTCAGGTAGAGGTGCGAATAACCAAGGCTCAGGTAAAGATCAAAACAAAGGGGCTGGACGTGCCAACGGTAAAGCAAATCCGCGCTCGAATAAGGGAGGCGGTAATCGCAACAGCCAGCCTCAAAACAGCGCTATGGGCAATGCCTTTGCCGACGCGTTTGCTAAGGCGAAAAAGTAAACCCTAGCCATTCATTATCGCTTATTTTGTTTTATAAAGGGCTTGTCGCAAGACAGGCCCTTTTTTATTGCTCTTCCATTTATCCTTTCGCTTTTGCTACATTAGTTCTGATGCTATAGAAAGCATTAGCGCTCAGTAATACTTGCGTAAAAAGCATTAATACCAATCCGGATAGATAAAGATACCGAAACAATGAAAAGGTGTGGGTCACACCGAAGCCGAAGTTCGTATGTTAGTAGCGTTTAGCGAAGGTAATGTTGCTCATTTGACCTCAGCCTTTTTCCAGGCAGTACTTTCGGACGACCATAATGAGTTAACGGCCAACGACCTTTGATGTACGCGTGTTTCATCTAGCTCTACAGCAAAGGTCACCTGCCCTAATCAGAGGATGATGTTATGAACTTACCTGTTTCAGAAAGCATGCTAAATGTCAGCGCAGACTACCCCGACCTTCGGGATCGCTATTACCAACCCAACCTCACCCCGCTTAAGCCTTTTATCGACCCGCCGGGTAACTTGGGTATATTAGACCAAGGCAAAGACGGCGCCTGTACAGGCTTTGCCTTGGCCGCCACCATAAATTTTATCTATCGCCAACAAGGCCGAAAACATACC
>JAXHTT010000210.1:0-5120 GCA_034190055.1 Pseudomonadota bacterium | reverse complement strand
GCTCTTGCTATCTTCACCACGATTAAGCGGCTTTGCTTTATAAAGCCGCTTTCATCAAAGACCAAGCTATCCTTGTTTAGACCTTGCTAACTTGTCGACGCCTAACCAGCATGAAGCACCCTGCGCCAAATAAAAGGGCAATTGAAGCAGGTTCACTAACGTTAATAGCGCCAAACTGATAGTTATTTATTTGGCCTGTTGGCGCAGCGTAGGTTTCGCCGTCGTCATTAACCAGTTCTTCGAACGGTGTTGCTAAGCGATTAGCAATAACGTTGCCGTCTACATGGCCATTGTAGAAGCTTAGTTCTGCATACGGCGCCAGCACACTTCCTTTTACTCCTACACTGTGCAGGGTTAGATCTTTAGCATCAACGAAGTTAAACAAGATGTTGTTGGTATAAAGGCCATCATGACGTTGACCTTCATTGTTGTCATTGTCTCTGTACTGGCCAGTTTCTGTAAAATACTCGTTTTCCTGCGTAAAGGCCGTATTAAAGAATCCGGTATTAAACAACTCTACCGAATCTCCGTACACATTGATAATGTTATAGCTGGTGGTAGAAAAATCGTAAACGATACGTTTATCAGCTGCGCTGAACCAACTTGTATCAATATCATAAATATTGATGTCATCAGTACCTGAAAACGTGATGGTGTTTAATACGGTTGCGTCAGGGTCGCTACACGAAGTAGCTTTTTTGGGGTCATCTGCATCTGTGCACGACAATGCTGTTGTGCCATTCACCGTCATTGATGCAAAATCCTTCGACTGCTCAGTAACCTCGGAGGCTATAGCGTCAAAGTCGATGTTGCTTACGTCAGCCTTGCTCACACTGCCTTGTTGAACAGTGGTCGCTGAAGACCCGTTTGTAGCAGTGTAATTGTTTACATCGTTAAGGGTTACAACGCCGTTAATCTCGCTGCTATCAAGCTCAACGTTAGATTCGGCAAACACGTTTCCATTTTCGACCTGAGAGCCATATTCATCAGTATTGCTAAGGCTGTCATAAACACTGTTAGGCCCACCAAGTTTTACGGTGTTTGCGTGCACATCACCTGATACAACGTTTGAGTTACCTAGTTTGACGTCGCCTTTCGAAGTAATACCGCCAGATTTCACGGTCGAATTGATTAAATTTACAGTCTGCTCGGCATTTACTCCCTTATCGAAAGAAAGTTCAGAACCGAATACCATACCTGATACGGTAGTCGAGCCACCGTGAACATCACCGCGAGTGAAATGAAGGTCGCCGCCTACAGCAAGCGCAGATTCAGACATGTCTGGTGGTAACAGCAGGCCAACATTAAAGTCAGTAACGTCCATTTTGCCACCAACAGCTAGCCTTCCTTCAACGTCGGAAGATTTACCTGTAAAGCTATCGAAGATGAACGCGTTGTAGTCGAACGCTTCGCTTAATTCAATTTTGGCTGCCGACACCTGAGGTGCTGACATCACCGCTGCTAATATAGCAGTGTAGATAAGTTTCTTGTGCATAATGGCTCCAGTGACATCCGAGTCTGGAACCGATTTTCAACATGGTTTATCCAGACACACCGAATAGTACGATCTGAACAAAATTCGTGCGATAGCACAAGAGATACTTTGGTATAAGAGGTCATACGAAAAAGCCACCCGAAGGTGGCTTTTTAGGATTTGTGTTTAATTATAGAGGCGCCTTAGCTGCTCTTTTTAACCAAAACAGATACTTTTTCGATACCAGCAATTTTAACTTGGTTCATAACTTCAACCACTGTACCGTGCTCGCTGTCTTCGTGAGCCTGGATTGCAGCTGAGTCAGTGTTGTTCTCTGCCAGGTATGTTTGCGTATTCGCAACTACGCGACGAATATCAACTTCACGGCCGCCCATCATGATTGAGCCATCAGCATCAATACGGATAGATAGCGCTTTAGAAGGCTTATCGTTTTTCGCTTGATTATCTTCTGGACGGTTTACGTCTAAACCTTTCTCTTTCACGAACGAGGTCGTTACGATGAAGAAAATCAACATGATGAACACGATGTCCAACATGGGGGTCATATCAATCTGAGCCTCGTCTTCAGCCGAGGTATGCTTTTTTCTTTTCATCTCGTCTTCTTTCTTCTGTTACGTTCGAGCCATTTAGTATACTGCTTGTTACAAAAATATACAGACTTTTGTATAAAAACAGTGTGCTCATTAACACTTGTTGTTGAAAAAATGCTCAGTTTCACGGTAATAAAACAACAAACTAGGTTTGTTTGCGTGAAATAGCGACACCTAATTGGTAAAAATACAACATCAATGCCTGATTGAGTGATGTACGCAAGTTACCATGAGGGTAAATGCCAAGTCTAGCTTCCGTTGATTTTTTTGTACCTTGCACTAAGAACGCATTTTTGATCTCGTGATCTTGAATGCAGGCTTCAAATGCACGGGCAGCCATCTCCTGAGGCATAGCATAATAATACATTTTTAGCGCGCGATCAGCCTCAACGGATCGCACAAAGTACTCATTTGGCCTTTTTTGATCATTTAAAAACAATAAAGAGAAACAATCGCTCAATTTTTGATTCAAAGGGTGAGCGTTCATAGGTGCATTATCAAGCCACGCCTGCGTAGCGAAACTTCCGGCAGCAACACCGTCGAACATACGAGGTGCAATATAATGATCAAATGCGTGAAACCACTCGTGGGCGAGGGCCCCAGCTCCCGCGTTTTTTGCTAGCGCCAGCTGCCTTTTTGCGCTGTTGTAGTGGGCGCTACTGTGTTTTTGCCCCCCACTGCCAAAAGCAAGAGACAAAGACCCATTTAAAGACAGCACTTGCTCATTAATATTTAAGATCGCAACCAGATCGTAGAGCGCATCAAAAAACAAATTGGCAGCGATCTGTTGTTCTTGTGCGGTTACCCATCTGCCAACCGTGATCGTAGCGAAATTAAACAGTTTACGAATATCTTGAAATGACACGTCCGCACCGTCTCGGTGGCTTGGGCCGTTACGATAGAACTGCTGATGAAGACGACCTTTATTTTCCAACGCTGATATCCAAGTGGATTAAACATTCATGCCATGGAGACCAGTAGCTGTTCACACCAAGCCTCAATGCGGGCATCGGTTTTGTCGTACTGGTTTTCATCATCAAGAGAAAGGCCAACAAACTGGGTTTTATCTTCGGTTAACGCTTTAGAGGCGGTAAATTCATAGCCTTCGTTAGGCCAGTACCCCACAATATTACAACCTGAAGGCATAATTGCATCGTGAAGCATGCCTAATGCATCTTGAAACCATTCGCCGTAACCTAGCTGATCGCCAAGACCGAATAGTGCAATGGTTTTACCTGCTAAATCTAAGCCGTGCACGTCTTCCCAGTGAGACTCCCAATCTTCTTGAAGCTCGCCAAAATCCCAAGTGGATATCCCAAATATGATGATGTCGTATTCGGCCGTGCGCGTCAGGTTTACATCTTTAATGTTATGAAGGTCAACAATCTCTTCGTCAAAAAGGCTATTGAGTTGCGCTTGGATCTTTTCTGCCGCCATTTCGGTGTAGCAGGTTGTGGAGCCATAAAATAATCCGATGGACAGTGCGCTATCACTCATTAGATACCTCTTTTGAACTAATCGTCTTTAGAAGCTGGGAATTCTACCTCTTTACCGTTGCTCAACAAAGCTTTGCACTGAACATCGGTGTCTTTCTGTGAAATTTTTAATACACCGATAGCGCAACCGTTGAATAATTCGCCATAACCCTTGCTGGGCTCCCGTGCTTTTACTGACATATTTCGACGTCTTGTAAAGAGGTTTAAAGGCGACTTAGAGCGATAAAGCAGGCGGTTTAACCTATCTAGCCACTTAATAAGTCCATCCGGAAATGCGTTTTTCAATCCACTGCAGGTGAACTGTGTAATATGGGGGCTGTTTCGTCTAAAGCGTAAACGCACATCGTACACAAAGGAATAGTGCACATCGCCCGATAAAATAATGAACTCAGGTGGGGTTTTATAATGCCTGAAGATGTTTAGTATAACGTTGGCAGTACCTTTATGTGCCATCCAATTCTCTGCATCAACAGTGAGCGCCTTGCCAAAAAACGTGAATATTTTTTGAATGGCCTCGATAACTTTAACCCCATAAATAGGGGCGGCAGATACAACGATGACAGATTCTTTGCCAATAATAGAATGCTGGAAATCACACAACGCTTCCCAATCCATCAACCCCGAGGGCTTGTTCATATTTGATTCACTGCGCCAGCGCTGTGTCCGTGTGTCTAATACTTCAATAGGTGGCGTGGTATCTAAACGATAATGCCACTGATCAAAATCTAAAAGATCGTTAATAAACTCATCGTGTGCAGTGAATCCTTCTTCGCTTATCGATTCTTGTACTTTCGCGATCAGGGGCGCAACCTTTTTTGGCGCATTGCCCCAGCCTTGGCATAGCAAATAGCCAATGAGTGCATTGCCGATCATGCGTTTCGATAAAGGATTGCCATAAACTTCTTGTTCCCAACCACGAGTTAAGTTCCAATCGTCGGTCACATCGTGATCGTCAAAGATCATATAGGTTGGGATATGCGCTAGCGCTCGGCGTACCTGTGGTAATTGTTTAACGAACCCAGTAAGCGCGCCATTTTCTTTATCGAAAATGTTCAAGTACTTTTCTGAAATACCGTCTTTATCGATAGCGACATCAGACCACAGCGTATCGGACCACACCAGCAGATACATAGCGATGATCTCTGCACTGCCAATTAAATGGTTTTGTGCATTTACCGACGTAAACACAGGCTTTTTCTTGGCGCCAAAGAAAATGGAAGACAATACCGTATTGGTCGCTATTTGCGGCAGAAGCTGTTCACGTTCATAAAACCCAAATTCATGGGTTGCAAGTTCACTCGTGTTGCTCACCACTGCGCCTTCAAGCGTTTCGTGGTAAAGGCCTAAACGCTCTATCACACTGTGAATAGCTTTAAGCATGGGACCTGCGACATCATCCGCATAAATTTGATCCCCCGTCATCATCCTTCTTCTTCCGGCTCGTCATACTCAGGATATTCGACATCCTCGTGTGACTCCGGATCGTGGCCACCGTCTCCGTAGGTCTCATCGAAACCGGTTTCGGCCTCCTGTTCATCG
>JAXHTT010000021.1:0-36155 GCA_034190055.1 Pseudomonadota bacterium | reverse complement strand
TAGACCAATACCTAAAACCGACTAAAAACGACGAGGCGGTATCAGCTAGTCTGTCAGAGGAGTGACACTCGTTAAAGGTGGTAGTATTTACGATAAGATAGCCTAATTTGACGGCTTTTTGACCAGGTTTAAGGTATACTAATAACGGCGCGACGGTTTCGCGCCTTTTTTATTTCCCTCACTTTATTTCATATTCGAGACTTTATGCCCCAGACATCTAATGGCGTATCTGATGATACTGCAGTTGTGCAAAAGCCCGCCCTTGGCCTTGTTGAATTTGTTGCTTTGATGGCGACCATGACATCGCTGGTGGCACTTAGTATAGACGCTATGTTGCCCGCACTTATTCAAATTGGTGAGTCACTTAATGTGCAAGAGGCGCATCAAACCCATCTGATTGTCACCGTGTTCTTTCTAGGTATGGCGTTTGGTCAAATGTTCTTTGGCCCCTTTTCAGATAGCCGTGGTCGCCGTCTTACTATTTTAGTGGGTTTATGTATTTTTGCTTTGGGTACCTTTGTGTGCATGCTTGCCACTAACCTTGAAACCATGCTGGTTGGGCGGGTTATTCAAGCGTTTGGGGTGTCTGGGCCTCGCATAGCCTCTATGGCAATTATACGTGACCTTTACGTAGGTGATGCCATGGCAAAAGTTATGTCGTTTATCATGATGGTGTTTATCTTAGTGCCCATGTTGGCCCCAATTATTGGGCAAACCGTGATGGAGCTGACATCTTGGTTCCATATATTCACGTTGTTTCTGCTGGTTGCTACTATGGCGGGGATTTGGTTCTTTTCTCGTCAAGGCGAAACCTTGCCTCGTGCAAAGCGCAGAAAATTCTCGCGGGCACACTTCTTTAAATCATCAAAGTTTATTCTGACCAACCCGGAAGTGATGGGTTATACCTTCGCTATGGGCTGTATTTTCGGAGCGTTTTTGGCGTATTTAAGCGCGTCACAAACCATATTTACCGTGTTTTACAATGTTGGTGAATGGTTCCCGTATATCTTCGCTACCCTTGCCTTTTCTATCGGGCTTGCTTCTTACTTTAACGGTAAAATGGTGATGCGTTTTGGCATGCGCAAGCTGTGTCGTTGTGCGCTAAAAGGCGTAAATGGGTTTGCGGTGGTGTATCTAGCGCTGCTGCTTGCCTTCGATGGTCTGCCGCCGTTAATTCCAACCGTGGCCGTCATGTTTGTTGGCTTTTTCTTCGTAGGCATTCTGTTTGGTAACTTAAACGCTATGGCAATGCAGCCTCTTGGCGATATGGCAGGCTTAGGTGCAGCCATAATTGGCTGCTTTTCAAGCTTATTCTCGGTGCCCGTTGCGCTTATCGTTGATAGTTTTTTGAATGGAAACTTGATGCCTATCGGCTGGGGTTTTCTGATCTTTTTTGCATTAGCTTACGCATCAGTTCGCTTCGCTGAGCGTGTTCGGGAAGGTGTTGCTTCATAACTAGATAAGTATTAATTGCTTCTTATCTATGGGGCGTAGTAAGAGAGCGAGACTTGCTGAGCTATAGAAATAAAAAAGCCCGACCAAAATGGTCGGGCAAGAGGGCTTAGTTAAGCACCTAACGACAGAAACTGTCCTAACCTCTGTTTTTACACAACTATAGCTTTCATATCAGTCATGTAGCCACGCAAGGTTTTACCTACTGACTCCACACCGTGTGAGCGGATGGCTTCGTTAATTTCAACAAGGCGTTTGTTCTCTACTTGATTAGAAGCAGCAGTCAAACCCTTGCCGATAACGCTGGTATCAATGGTAGGCATAAATTTCTCACGCAAAATCGGAATTGCTGCGTTAGCAAACAAATAGTTTCCGTATTCTGCTGTGTCTGAAATAACCACGTTCATTTCATACAAACGCTTACGTGCGATTGTGTTAGAAATTAGCGGTGTTTCATGCAGTGATTCGTAGTACGCAGACTCAGGCAGAATTCCAGCTTCAACCATTACGTCAAACGCAACCTCAACACCACACTTGATCATGGCAACTAGTAAAATGCCGTGGTCAAAGAATTCTTGTTCGCTGATTTCACCTTCATAAGCTGGTGCGTTTTCAAACGCGGTTTCACCGGTTTCTTCACGCCACTTAAGTAGGTTCGCATCACCATTTGCCCAATCTTCCATCATGGTGCGAGAGAATTCACCGCTGATGATGTCGTCTTGGTGCTTTTCAAATAGCGGACGAAGTAAATCAGTTAACTGCTCAGAAAGCTCAAACGCTTTCACTTTTGCAGGGTTTGATAGACGGTCCATCATGTTAGTTACACCGCCAATCTTAAGTGCTTCAGTAATGGCTTCTAAGCCGTACTGAATTAGCGCACCTGCATAACCTGGGTCGATACCATCATCAACCATTTTCTCGAACGCAAGTACTGCTGCAACTTGTTGCATACCACATAAGATGGTTTGCTCACCCATAAGGTCAGATTTAACTTCAGCCACAAATGAAGACTCAAGTACACCTGCGCGGTCACCGCCAGTTGCACTTGCCAGTGCCTTAGCCTGATCCCAACCTTTACCTTCAGGGTCATTTTCTGGGTGCACAGCTATTAGTGTCGGTACACCAAAGCCACGCTTATATTCTTCACGTACTTCAGAGCCTGGGCTTTTCGGCGCACACATAATTACTGTGATATCGCTACGAATTTGTTGGCCTTCTTCAACAATGTTGAAGCCGTGTGAGTAACCTAGCGTTGCACCTTTTTTCATAAGCGGCATTACTGCCTCAACTACACTTGCGTGCTGCTTATCAGGTGTTAGGTTGTAAACTACATCAGCTTCTGGAATAAGCTGCTGATATGTACCAACAGTAAATCCATTGCTTGAAGCGCGTTTGTAAGAGTCGCGTTGCTCATCGATCGCCGCCTGACGCAGCGCATAAGAAACATCTAACCCTGAGTCACGCATATTCAGGCCTTGGTTAAGGCCCTGCGCGCCGCAGCCTACAATGACAATTTTCTTGCCTTTTAAGAACTGACAACCGTCAGCGAATTCATCGCGTGCCATAAAACGGCAGCGGCCAAGCTGGTCTAACTGCTGGCGAAGTGACAGGGTGTTGAAATAATTAGCCATAAAAATTTCCGAACAACATTCATTTTTGTCAATATCAAACACCGACCTTGGCGTTGACAGACCTCGTCTATGACGACTTGGTAGTGAGACTAAAAGATTTCTTTTGTTTTGGAAAATGATATATTTGCAAGATAATATTGCATAAAGTGAAATGTATATGGATTTTCGCAGTCTACAGCTCTTTAACCACTTGGCTACCAGCCTACACTTCGGCGTTACCGCTGAGGCCATGTATGTATCGCCATCTACGTTAAGCCGCGTAATTCAGCGCCTTGAAGACGAGTTAGGCTGTACCTTGTTCAAACGAGATAACCGTAAGGTCGCGCTCACTCATAGTGGGCACAAGCTACTATCCTTCTCAAAACAAGCGCTAGCTGATTGGCAGCAATTAAAAATTGACTTAAAAGAAGATAGCGATGCACTTCAGGGGGAGCTCAGCGTATTTTGCTCGGTAACTGCCAGTCAAAGCCATTTGCCCGCTATGCTGAGGCAGTTCAGGCAGCAACACCCTGGGGTCGATATACGTCTAATAACCGGTGACCCTGCTCTTGCTATCGAGAAAGTTAAAAGTAAGCAGTGTGATTTATCTATTGCTATCTATACCCCCGACATGCCAACAGATTTGCATTTCACTGCCCTTGATAACGTGCCTTTGGTTCTTATTGCGCCAAGGGAATGGCGACTTACTCAGCTAAACCAGCTTGATTGGACCAAGCATCAGGTGATTATGCCTGAAACAGGGCCAACGCGACGTACCGCTTATCATTGGTTTGCCGAGCACGGTATTCGCCCTAATGTTTATGCCTATGTAGGCGGTAACGAAGCTATTGTAAGCATGGTAGCGCTAGAGTGTGGTGTGGGCTTTGTGCCAAAGGTAGTGCTCGACCACTCCAGTATGGCTAATGCGGTAACCCAAATTCAGGTTGAAGATATCGAGCCTTACGCACTTGGCCTATGTTGTTTACAAGACAAGCAAAACGAACCGCTTATCAACGCTTTTATGCAGCTAAACTTGCATTCTCACGCTTAAGTTATTTTATTAGTTGCGCTTAGCTAGCACTGAGCTGCTTTATAAGGTTATCGAGAGCTCGATAACCCAGCGCTTCTGCGATATGAGTCCTGGATACGGCGTTTTCTTCTTCAAGGTCGGCAATGGTTCTAGCCACTTTTAGCGTGCGGTGAAATACGCGCATAGATAAGTTAAGTTGTTTCGCGGCTGCCTGTAAAAAGAGGAGATCTGCGTCATCTAGCAAACAGATGTCGGCAAGCTCACCCGCGTGTAAAGCGCCATTGGGTTTGCCTTGTCGAGACTCCTGTTTTTGCCGTGCAGCTATCACCCTTTCCCGCATGTCATGTAACGAGTCGTCAGGTCTATTGCCCCGCTCTGGCAAGTCGTAGTCTGGTAGTCTAGGCACCTCGACTTGTATATCTATTCTATCTAGCAGCGGGCCTGACAAACGGTTTAAGTAGTTAAGCTGCTGTTGAGGTGTCAGACGGTTGTCGTCAATATCCCCAGTAGGACTAGGGTTCATGGCGGCTACGAGTTGAAAATTTGCGGGGTACGTTGCACTTCCTGATGCTCGGGATAAATGCACATCGCCGGTTTCAAGTGGTTCGCGTAATACATCTAGCGCTTTTCGGCCAAATTCGGGGAGTTCGTCTAAAAATAGGATGCCGTTGTGGGCCAGTGAAATTTCTCCCGGCACAGGGTTAGAACCACCGCCAGTAAGCGCTATCGCAGAACTTGTGTGATGGGGGGAGCGCAGGTGGCGGGTTAGAAAACGTTCAGCATTTAGCTTTTCGCCTTTAACTGAGTGAATAGCGGCGACTTCCAAGGCTTCTTCTTCACTCATATCCGGTAATAGCGACAACATTCGGCTGGCAAGCAAGCTTTTACCTGTGCCTGGCGGGCCTACCATCAGTAGGTTGTGAGCCCCGCTAGCTGCAATAATGAGTGCTCGTTTAGCCTGCTCTTGACCGATAATATCGTCCCAACCAGTTGGGACATTGCGTGATGAGTGAGCAGTGAAAGGCTGACCCTTGGCGAGTTTTTTGTTACCGGTAAGGTGTTCATAAACAGATAGAAGATCGAAGGCGGGAAAGCGTGTAGCGTGGGAAACCAAGGCAGCTTCAACATCGTTATCTCCCGGGTACACAAGGGCTATATCTTCGTTCGCTGCCGTCATCACTACAGGAATAAGCCCGTTAACCGGTTTAATCTCACCGTTTAGCGCTAACTCTCCCACAAAGGCAATATTAAGCAGGCTTATATCTGAAATGTAGCCCGATGCTGCTAAAATGCCAACGGCAATAGGAAGGTCGAACCGCCCTCCAAACTTCGGAATATCAGCCGGCGCTAAATTTACCGTTATACGCTTGGCAGGAAATTCGAAACCACTGTTAATTAGCGCACTGCGCACCCGCTCACGGGCTTCTTTCACACTGGTTTCCGCCATACCTACCAGTTGAAAGGCAGGTAGGCCATTAGCCAAGTGAATTTCCACACTTACCTCTGGTGCAGACACCCCCTGCCCCGCAAAGGTTTTAACAACAGCCATTCCCATATTGTGAACACCCTCTCCTCTTACGCGCTCATTATTCGCCTTATTGAAATTTAAAAACTCAAGTGCGGCCAAATAGTCAGCGCACTAGGCATAAACTCTAGAGAGAGTGGAATGAAAATGTAACTGTACTAACGACGAGATTTATCGCGAATACTCACCGGGTTTGACCATTGGTTACCTTGCTCGGCAAGGAAGATTAGATGCTAATGATGATCGCTGTAAAATACAGGTAGCTGCCAATGCCAGCGCATGGCGCCTAGCCTGAATAATACGGTGGTCGCAAGGGCTGCAATACCACACCACTGGGTAGCAAGGTCAAATTCAAGTGCAATGCCATATACCACTCCGCCAGCGATACAGGTCATCGCATAAAGCTCGCCGTTTAGTACCAGTGGTACTTCGCGACAGATAACGTCACGTAACAACCCCCCAAATACACCAGTAATAGTGCCCATTGCCACCGCCACTGCCATGCCTGTGTCGTTGGCTAAGGCTTTCTCTATGCCTACTACATTAAAAAGTGCTAGCCCAAAAGCATCGGCGATTAACAGGTAGTGAAAAGGGAAGCGTGGGCTGATTCGCAGCCAAACAATGGGTATAAAGGCAGCAATTAATGTGGTGTACAAGTAATCGGTATCGGAAATCCAAAAAACGGGTACATCTAACATCACGTCTCGCAAAGTACCGCCGCCAATGGCTGTAGCGCTGGCAAGCACTACTACACCAAATCCATCCATACGTTTTTGATAAGCCATAAGGGTGCCTGAAATTGCACACACGGCAACGCCTGCTAGGTTTAACCAGTGAAACCAATCGAACATGCTTATTACCCTTTTACTACTCTTAAGAACTCGCTATTTCTACCGCAAAAACTTGATCAAGCCGTGTGTTTCATGCTATTCCTTTGCACGATACCAATTCGCGGTTTACCGCGCATTGCGTGTAGGGGAAAAGCCATAACCCCTAACGAACAACATTTCATTTTTATAATGCCAAAGGAATACGGCATTGTAAGTCAAAGATATCATATAAAACAAAGCACTACTGATCTGTAAGCAGTAAGGCTTTGTCGCCATTCGCTTGAACGACCTAAGATGATTTAATACATCATCAGTATGACATGCAATTTTGAGTAAAACAGTGTGTATTGGAAAACAAGCCAAAGCATCACTGGTTTACCACTGTTTTTAAGTTTCACATATAAGGTCTAGCATTAAACCCTAGCACCTAAAATTAACGGGAAGGATTTATGCCCAAGTTACGTTCTGCAACTACCACACAAGGTAGAAATATGGCCGGCGCTCGTGCGCTATGGCGTGCAACCGGAATGAAAGATTCTGATTTCGGCAAGCCAATTATTGCTATTGCTAACTCATTTACGCAGTTTGTACCTGGGCACGTTCACCTCAAAGATCTTGGTCAGCTAGTAGCGCGCAGCGTGGAAGAAGCCGGTGGTGTCGCCAAAGAATTCAATACCATAGCGGTAGATGACGGTATCGCAATGGGCCACAGCGGTATGCTGTACAGCCTTCCGTCTCGCGAGATTATTGCTGATGCAGTAGAGTACATGGTGAACGCACACTGCGCGGACGCCATCGTCTGTATTTCTAACTGCGATAAGATCACCCCGGGAATGTTAATGGCGTCTATGCGTTTGAACGTGCCAGTGATATTTGTATCTGGCGGCCCAATGGAAGCGGGTAAAACCAAGCTTTCAGACCAGCTGATTAAGCTTGATTTAGTTGACGCCATGGTAGCGGCTGCTGATGATAAAGTGAGCGATGCCGACACTGATGAAATTGAGCGCTCTGCCTGCCCTACTTGTGGGTCGTGTTCAGGTATGTTTACTGCAAACTCAATGAACTGCTTAACTGAAGCGTTAGGTCTATCACTACCGGGCAATGGCTCTATGCTGGCCACTCACGCCGACCGTGAAGGTTTGTTTAAGCAAGCCGGTAAGCAAATTGTTGAGCTTTGTAAGCGCTACTACGGCGATGATGATGAAAGCGTATTGCCACGTAACATTGCTAACTTTAAAGCGTTTGAAAACGCCATGAGCCTAGATATTGCCATGGGGGGGTCAACCAATACCATTTTGCACTTGCTAGCAGCGGCAATGGAAGGTGAAGTGCCTTTTACTATGGATGATATCGACCGCTTGTCTCGCAAAGTGCCTCATTTGTGTAAGGTGGCGCCTTCTACCCCTAAATATCATATGGAAGACGTTCACCGTGCCGGTGGTGTATTGGGTATTTTGAACGAGCTAAATAAAGCGGGGTTACTAAATACCGATGTCAATCACGTCTTAGGCAAGCAGCTTACTGACGTTATCAGCGAGTGGGACATCACTAACCCTGAAAACGAAGACGCGATAACCTTTTACCGTGCAGGTCCTGCGGGTATTCGCACTACAAAAGCCTTCAGCCAAGATTGTCGCTGGGATGAGGTCGATGATGACCGCGAAAACGGCTGCATCCGCTCCATCGAGAATGCGTTTAGCCGAGAAGGCGGCCTAGCGGTGCTTTATGGTAATTTGGCCGAAGATGGCTGCATTGTAAAAACCGCTGGTGTGGATGAGTCTATTCTAAAATTCAACGGCACAGCCCGTATCTACGAGAGCCAAGATGATGCGGTAGCAGGTATCTTAGGTGACGAAGTAAAAGCCGGTGACGTAGTATTTATTCGCTATGAAGGTCCACGCGGTGGGCCAGGTATGCAGGAAATGCTATATCCAACGTCGTACTTGAAATCGAAGGGACTGGGTAAACACTGCGCGCTAGTAACCGACGGGCGTTTCAGTGGCGGTACAAGTGGCTTGTCTATTGGACACTGTTCACCAGAGGCAGCCAGCGGAGGCGGCATTGGACTGGTTGAAGACGGGGACAAGATTGAAATAGATATTCCTAACCGGAGCATTAACATCGTTATTTCCGATGAGGAACTTGCCGAGCGCCGTGCGAAAATGGAAGCAAGCGATAAGCCTTGGAAGCCGAAAGATCGCTTACGGGAAGTTTCTACATCACTTAAGACCTTTGCGGCGCTGGCAACCAGTGCTGACAAAGGTGCGGTGCGCGATGTCACTAAGTTGGAAGATTTGTAATGGAAAACGAGCACGTTAGCGACCACGAGTATCTGAAAAAGATATTACTCGCTCCCGTTTACGATGTGGCGGTGGCCAGTGAACTGTCTTATATGTCTTTGCTTTCAGCGGAGCTTGGCAACGAGATCTTCTTGAAACGAGAAGATCAGCAGCCAGTAAAAAGCTTCAAGCTGCGCGGTGCCTACAACCGTATTTGTTCGTTAAGTGAAGCACAGCTTCAAGCTGGTGTTATTGGCGCATCAGCGGGTAATCATGCCCAGGGCTTAGCATACAGTGCAAAAATGAAGGGCATTCAAGCAACTATCGTAATGCCCGAAACCACCCCTGACATTAAAGTGGACGCTGTACGTCGCTTCGGTGGTGATAACGTAAATGTTGTCTTGCATGGCACCAGCTTCGACCAGGCAAGCAACCATGCCAAAGACTTGTGTGATACCCACGGCTATACTTTTGTGCCGCCTTTCGACAACCCAGATGTAATAGCTGGGCAAGGTACTGTTGCACGAGAGTTGTTGGAGCAAAACCCAAACCTGGATATTTTGTTTATTGCTGTTGGCGGTGGTGGCCTAGCCGCGGGCATTGCGGTGTACTTAAAGCAACTCAAACCCAGTATTAAGATTGTAGCCGTTGAGTCAGAAGAGTCGGCCTGTTTCATTGAAGCAAAAGCGCAAGGCGAGCCTACCGAGCTGGAAAGCGTAGGCATTTTTGCCGACGGCGTGGCTGTGAAAGTAATGGGGCAAGAAACTTTTCGTCTGTGTAACCGCTTAGTTGATGAAACCATTACTGTTACCAATGATGAAATCTGCGGGGCTATAAAAGATATCTTCGATGATACCCGTGTTATCGCCGAGCCTGCGGGTGCATTATCGGTAGCGGCAATTCGCAAATATGCTAAGCAACACGACCTTAAAGGTAAAAAGCTAGGCGGTATTTTATGTGGCGCAAACATCAACTTTCACACCCTGCGCTATGTGTCTGAACGCTGTGAATTAGGCGAGCAGAAAGAAGCGGTTTTTGCCGTTAAAATTCCTGAAACTAAAGGTGCGTTTAAACAGTTTTGTGAGTGCGTTGGCGCAAAAGCGATTACTGAATTCAACTATCGCTACGCAAGTGGGAGCGAAGCGCATATTTTTGTTGGGGTTAAGCTAAAAGGTGGTCAGCAAGAATTTGTGACACTTCAAAATGACCTTGAAAGTAAAGGATATGACTGCGTTAACCTCACTGATAACGAGTTAGCAAAGCTTCACGTTCGGCATATGGTAGGCGGCCGCCCGCCGACCATTTTAAACGAGCAGGTGTTCAGCTTTGAATTTCCGGAGCGCCCAGGTGCACTACTAAACTTCTTAAACACATTGGGCGAGCAGTGGAATATTACTTTATTCCACTATCGTAACCACGGTGCTGCGGAAGGCTTGGTATTGGCTGGTTTTGACATTGCGCCAGAAAGCCGGGATGACTTTAATCAGCATGTGGCTGAATTAGGCTATAAGGTCGAAGAGGTAACAGATAACCCTGCGTATCGCTTTTTTCTGTCGCAACCAGCGTAACGTTTTGTCGGCTATGCAATCAAAAGCGCAATTTAACTCGTTTTAAACCTTTTTTCGCTTTGTATTGCTTCACGTTAAGCGCAGGTTTACCGAGGAGCGATACAAAGCGGCACTATTACAGCCCCGCTATTTGAACCACAATTTAAGAGGTGCTGTCTCGGCGCCTATCGCGCTATAGGCAACGAGAGACACTATTTAGTTAGATAGATAGCTAATAAAAAACCCATGCGAATGCATGGGTTTTTTTACGCTTTTAACAAAGCAATAGACCTTGTCGCTTACAAAGTTAATTTGCCGTGTTAAGCGCAACATTTTCTAAATGCTGAATCATCTCAGGCCATATCAACGCCATCACGTCAGCACGCAAAGCTTCACACTCTTCCGAGTATTTTAAGCTGCCGTCTTTTTCAGAATCTAACCAATGGTTATCTTTTAGTGCGCCGATGAAGCTAGAAAGCACGTTCTTATCGTAAAACTCAGGCGAGCTTAAACCATAAAGCGCTGATAAGCGCTCGGCGACCTGTTTGCTCTCTCGCTCCAATGCACTGCGGCTAATCACCTTTTCTTTATCAAGAATTGTCAACACTACAGCATAACGCTGCAATGTTTCTTGCATACAGCGGCTTAATAACCAAGCAGAATGGAACTGTTTGCAGTGTGCATCTGGAGGTAAAAGCTCACCATCTTTTTGGCGTAACAGTCCGTTGTCTAACATGGCAGTGATCAAGGCATCAGTATGCGCAAGTGCTTCATCTTGCGTTAAATGCAAAAACAATTCTTTTTGTAGCAAAGGATAAAGCGCTGCAATGAGCTGGAAAATGCTGTTCTTGGTTGCGCCCTTCTTAGCGAAGATAGACGCCATGATAAGACCTGGTATGGCGAACAAGTGCAAAATATTGTTGCGATAATAGGTCAGATATACAGCAGATTTAGGCTGAGGGCTGATCAAACGTCCGTAATCATCTTCTTTTACATCGAAGCGACCTAATTTTAATGTATCCCGAAGTAAATCTTGTGCCGATGAATCTGGAATAGTGGCATCGTCACTGAAGGGCACTGTTTTGAACAAGTTCATGAAGTCATCCATGGCTTGTTGAAGCTCCACTTCACTCATTGTCTGCCTTTTAGAAGACAGTAGACATAGCGAAGCTAATGCCATGCCGTTAAGTGCCGCAGCGCGGTTAATGCGCGTCATGACGTTGTTAGCTAATTCATTAACGGCAGGCGTTAACCAAGCAGGCTTCTTCTCTGGTTCGGCATCGCGACAGTCGCGCCAGTTCGGCACATGGCTTTCAAGGAACTGATTAAGAGCGATAGGCTCACCAAAGTTCACATATCCATGCCCGTAATTCTTAAGCTTACGAATGGCGGAGAAAACCTGAAGGTTAGACTCTTTTTTCTTCTTCGAACCCTTAAGTTCGTTCAGGTAACTCTTCACTTCCATCACATTTTCATAGCCAATGTAGACAGGAACAATACTAACTGGGCGGTTAACGCCTTTAAGCATGGCTTGAATTGTCATGGCCAGCATGCCGGTTTTAGGCGGTATTAAACGACCTGTGCGGCTGCGCCCACCCTCAGGGTAGTATTTTACCGAATAGCCTTTGTTAAACAGCAGCTCTAAATATTCTCTGAACACGGCCGTGTAAAGCTTGTTGCCTGCAAAACTCCGGCGAAGGAAGAAAGCCCCTCCTCGGCGGAATACTTTTCCTACAGGCCAAAAGTTAAGATTGATACCTGCTGCAATGTGAGGCGTTACCATACCTTCGTGATAAATCACGTAGGTTAATAACAGATAGTCCATATGACTGCGGTGGCAAGGTACATAAATAATTTCGTGCCCGTTAGCGGCCAGCTCGCGAATGCGGTCTGCGTGGCCTACGCTAATGCCGTTGTAAATCTTGTTCCAAATGCGTGTAAGCAACCTGTCGCCAAAGCGGATAAGCCCTTCACGATAATCAGCCGCAATCTCGGTAATATAGCTTTGAGCTCGCTCTTTGGCCTTTTCGTGGGTGACTTTTTTGCTTTTCGACTCTTCGGCGATTGCACGACGTACGGCATCTGAACCTAATACACTGTTGTTAAGTTCTTGTCGTTCTAGCAGTGTAGGGCCCGTCATACTCTGACGTTTACGTTGAAAGTGAGTACTTGCTACGCGTACAAGCTTGTGGGCGATGCTTTGATCACTACCGTGTTGATTTGACATTGCACGTGCGGAGACAGCTTTAGAATAATTTATAAAGTTATCTCGGCCTAAAAATAGCACGATGAAAAGTTTACGTAGCCAGCTAGGGGCAGCGTTATCAGCAATTAAGTCGCTCAACCCTGGGTTACCGCGCCCTGGTGCTCGGCCCCAGGTTACATAAACAGGGACTACCTGTAGGTCGAGGTTTTCGTGGTCTCTGTGCAAGTGGAAAAGGTCAGTGAAAACATCTTCAATACCCGTATCTTTGGCTGACGAGCGAAAGAGAGGCTGGGTTTTACGTAAAAACAGAGTCGACGAATATTCTCTACCTGCCAGTGTAAGTGTGTCTGTTGGGCTCGGTAGGCCTAGATATTTGGTCGACATTCTCAGCGCAAGCTGGTCGGTCACTGAGTTTGTGGGAAGTAGATAAACAATAGGCTTGCTCTTATCTATTCCTAATTCGGTTTCAACGTTAACTGGAATACTGTGAGCTTTAACCAGTAACTTAACAGGATAATGAAATACCGACAAAAGGGCTTTTCGCATCCACGACATGAATTATGTAATCCTATGAAATAAAAACGAGTGAAGTGTAACACAATCGCGTCACAATCTCGCGACGAGCCAATGTTATTGATTTACTTGTTTTACAGACTTCCTGCCTAGCTGTAAGTTCAAAAGCGCCTGTGTTTTTATATTTTTCAGGGCATTTTCTAGGGTAAGGCTCACTGACCCCTTGAGCAATGCAACATTATTGCTATAACCATTAACTATTACTACCTTTATAAAGGTTAATGAAGATGAGCATGTTGTAGTGGATGATCCAAACCGACTGAAGGCAGTTGATGAGTTTTTGAATGGTAATGAGGTGCCGTTAGATCTTGACGACCTTATGGTCGTATTAGCGGGGGCGTATAAAGTGCCTATTGCGCTAATTGGTATTGTCGGTGAATTTGAAGAATTATTTAAAGCGCGTTATGGAACTTCACTTTCTAAAGTTAGCCGTGAGCATGCTTTTTGTAGTTATGTGGTAGAAGAGCGCAGACAAGTTGTTGTAAACAATGCACATGAAGACTCCAGGTTTAAAGATAATCCTTTAGTGACGGGCGAGCCGCACATCTGTTTTTATGCGGGAACCCCGATTGAAGTTAACGATGAAGTTGTTGGCGCCGTATGTCTTATTGATACGGTTCCTCGAGAAATTGAAGATAAATATTTAAAAGTCTTAGACAGAATAGGCGGGCTTGTAAGCCAACACATTTCGCTTTCCAAAGAGCATGAGGCACTTAAGCGCGAACACGGACTCATCGAAAAGTCTCCCATAGTTTTGGCTACATGGCGGAACACAACGTCCCTTCGACTAGTTCATATTTCTCAAAATAGTGAGCGCGTATTGGGCATATTGGCGCAGGACTTACTAAGTGGCGCAGTCGAGTTTGGCGATGTGCTAACTCAAGATGCTGAAAGCGATTTTACTTTTGCAATGCAGGCGCACATGGAGGGTGTAGAAACCCATTCATGCCGCCTTCAAATAGCCACCCCTACGCGAACTATCTGGGTAAGCATGATTTCTACAGCGAGTTTCCGCGAGGACGGGATGCTGTATTCAGTGCAAGCATTTCTTTTCGATACCAGCGATCAGAAATATGTTGAAGACAAACTCCACAAAACGAACCAGCGCATGCGGCTGCTATTGGAAGCCTCTGAATTGGGTACGTGGGATTGGAATCTGGCCGCTGATGTAAACCAAGTAAACAAACGATGGTGTGATATCGTGGGTCTCGAATATGAATACTATGATACCAGTTCCCGCTTTTTCAGGCAGTTAATTCACCCTGCGGATTATGTAAAAGTAGAAAAACAATTAAATGAACACATTATTGGTGAGAGCAAGGTTTTCAATACTACCTTCCGCATGAAACATACCAACGGCACGTGGGTCTGGGTTGAAAGCTATGGAAAGACCGTGGAATTTGACGCTGCGGGTAAGGCTATTCGGATTGCTGGCATTCATCGCGACATTACGCAGAGAATGGAAAGCGAACTTCATGAGAAAAAGAAAACCCAGCTACTTCAGTTTATCAATAAAACCCGCGCCTCTTATCTTCAGAACAACGATTTAACCATGGCCTGCCAAACGGTACTGCCCGAGCTTATCGATATATCAGACAGTCAGTTTGCTTTTATTGGACAAATGAAAGGGGAAGGTGATGCCTCGAAGCTGTTTATTCATGCCATTTCTGAAATAGTGTGGGACAACAGCAGCTTCACGCAATACAACGAGTACAAAAAACGGAACTTGTATTTCAGTAGCTTTGATAATCTTTTTGGTACCACAATTTTAACCGGTGAAGTAACGATAAGTAATACTTCAGGGGCTCATCCAAACTCAAAAGGAGTGCCCCAAGGGCACCCCCGCATTAGTCGATTTTTGGGGCTACCGATCAAGGTCAAGGATAGAGTGGTGGGCATGATTGGTTTAGCCAACAAATTTGAAACCTACGGTTTAGAAGATGCAAAGTTTTTACAGCCTTTACTCGATGCGTTAGCTGGCCTTTTCTATGCGGTAGAATTAGAAGAAGCACGCGCCGTCGCAGAGGAAAAACTACGGCAATTGGCAATGACAGATTCGTTGACGGGCTTATATAACCGTAGGGCATTTATCGATAAGTGCATAACCATTTCAAAACAGCATTTAAGCGCCTGCGTCGCGATTGTTGATATTGATTATTTTAAGAAGGTAAACGACACCTATGGACATGATGCGGGTGACCAAGCGCTCATTAGTGTGGCAAGGAAGATAGCCAAACAAAACAGTGAACCCAATGTGGTTGCCAGGCTTGGTGGTGAAGAGTTTGCTATCGTGAGATTGGGTAAAAATAGAAAAGAAATTAATACACAGCTAGAAGCGCTTCGTATCGCAGTGGAAGAAAGCCTAGTTACCTACAAAACTGACACAATTAAGCTTTCAATTAGTATAGGTGCAACCTTTATCGATAACACGTATGGCGTAGATTTCAGCGCGCTTTTATCGGCAGCAGATAAAAGCCTTTACAAAGCAAAGGAGCAAGGCCGAAATCAAGTAGTATGGGATGATGGCTGAAAGTTTCCCTTAGTTAAGTACCTTTGATCCATGCTTGTCTTTGAAAATGGTTATTGTCTGGTACGCAAAGATACGTTATAAGAAACTTATATTTTATTGTAGTTAACAAATTAGGTATGTTTTGAGCTTTTGACTGATGAAAAGCCATCATGCCGCACAAATCAGGGACGATGCATGAACACTTCGCGCTTGGGTTTATCTGGCCTTTTTTCTGTTATAGCTCTAACTGCCTGTGGTGGCGGAGGGGGCTCTGACTCGTCTCCTAACCCAACGCCTGCTCCTTCCCCTGAGCCTACCGCGTTAGAAATTCTGTCGAATCCATTAGACTACTCTACTGCACAACTAGATTCTGCAGCTAAGAGCTACGCTGACAATACTTATACGGGCGCAACAAAAGTGGCAACAGCCGATATTAGCGCTGTGCAAAACGTCTATGTGGCACTTTTCGGTGAAGATATCACGAGTTCACCTTATTTAGATCTGTTCGAGGTATCAGAGCTTGTAGATGCCAACGGCAATATTGAGGGTGTCACACCATGTTCAGATTCAGGCTCCATTTCTTACTCTGGAAATCTGAATTTGGATACGGGTACAGGTACCATAGTTGTTGATTATGACCAATGCCTTCACTACTACCTAAATGCGTATCACGACGGCCAACTGTCTGTCGCTATTACTAAATCAGACGACGACAACTTTGAGGCCACATCATATTTCACGAGTCTTTCGGTAGGAAGAGGTAGCCAACGCGCAACGCTAAAAGGGCTAATGAAAGCTGATTTAAGCTATGACCCATTTACTGGTTACTACAACGAAGAATACACACAATATCTGACTGCTACGTTTAACGGCGAGACCTACAAAATAAACGCTACCTCTTTTGACGGTGTGAGAAGTACTCGTTACTCCTCTGAATTTGAAGGGACAATATATATTGGCTCTAAAGGTAAACTAGAGTTTTCTTACTTGTCTGAAGAAGGAGGACTACCCTATGCTTACCAAGGCTCCCTTGTCGTAAAAGGCGATAAAACGGCAGGCCTAGATATTATGCAGGGTGCGGTTCGCTATGGCGAAGATACCAACGGGGATGACACTTATGATGTTGGCGTGTTTTTCAACAATATAGAGACCTTTGCGAATAGCAATATCGCGAATATCGTCTTATCCGATATAGAAACTATTTCAGCGCCTCCTGTTGCAGAAGAACCCTATTATTATGCTTATGATCCTGTTTATACCTCTGATGAAATAACTGTTGAGCAAGGTTATTATTACGATTCTGATACGCCTGAATCTGATTTGTCAGTATCTTACCGTTGGTATATTAACAACGTTGTTTTAGAGGGCGTTAGCGGTAATACATTGCCTGCATACAACGCGGTGTTCGGCGATGAACTGAAAGTAACCATGGTAGTGTCCGACGGTGTTAACGTTGTTGAGTCGCAACCATTGTTTATTACTATCAGTGACTCCCCAATGACACTTGTCGTTTCCAATATGCCTGAATCGGTAGCTGCTGGTGGTTACGTCGAGTTCACTGTGAGTATGACGGACCCCGATAAAATTAATAATGACTCTGCAGGGCAGCTTGTATCAGCGCCTGAAGGTGTAACCCTCGATGATGAAGGCTTATTGACTTGGCAAGTACCCGAGAGCCAGTTATTTAACGAACAAACATATATATTTAGTTTTGCTAGCCTAGATGGCGAGGAGAATTTACAAACCTTAGAGATCAAGGCTTATGCAGATAAAGCGCCTGCGTATGCGCGCGCAACGGCGATGACACCAATTTATAATCACGGCTTTGCAGTTGCTTCATCTAATGGTGTAAAAGAGCTTGTTTCAGTTAATGAGCGAAATGTGGGTACATTTTCGTTGGAGGGAAATTCGCTTAAAAATACCTACGTATACCCCTATAAATTGCCAACTAAAGGTGAAATTAGGGGCGTGCATACCCAAGATGTTGACAATGACAATAAGGATGAGATCTACCTTCTTACACAACAGGGTTTGTCTGTTATAAAAGACCGTGAAAGTAATGCCGAAGCGGTGTTCGTTGTAGAAGGAAGTATAGTTTCTGGATTGTTTTATGACATCAATGGCGACGGAATTGATGAAGTCGCTTATTTATATGGTGATGACTATTATGATCCCAACGCGATTGCCATTGTCGATATTCAAACAGGTGAACAGTTACAGCAGTATGATATCGACGGCGTAAATAATATTGCTTTTGGTAATGTAGATGATGACGCTTCGATAGAGATGGTGACGAACAACGGTTACGTATTTGACATTGATAGCGGTGCCAACCAATGGCTGTATGGCAGCGGGTTTAGCGACATGTTTGTCGTAGTGGGCGATATGAATAACGATGGTGTTGATGAACTCATCGGTGCTGATAGTTGGAATAATATCTCAATCTACTCAGCATTATCGAAAAGCAGTTTAGCCACGCTGGAACACCCAGATATTTGCGATATAGCCTACACCAATGAAAGCTCTGCTGCTAAAGGGCTTGTTGTGGTATCCGAATGTCAGTGGGGACAGGTAAAAGGTTTTGCATTCGATGCAGGGCAGATTTCTGAGCAATGGGCTGTCACTCACAACACGTACAGCGCTATGTCACTTCTTCTCGATGATTTAGATAATGACAATGTAGCCGATATCATCTGGACGGGTGATAACCAAGTTTTAGTCGCACAACAGAACGCAAGCGGTGAGTATGCATTGGCAGATATTGAAAGTGCGCCGCGCGCTTATAAATACCACGCTGCAGGCTGGGCTCCCTACGGTGACAATGACGAAAGAGCTGTCTTTGTCAGTGACACAAGCAATTACGATTCATCTATTCAAATTTTATCAGTAAACAAAGACGATGAGTTCGCGATAAGTGGCGAAGTTGGTGAAGACGCCTATAACTACAGCAAGCCGGTCGTTACAGACTACAATAATGACGGTGTGGGTGAGTTATTTATAGGGGCACTGGACTATAATTCGTCGTTCAATGTAGTGAGACTTTCGGATAATTCTGTTCAGTGGACACTGAGCCAAAATCACAACAGCCAACTTTCATTTATTGAAGCACTAGATGTGAATAACGACAGCTACGCCGATGCAGTTGTCGTAGAAAACGATCGACTTAAAGCGTTTGATATTGAAAACCAGGTTCTTATCGATTCGATCAATAACGATTTTTCCATCAACGCGCTTGCTGCTTCTGAAAAAGGCGGTGTGCATTATTTCGCTGTGGGGGGATATCGTTCGCTCAAGCTCTACAAAATGCAGGACGGCGAGTTCGTTGAGTTAAATGAGTTGGAAACTACGTGCGACCAACTGCTTACGATAAATTTTGATAGCGATAGTGACCTTGAGTTTGTGTGTCTGGACAGAGATTATTCAACGATCAATGTGTATGACGTGACAAGCGAAGCGTTAGCATTGAAAGAGACTATAGCGCTGTCTTTTTACCCTCAGAAGATAGCAACTATACCAACGACATCGACTAACCAGTCGATCCTAGCCATCCATCAGCCAGATGATTACGACTATTCGTATGATTACTATGACAGCATTGGGTACCAAGTAGTTGAGATTGATAACAAAGGGCATGCGGTATGGCACAGTCCGCTATTGGGGCTGCAAAACGTTGATGGTATGCGTACCCGCAAAAACAGTGATGGAGAGTTGGAGCTACAAATAAGTAACTCGGACATGGCCCTTCTGGCAAAATAAGGGTACTGCACTTGTCGCAGACTCATGCGTGTAGCAAAAGACGCGGCAAGTGCTTGTTATTTGTTTTTAGGTGTATATACTTACAGGAACTGTATGAACAGACAGGTCTTTTATGCGCCCACTCACAGCTCGACAAACTGAAGTTTTAGAACTTATTAAAACAACCATGCAAGAAACGGGAATGCCGCCTACACGTGCGGAAATTGCTCGTCAACTTGGTTTTCGTTCTGCCAATGCAGCAGAAGAACATTTGAAAGCATTGGCGCGTAAAGGCGTAATTGAAATTTTGCCTGGTACCTCCCGTGGTATTAAGCTCAATATCCCCCTTGAGGATACAGCACCAGAAGAAGAAGGTTTGCCTTTAATCGGGCGCGTAGCGGCTGGTGAGCCAATTTTGGCGCAAGAACATGTAGAATCGCACTACAAAGTCGATCCTGCTTTGTTTCAGCCTCAGGCAGACTTTTTGCTTCGTGTAAACGGCATGAGTATGAAGGACATCGGTATCTTAGATGGTGATCTCCTCGCGGTGCATCGCACGACTGATGTCCACAATGGTCAGGTCGTTGTGGCGCGGGTGGATGAGGACGTTACGGTTAAGCGTTTAGAGAAACGCGGTCGTGAAGTGTTACTCCATGCCGAAAATGAAGAGTTTTCGCCAATTAAAGTAGATCTTGCCAGCGAGCCTTTTGCCATAGAAGGTATTGCCGTGGGCGTCATAAGAAACGCCGACTGGATGTAAGGTTTTAACATCTTCAGCGAAAAGCGGCGCTCTAGCCGCTTTTTTAATGTCTTTTGTTGCCATATTTCTGCTAGTTTTCTCAAGTTAGCAGCGCGCAATATCTCGTCTAATCATGACCTCAAGTATAAATATTAAGCAGCACGCAAAAGCCATTCTGCCTATAAATGAATTTTTAGGTATGCATTCATTATTTGAAAATTTGTTTGAAAATAAATATCGATAGCGCTTTACTCGTTGATTTTTCGCTCAAATGATTGCTCGTAAACTCACCTACGTTGTTCAAAATGCGCGTTTGATTTTACCCCGTCTCAACAGTTACCAATTTACTCCTTTATTCAAAACGTAACGTTAGGCTGCCATTGCAAATGATTAAAAATTGAACACTTCGTTAAATTTTTAACAGAAAAGACTAGACGGCACGGAATTATTGCGCAATTCTTAGACAAGTATTAACAAAATAATAACAATGGCTCTAAATTTGTTTTACAAGTTGAGGTTATGGGTCAATCGTTCGCAAACCATTTGGTAGGGCATCGCGCAAAAAAAATCAGCGTTTTTGGTCTTGCTATTACGGAGGTGCTGAGTGAAACAACTAACGACCATTATTGCAAAATGGTGTTCTAGTATACCTATTTTGCTTCTTTCCCCATTGCTTCTTGCGCAAGAAGCTAGTGAAGAAGTTTCTTCACTCAATTTAAGACGTGGTGCAACCGATATCAGCGGGCAGGTTTATGACCTTCATATGCTGATGTTCTTTATATGTGTAGGGATTGCGGTTGTAGTGTTTGGGGTTATGTTTGCCTCAATGTATCTACATCGTAAGTCTCGTGGAGCTAAGCCCGCTAATTTTCACGAAAACGTGAAGGTTGAAATTGCGTGGACCGTTGTTCCTTTTCTTATTCTAATCTTTATGGCTGTGCCTGCGGCGAACACCCTTATAGCAATGGAAGATACGTCTGAGCCTGACATGACCGTGTTGGTAACCGGCTCTCAGTGGAAATGGCACTACAAATATATGGACAGCGACGTAGAGTTTTACTCTCTGCTTGCTACTCAGCGTGAGCAAATAGAAAACAAATTTCAGAAAACCGACAATTACTTACTGGAAGTTGATCGTCCGTTAGTCATTCCAACAGGGAAAAAGGTGCGTTTTCTTATTACATCTGACGACGTTATCCATTCGTGGTGGGTCCCTGATTTCGCCGTCAAAAAGGATGCAAATCCAGGCTTTATTAACGAGTCTTGGGCTAAGGTCAACGAGCCAGGCATTTATCGGGGGCAATGCGCTGAGCTATGCGGAAAAGACCATGGTTACATGCCAGTTGTGGTTATCGCTAAAGAGCCCGCTGAGTTTGATAAATGGATGGGCGAACAAGAAGAAATTGTTCGTAAAGCCAAAGAAGAAGAGCAGCGTCTTCTTTCTATGAATATGTCTATGGACGAATTAATGAAAGAAGGCGAGCGCGTTTATAACGCTACGTGTGCAGCCTGTCATATGCCAAATGGTGAGGGGTTACCAGGTGTATTCCCAGCACTTAAAGGCAGCAAGATGGCGTTAGAAGATCAAGACGGTCACATCGACATTGTCCTACATGGTAAGTCGGGTACGGCTATGCAGGCGTTTAGCAAAATGCTTAGCCTGAAAGAAATTGCAGCGGTAGTCACTTACGAGCGCAATGCGTGGGGTAATAACACTGGCGATATGGTTCAGGCCAAAGACGTCAATGCAGTGGCAAACGGAAACTAGGAGCAGAAAAATGAGCAAAGCAACTGAAGTTATTTCGCCAGATACCTCTGCGCCTCACAATAGTCACGTACATGGCGATCACCTACATGATGACCATGAGCACCACGATCATATTCCCAAAGGAATAACGCGCTGGCTGTTTACTACTAATCACAAAGACATTGGCACACTCTACCTGTGGTTTGCCTTTATTATGTTTTTAGTTGGCGGCGCAATGGCCATGGTGATCCGCGCTGAATTGTTTCAGCCCGGCCTACAAATTGTTGAACCAAATTTCTTTAATCAAATGACCACGGTGCATGGGCTTATCATGGTTTTTGGTGCCGTAATGCCCGCTTTTACAGGGCTAGCAAACTGGCTTATCCCGATGATGATTGGCGCTCCAGATATGGCTTTGCCGCGGATGAATAACTGGAGCTTCTGGATTTTACCTGGCGCTTTTTTAATTCTGCTTAGCTCACTATTTATGGAAGGTGGTGGCCCTGCATTCGGGTGGACTTTCTACGCGCCGCTTTCAACAACCTACAGTGGCGATTCTACCGCGCTGTTCGTGTTCTCGGTTCACATTATGGGTATTTCCTCCATTATGGGCGCGATTAACGTGATTGTGACTATTTTCAATATGCGTGCGCCAGGTATGACCTGGATGAAAATGCCGCTATTTGTGTGGACGTGGCTTATCACCGCATTCTTGCTTATTGCCGTAATGCCCGTACTTGCCGGTGCGGTAACCATGGTATTAACGGATAAGTTCTTCGGAACGAGTTTCTTTGATGCTGCAGGTGGCGGCGACCCAGTTATGTTCCAGCATATTTTTTGGTTCTTTGGGCATCCTGAAGTGTACATCATGATTTTGCCTGCTTTCGGCATTATCTCGCAAATTGTTCCTACCTTTTCCAGAAAGCAGCTATTTGGCTATGCGTCTATGGTGTACGCCACAGCGTCTATCGCACTGCTTTCCTTTGTGGTGTGGGCTCACCACATGTTTACCACGGGCATGCCGGTGTACATGGAGATGTTCTTTATGTTTGCCACCATGCTTATCTCGGTTCCTACTGGGGTTAAGGTGTTTAACTGGGTAGCAACCATGTGGCGAGGTTCACTAAGCTTTGAAATGCCAATGATGTTTGCTATTGCCTTTATTGTTCTGTTTACCATTGGTGGCTTATCAGGGTTAATGCTGGCGATAACACCTGTGGATTTCCAATATCATGACACCTACTTTGTTGTGGCTCACTTCCACTACGTTCTGGTAACTGGGGCAGTCTTTTCAATTATGGCGGCCGTGTATTACTGGTTGCCTAAATGGACAGGCAAAATGTACGACACTACCTTGGCTAAATGGCATTTCTGGTGCTCCCTGATATCGGTAAATGTCTTGTTTTTCCCTATGCATTTTGTTGGTTTAGCAGGTATGCCACGTCGTATTCCTGACTATGCATTACAGTTCGCTGATTTCAATAAATGGATAAGTTTGGGTGGTTTTGCTTTCGGCTTATCTCAGCTGATCTTTCTTGCCCTGCTTATCAAGGCGTGCAAAAAGCAAGGTGAAGCAGTATCGGCGCAAGTTTGGGATGGCGCTGAAGGGTTGGAATGGGAAATTCCATCACCTGCGCCTTACCACACGTTTGAAACACCACCTGTCGTGAAGTAACGGTAGGTGGCGTTTGTGAATTAGCCATTCTTGTAAAGCGCTAAACAGCAGCGGTAAGGATGGCATTCACATAGCGCTGACAGTGGAGTAAATAAGCGGTTATACAAGCGTTTAACAAGCTTCACTATTGAAGTTACCCGGAGGTTGCGTAATGTCACAGCAAAGTGCAAATAACAAGATGGTTATCAAGCTTGTTGCTATTGTCATTGGCATGTTTGGCTTTGGCTTCGCCTTGGTCCCCTTGTATGACGTATTTTGTGACGTAGCGGGAATTAATGGCAAAACTGAGAACACGGCGGCAGTTTACCAATCAGTTGAGATTGATGAGTCACGTGAAGTGACCGTAGAGTTTATCACTCGCACCAATACTGGAATGCCATGGGAGTTTCGCGCCGAAACTAAGCGTGTGAAGGTGCACCCTGGCGAGCTTAACACGGTATCGTTTTATGTGAGAAACCCTGCATCAAGTAATATCGTTGCTCAAGCGATTCCTTCTGTATCCCCCGGCACAGCGGCGCTCTACTTAAACAAGACAGAGTGCTTTTGCTTCAATCAACAGCCATTAGAGGCGGGAAGTGAGGCCTACATGCCCATGCAGTTCTATGTCGACCCGCAGCTACCCGAAGATATAACATTTTTTACCTTGCAGTACACACTCTATGACGTCACAGCGCGAGCCAGTGACCTAACGACAACACCGAATCCCTTTATGGCTTCAACCCCATCAACTGGTGAATAAGCAGAAGGGATAAGGAGAAAAAAATGCAAACCGAAGTACAGAATCACGAATACCAAAAATACTATGTACCCGCACAAAGCCCATGGCCCATCGTAGGCGCCGTGGCGCTGTTTCTTATCGCCGTTGGCGCAGGCAATTATGTGGTGCAGGCAACTAGAGGTGAAGCAGGTTATGGGGGACATATCCTCTTGGCAGGAATAGCCGTGCTGCTAGTTATGCTAGTGGGCTGGTTTAAAAACCAAATTGATGAGTCTATGGCCGGGCTTTACAGCGACCAGCTAGGCCGTTCCTATCGACAAGGGATGAGCTGGTTTATTTTCTCTGAAGTGATGTTTTTCGCCGCGTTTTTCGGTGCGCTCTACTACGCAAGGTTTATTTCGGTTCCGTGGCTGGGTGGGGCTTCAAACAATGCTATGACCAATGAAGTCTTGTGGCCGACTTTTGAAGCTATGTGGCCGCTGGTATCAACGCCAGGAGGCATTACCACGCAAGAAATGAGCGCTGCTGGGCTACCGACTATCAATACAATTATTCTGCTCATTTCATCTATTACTTTGCACTTCGCCCATGTGGGGTTAGAGCAAAACAAGCGCAAGCAATTAACGCTAATGCTGGGTGTCACTATTTTACTTGGGTGTGGGTTTTTGTTCTTGCAGGTAGAGGAGTATATACATGCTTATCGCGATCTAGGGCTTACGCTTCAGTCAGGCATTTACGGTAACACCTTCTTTATGCTGACCGGGTTTCACGGCATGCATGTAACCCTCGGCACCATCATTTTAATTGTACTGTTTTTTAGAGTATTAAAAGGTCACTTTACGCCAGAAAACCACTTCGCCTTCCAGGCGGGAAGCTGGTACTGGCACTTCGTAGATGTGGTGTGGGTCATGCTCTACATCTTTGTTTACGTCCTTTAAATATAAAGCCTCAAACTCAATACGGTCTTGGGTTTGGGGTAATTAAACCCGTACCAATAGCGATAAGAATGATAACAACGATGATGGCTGAAGTGAGCACACGTCGACCAATATACTTACTCATTGGCCCCTTAGAAGTGTCGTTTTTGATCATAATGCGCATCGCCATGAACAAATTCACAATCATGTACAGCACCAAAGCAATAAGGATTACTTTTATCAGCATACTTACCTCTGTTTTTATTCTCATTATGCAGGGTGCGAGATAATCATGTCCTCTCACACTCGTCATATTATTCCTTGGTTACTCACGGGTTTTAGTGTGGCGATTATGTGCGGGTTAGGTTACTGGCAACTTGATCGCATGGTCCAAAAGCAACAACGTTTAGCTAGCATAGCGCAAAAGCAAAGTAATGGAACCTTGAGTTTAGAAGAGGCACTGAACCACACAGATCCAAGAGATATCACCGTTTCTTTCAGTGGTTCCTTAGATGCAAATCACCTATTGCTTTTAGATAACCAGATTTACAATCAACGGGTAGGGTTTGACGTGATAGCGCCGGTGTACACCAATGCCGGATGGCTTTTAGTGAACTTTGGTTGGGTGCCCGCGCCAGATTTAACTCGCACTTTACCGGATATAAACTTTACGAGCGAAATTCGCGATTTTACCGGTGTCATCAGTGTGCCGGGTAATAACCCTTTAATTAAAGAAACCAACATGGCCTTGGCGCAAAGCCCCGCGCTTATACAACACATCGAATTCCCCGAATTAAACGACGCCTTAGAGCGAAAATTTTTACCTTTTATTCTTCAACTTACTACGCCTGACCCTGCGTTTATTCGCGAACACCAGGCCGTTGTAATGTCTCCAGAAAAGCACCTTGGTTATGCAGTCCAGTGGTTTGGTTTAGCCATTGCCGCTGCGGCGATTGGTGGTTTTGCAATTAGCAAGAAAGGACGTAGTTATGAGTAACACTGCTTCGAAAAAAACATTAATTATTATGGTGGCTGTGTTTGTTTTGCCCGTGGTTATGGCAAAGCTTGCACTTGATAACGATTGGTTTACCAAAGGTGCTACTAATAAAGGTCAGCTGCTTGCGCCAACTATCGACATGAGTGCACTTTTGAAAGGTGCAGAGCCTAAATGGCGTTTACTTTATGTCATGCCCAATGAGTGTGATGCAGTGTGCGAAAACGCACTCTTTAGTATTAACCAAGTGTGGCTTGCGCTAGGTAAAGAGTCTGACCGAGCCCAAGCAGTGGTCGTTACTACAGCTTCAAGCGACCAAACTGCGATAGCCGCGCTAGAAGACTACCCTTTTGTCGAAACCTTACCCGTTACTACACCAACGGCGCTTGCCTCTAGCAGCGTTTATATCGTCGATACTCAAAATAACGCCATGCTCTTTTACGAAATCAAAGACGATAGAAAAGACGCGGTGATGGAAAGCCGCAACATGCTGGCGGACATGAGAAAGCTATTAAAGCTATCGCGCATAGGATAAACGCTATGAAAAAGTTAACCCTATTCAGTATAGCCTTAGCGGCTGTTGTTATCATTCTAGGTGCCTATACCCGTTTGACCGATGCCGGGTTAGGCTGCCCCGATTGGCCGGGGTGCTACGGTAATTTAACCGTGCCTTTGAGTGAGGAAAAGGTGTCGCAAGCCAACGCTGCCTATCCTGAGCGTCCGGTTGAAGCATTTAAGGCGTGGAATGAAATGATTCACCGCTATTTTGCTGGAGCGCTGGGGCTGTGTGTACTGGCTCTTGCTATTATTGCTGTTCGGCAGCGCGAAAAAGGCACGCCTGTTAAACTGCCGCTTTTGCTTTTGGGGCTCATTGTATTTCAAGCAGCCCTTGGTATGTGGACAGTGACGCTCAACCTGCTTCCCGTTGTCGTAATGGGGCATTTGTTAGGTGGTTTTTCTGTGCTTTCTTGCTTGTTTCTTCTTTACTTGCGTCTGCGTGAGACCACCCGCGATGAACTTGGGCATAAAAAGCTCTCCACTCCATCAGCGTTAAATTACAATGAAGCTGACAATTCATCACAAGCAAAAACATATCAGCGAAACCTTAAATTCTTTGCTTTTATTGGGCTTGGCATACTTGTTACGCAGATTGCGCTGGGAGGCTGGACTTCCGCAAATTATGCAGCCTTAGCTTGTACCGAAATGCCGGTTTGTGAAAGTGGGTGGCAGGACAGAATCGATATTGCTGGTGCATTCAGCGTACCTGAGGCAGATAACTATGAATTTGGCGCTCACGATTACGGCGAGCGGGTCACTATGCATATCGTTCACAGGTTTGGCGCAGTGGTTACGTTTTTATACTTGTTAGCACTTGGTATAAACGTGTTAGTTAGCCGTTCCGCCACAAATAAACAAAAGTATGTGAGTGCATTTATGTTGGTAGCACTGAGTACTCAAGTTGCTCTGGGGCTTAGTAACATTATCTTTATGCTGCCTTTGGCTGTCGCCGTCATGCATAACGCAGTAGCAGCCGTACTGCTACTATCCTTGCTAAACCTTATTTTTACCGTTTTCCGAATTTTGGAAAACGATCAGGTTTTCGATTTAGAGAAGCAAGGTAACGCGCCATTCTCGGTGTCTAAACCGCTGCAAGGCGCTTTTGGGAGCCAGCAAGCTCGTACTACATCACTACACGAATCTGAATACGCATCTTTACGCGACTCTTATCAGGATCCTTTGAGCGGGTCTACGTCCTCGCACATTCTTCCTAAAGCCCCAGGAGGTTTCCATGGCTAAATTGGTCTCTTTACATGCACGTACTTCCCGTCAACACGATACAGTAACGTGGCGCGATTATTACGAAATGACTAAGCCAAACGTGGTTATGTTGCTGTTGTTAACTGCGCTGGTGGGCATGTGTTTAGCCACGCCTACATGGGTAAATGCAACCGTACTCATCTGCGGCTTATTGGGTATTGGTATGTTATCGGCCTCTGCAGCAGTAATTAATCACGTTGTCGACCATAAGATAGACAGCGTCATGGCACGTACGTTTAACCGGCCTGTCGCGAAAGGCAAAGTCAGTGTAAACAACGCGCTGTGGTTTGCCGGTATTTTAGGTGTAGTAGGGTTCGTGGTGTTGGCCTTATTTATAAATATGCTAACCGCGTGGCTGACCCTAGCGAGTTTAGTCGGATACGCGTTCATCTATACCATGTATTTAAAACGCGCTACGCCTCAAAATATTGTAATCGGTGGTTTGGCGGGGGCCGCGCCGCCACTTTTAGGCTGGACGGCGGTGACCGGGGAAATACATGCCCATGCACTACTTTTGGTACTAATTATCTTTACTTGGACTCCTCCCCATTTTTGGGCCCTCGCCATCCATAGAGAAAAAGACTATGCCAAAGCGAAGGTGCCTATGCTGCCGGTAACACACGGTGTTTCATTTACGAAAACTTCAGTATTGTTATACACAGTGTTGCTAGGGCTTGTGTGCTTGCTTCCCTACCTTACGGGTATGAGCGACCTTATTTATTTAATTGGTTCAAGCGTGCTTAATATTGGATTTTTATATTATGCATTAAAGCTAAAATTTGATGCTCAGCCTCAAACGGCAATGAAAACTTTTAGGTTCTCTATTATTCATCTCATGGTATTGTTTGTAGTATTACTCTTAGATCACTACATTCCATTGAGTTTATGAACCAACGAACTATTGTCGGTCTTGTTGCATTTTTAGCGTTATGTGCGGGCATTGTAGGGGCGCTTTATATCGCGCCCCCAAGTATTGATAGTCAGCCTGAGTACTTTCAAACCTATCCTGAGCCAAGAGCATTATCACCTTTTGAGCTAACGTCACATACAGGTGATGTATTCGATAATGCCTCCCTTAAAGGACAATGGAGTTTAGTATTTGTAGGCTATACATTTTGCCCGGATATTTGCCCAACAACTATGGCCGAGCTAAGCGGAATATACCCTGAACTAAAAGCGTTAAATACTGTCGAACCAATTCGAGTTGTATTTGTATCCGTTGATCCGAATCGCGATTCAATAGAAAGACTTTCAGAGTATGTGAGCTATTTTAATGAAGAGTTCATCGCTGTTACCGGAGAGCACAAAGCGCTATTCCCGTTCGTACGTAATTTAGGGATGATGTATGCTATTGCTGAAAGTACCGATAACCCCAACTATTTAGTTGATCACAGTGCATCTGTTGTACTTGTCGACCCTGAGGCTAGGGTGATAGGAAGATTCAAACCAAAAAGAGAGCCTGGAAAGCTATCGATAAGTGATGCCCAGCAAATATTGGCAGATATGCCGATAATTACCTCGAAGCAGTAGTATGGAAATAGAAATTAGGCAAGGTGTGGCATCTGATGCCGCGCAAACTACGCCGCTCATATTGAACGCGGCGCAGTCATTATTAACGTCTATTTTTGGACATAATAAGAATAAAACAGCCGATGGTTACCTTGCTCATGCTTGGGAACTAGGCGGCGGTCAGTATGGCTTCAACAATCATTGGGTGGCATGCGGTGGTGACGAAGTGCTAGGCGTGGTAACTGCTTGGCATAGTAAACTAGGTGCAGCGTTTGATAGGGCAACCCTAGACAGTATAACGTCATACTTTACGCTTGATGAAGCTATGACAGTACTCATGCGTAACCAAACAGTAGCGGTGAACCTTACGCCACCCACCAATACAGAGCTTATGATTGGTCATCTTTCAGTAGAAGAGAGTGCCCGCCGTACGGGGGTAGGCTCAATGTTGATAGACACAATGCACGCACGAGCGGAAAAATTGAAAAAACGTAAACTTGTGCTTGATGTAGAAGTGTCGAACGTGCCAGCTATTCGTTTTTACCAACACCACGGGTTTGAAGAAGAATCGATAAATAAAGGCTTTATAAGATTTGCTCGTAACGTTTAGGTAAACGTTTTCTTATATAAGCGCGAGTTCATTGACGCGAATTCGCGCGCCCCACATCAGGCTAATTCCAAGTCAAAATTTTTAATTTACTTAGTCAGGATAATTGCCACTTTCATCTGCTACAAAGAAAGGCGTAGAGTACCAATAATACCGACCAGCTTGAGTATTGGATGGTGCTGTGCAGTTCACCCGTGAACGTCCTACGGGAAGTGCCTTATCTAAGGTGAACGAAAGCACCTTACCTTCAAGATTTGTCTCGATGGTATCGCCCCCAAAAAAACAATTAACCTGAGAAAGGCGCACATCGTCACTGTCTATCGTCAAGCTTATTGGTGAGGACAAGGTTCGTGTCGTCATGCGAGGGTTTTCGTGTGTACTGTGTGTTACTGGCATTGCCAGGCTATTTAGCTTGGTCTTAAGTGTTGCTAGATTAGCGTAAGGGCCTGCTGCTGGAAACCGTGGAAGGGCCTGCATGTTGCTATTTGGGCCTACAGCCCCAGAGTGTTGGCCGAACCCAATATACCCTTCAATTTCGAGTTTATTGGCAAGCGCTGTATTGTATTCCCCAAAGGGGTACGCTAAATATTTAAGGCTTATATTTAGCTTGTCTTTTATTTTCTTTTCAGCACTTTCTACGTTTTCCCACACTTTTTTCAGCCATGCGGGCTCGCCCATCGTTTGCTCACCGTTTAGCATGTGAAGGTGATCTAGCGTGTGATTGGCAAAAGTAACACCGTCGTTATGCATGGCAATCACTTGGTCCCACGTCAGCTGCTTCGGACCTACGCCAATTTCATCAGGGTTGATAAAAACCGTGTACGGGAAGCCCAAGTCTGCCAGTATTGGGTGAGCATTGTGTAAGATATTCGCGTAACCATCGTCAAAGGTGATTGCTACTGCTTTCTCTGGCAGTGTTTTGTTGTCTTGTATAGCTGAAACAACGTCTTGAAGCGACACCACGGTGTGATGTGCATCTAAGTATTCCATATGAGATTTAAATGCCTCAGGTGAAATGCTGGTACTCGCTGGTGTAGATGAAGACACATGGTGATAAAGCAAGATAGCGGCGTTGGGCGCGGTGTTTATACTCGTCTTGCTAATTTCATCGCCCTGTTCTTTCGTATTGGATGCTCTACTCACTGCAGAGTATTCGCCCGAATCTGATGCAAAGCTAGACGCGCTCAACAATACACTGCAAATGCCCATAAACATTGAGGATAAAAGTTTCAAACCCGTGGATTGCTTTGTTCTTTTTTGAATTAGATTGTTGTTTTTCATATCTTCATCCACTGAATACCTGATTAAATTAAATAGCATGGTAAACTCCCAAGAAGTAAAACTTAACTTTCTATTTATGCAGATAGACGAGTTCACCTCTCACTGACGCTGCTGCATAGCCTATGAGTATATAGCGAAACTAACCCCTACTGAGATCATTTATGCCCCGCTCCCAAGTAACTCAGCGCTCCTTTTTTGACGACCATACCCGTCTGTTGGCGTTAGCGCTTCCGATGATCCTAGCGAATGTTACCACGCCTCTATTAGGTCTAGTGGATACCGCAGTTTTAGGGCACATGTCCTTACCCGCTATGCTAGCAGGCGCTTCAGTAGGCGCTCTTATTTTAACGCAAATATACTGGGTATGCGGGTTTCTTCGCATGTCCTCAACGGGCTTAAGTGCACAAGCGAAAGGCTCGCCCAATAATAAGTTGGAATCTGCCAAAGTATTGTGGCAAACGGTGGCCGTGGCTTTTTTGTTAGGTGCAGCCATACTGGCTCTTCAGTCCCCCATTCTTTCTATAGGATTAAGCTTAACTCAACCTAATGACGAAGTAGCCCTGCACCTTCAAAGCTACTTTTCTGTGCGCGTATGGGGCGCGCCTGCTGCAATGCTTAACCTTGCGTTAGTAGGGTGGCTGGTGGGGCAGCAAAAAACGAGCAGCGTAATGACTATTCAAATTGTGGGAAATTTACTGAACGCTGCACTTGATGTGGTTTTTGTATTTGCTCTGAATATGTCAGTAGCTGGCGTGGCATTAGCCAGTGTGATAGCTGAATATACTATGGCCACAATGGCGCTTATTGTGGCATTAAAACACGTTGGCGGTGTTGCGGTTAGTGCGTCTTGGTTTAATCGGGCGGCCCGCAAGGTGCTAATGAAGTTAAACGGCGACATGTTACTACGTAATCTTGCACTGCAAGGCTGCCTAGCATTCCTCACTATTCAAGGGGCCCGCTACGGTGAAACGTCGGCGGCAGTCAACGCTATACTTATGCAGTTCTTTGTTTTAATTGCATTGGGGCTTGATGGCATTGCCTATGGTGTTGAAGCTCTGGTGGGGGAAGCTAAAGGGGCGTCTGACAGCATTGAAATAAAGCGGCGCACCTATCAAGGACTAGCCTGGTCGAGTGTTTTTGCTCTTATTTATAGCCTGATATTTTTCGCAGGTGGTGAGGCAATTATTACGTTGCTTACTGAGCATGACGACATTGTAGAGGCTGCGCTACCTTATCTTAGTCTAATGGTATTACTTCCTTTATTAGCCCACTGGTGCTTTTTATACGACGGCGTGTTTGTTGGTCTTACCCGAGCAAGCGCGATGAGAAATACCATGATAATAAGTGCACTAGCTGTGTATTTCCCTGTTTGGTTCCTCACGCAAGAACAAGGTAACGTTAGCCTGTGGTATGCCCTACTCGCCTTTTTACTCGCTCGCGGCGTGACATTGGCTTGGAGTTTTTATCGATTAGACAAGTGTAGTGAGTTAGCCTCATCAAAAAGCTAATTCCACCGCGCTTTTATTTAGCGCTTATTTACCTGAATTTTGCCCAGCCTTTCTCTACTCAACACGCTTTTGCACAATGATAATGGTGTGAAGCTCAGGGTATTGGTCGAACTCAACATGACGAACAAAGCATCCCGCATCCATTAATAATGCTATGTATCCATGCAGCCCAAGAGAGGCATAATAAACTTCAGGGCCCATCACTTTGTTTGTGTGCTCTCCACTTTCTGTTGTGCCCCCACAGCTAAAAAGTAACACGCCACCGTCGATTAAGTGATCCACCATTTTTTTTAGTAAAGGTGCTTGTTGCGCTAAGGGAATATGCCAAAAGCTATCCCATGCGCTAATGAAGGAATAGTGCTTAGTTAATGTGAATGTGCAAACGTCGGCGCAATAGAAGGTGTGGGCAGGTAACTGCGACTTAGCTATAGCCAGCATATCGTTAGAAACATCGATGCCTTCGTACGTTAGCCCATGACTTTCGATAAGGGGAACAAAGCGATTTGTACAGCCGCAACCAATGTCTAGTGCGTAGCCGTATTCCTGTGTTTTTCTTTCACTGTGCGCATCTCCCTCATTAGGCGCTCTACTATGCGCTCTATCCTCCTCTGATTGTGGGGTGTGTGGCAGAAATGACAGGGCTTTTTGATAGGCAGCTATGCCATTTTTTTGATTAAACTCGGGTCGAGTCCAGCGGTGAGTTATGGTGTCGTAGGCCTTGCCAGTTTCTTCAGGAGTCATATGCTATCTGTTAGCTGAACTTTTGCTTCTTTAAGGTTAATTCATCTAGCCTAAATGTATAGTGGGAAGTGTATACGGGGAGGGAAAGACGCTACCTGCCTTGGTCATAAACTGCCAACAGATAACGCCTATACTTTTTCGCATTATTTCAGCCTATTAGGCCGTTCAATATAAAATCAGGTACGCAGCGTTCTATTTTCTTATTATGTGCGTAGCGCAGAGTTTATTACCTGAAGGATCTCGCAGGTAAGCGAGGTATAATTGGCGTTCGCCATTTCCTCGGATGCCTGGTGGGTCTTCACATGGAACTCCCCCATTCTCGCTTCCAACTTTATGCCATTCATCTACAATGTCCGGTGTACGGGCTGCAAGACCAAAGGTTGTTCCATTACCGTGTGTCGCTTCCTCGCCATTAATCGGCTTTGTTAGGGCTAAAATACCTTTGGGCGTGTAGTAAAACACGCGGCCATATTCATCAAAAACGCCTGGCTCGTAACCCAATACCCCTAAAATAGCGTCATAGAATTTCTTAGACGCCTCAAGGTCGTTTGCACCTAACATCACATGGCTAAACATAGTTGTGTCCTCTGAAATAGTAGGGGTAACCCCTTTTATCAAATTAGCTTATTCGTGCCCTGCTTTAGTGTCTTTATTGCGCTAAAGCGAAGTTCACCGCAGCTGAAGCATGGATAGCTGTAGTGTCGTATAACCTAACCTTGGTATGCTGTTGTTGCACTAATAACGCAATTTCTGTGCAGCCTAGAATAATGCCTTCAGCACCCTCGGCCGCTAGCGCGTTAATTACTTCAATATACGCCTCACGAGAATCAACACAAATCACGCCCTTGCATAATTGTTCATAAATAATGTTATGAATTGCGTCTCGTTGTTGTGCATTTGGAATAACAACCTCAATATCAAAAGCCTCTTCAAGACGGGATGTATAAAAGGTTTGCTCCATGGTAAATCGCGTACCCAGCAGCCCGACCTTTTTAACTCTGTTTTGTTGCAAGACACGGCCCGTGGCGTCGGCAATGTGAATAAGTGGAATGGTAATATTTTGCTCGATATGAGCGGCCACTTTGTGCATGGTATTGGTACAAATTAATATTGCTTTTGCACCTGATGCCTCTAAATACTTTGCCTCATGAATTAAAATGTCGGCAGTTTTATCCCATTCACCTTTATGCTGAAGCTGCTCTATGTAGGCGAAATCAACGCTGCTTATTATCATGGGGGCACTGTGCAGGCCGCCAAGCTGTGCGTTGACGCCGCGATTTATAGCTTGGTAATAACTGACCGTAGACTCCCAACTCATACCGCCAAGCAGACCTAGCTTCTTTAGTTTGTTTTCCACGATTTGGCTTCCTTTTTCAAACACTAAGCACAAACGCTAAGTTACCGACAAAATGCGTCCGCTACTAGTAGCAGGAAGTTGGCAAGTCATACAAAAAACAAATTATAACGATGTTATGTTTTGGTGGCTTAAACAGGTGCTCTTGCGCTTCGTGAATGTTTTAATACGAAAAAGTGGCTGGAATTAAGTAGATAAGTTCAATGCCTAGAACTTAGGCGGCGGCTTCTTATTTTTTATGAACGAGAAACGCTGAATGAAAATGCCCCAGTAGCCTATCATGGCAATAGCAAAACCAAGAAATAGCACTAGAAGGCTTAGATAGCGAAGCGCGACATGAAGTTCGCTAAGAGTAAATAACAGCAAGACGCCGACAACGAAAATAGCTAAGCCTATTTTGAATCGTTGCCAGCTCTTAAGTGGATCTTGCGTCAGCATAGGGACAGCATAACGATGTGCACCTAAATAAGCGCAGAATTGCGCTTAGTAGTAAGAGTGCTCACCGGCTTGATGTTCAGTTGCATCGCGCACGCCTTTAAGCTCGCCAGCAAACTGTTCAATCATTTGCTTCTCGATACCTTCTTTAAGCGTCACGTCTACCATTGAGCAGCCATTACAGCCACCGCCGAATTGAAGAATAGCGTAGCCATCATCAGTTAACTCGGTCAGTACAACATTACCCCCGTGGCTAGCTAGCTGCGGGTTGATTTCTGATTCGATCATGTAGTTGATTCGCTCAACTAAAGGGGCATCATCGGCCACTTTACGGGCTTTCGCATTAGGCGCTTTAAGCGTTAATTGTGAGCCCATTTGATCGGTAACATAGTCAATTTCCGCCTCATCAAGGTACGGCGCACTTTCTTCGTCAACCACGGCATCAAAACCGTTAAACGGAAGGCGAGTATCCGTCTCTTCCACAGCATCTGGCGGACAATAGGACACGCCACACTCAGCTGACGAGGTGCCTGGGTTTACGACGAATACACGAATATTCGTGCCAGACTCTTGTTTACTCAACAGTTTTACGAAGTGAGCCTGGGCTTCTTCTGATATAGTTATCATCAGCAAGTCCTACATATTTTGAAAATTTGGATTATTGTATCAAATTTACCTGAGTAAAACAGTCAGGTATTAATTAAATAAATTATTCCAGTGAATCGAATTTGTTAAGAGCGACGTACATCGGTATTACTCTCAACGATAACAACAAGACGGGAAGCGCTATGTTAGCGAAACTTAAAAACTCCGCCA
>JAXHTT010000209.1:0-5170 GCA_034190055.1 Pseudomonadota bacterium | reverse complement strand
CTGCGCAACAAGTGACGCATTAGTACGGGTTCTATCTTGTTGGTCAACAACTTGGTCCCAGTTACGTGGAAGGTAGACATCTGATGCAATCACACCGTCGTTTCTGTTTGACAGCGTTAGGCCAGGACGCCAACCCGCTGTTTGAATACGGTTAATTTGAACTTGACGTTCTTGATGAGATACCGCCAGTAGCAAACCAAATTTATCGTCAGCGAATGTGTTGCTAACTAAGAAAGAAGCTTGTGGAGACGTTTCTTCAGAAAGGGTTTCATAAACACCCTTCACGCTTCCTACTGCTTGGAAACCGTCATAATCGAATGGGCGAGCAGTCGATACGTTGATGGTAGAGCCGATGCCACCCGATTGAAGGTTGGCAACGCCACTTTTGTAGATACTTGCGCCAGTAATTTGGTCGGCAGCGAGCACGTCGAAGTTAAATGCACGGCCAGCGTCGTCAGTAGCGAGTTGGCGACCGTTTACAAGTACAGTGTTAAACTGTGGACCGAAACCACGTACCGTAACTTTTTGACCTTCACCACCGTTACGGTCAATAGAGACACCAGTGATACGCTGAAGTGATTCAGCAACGTTTAGATCTGGAAATTTACCTAAATCTTCCGCTGCAATACCGTCTGAAACAGCAAGGTTTTCTTTCTTGTCAGACATAGCTCGTTTCAAGCTGCTGACAATACCGCGAACTTCAATAACTTCAACAGGTGCATCGTTTACACTTTGAGTGTCAGCATCTTGAGAAAATGCTACCGGTGCGTGTAGGGCAGAGGCGATAGCAACACCTAAAAGTGAGCGTTTCGCAATTGGGCCTAACTGTGATGTGTTAATTTTATGTGTCACTGTGTTTTCTCCGTGAGTAGGCTACGTTTTAACGTACTTTGCACTTAAATTACGTTTTTAGTATGTGCGGATCAAGCTTATTAACATTACTTTTACACATTTAACGTTATATTTTCTCGATTATTATTTGTAACTTTATGAAAAATATAGCGTTTCTATTTTAAGGTAAAAGGTGAAACGTTTACCTTGGATCCAATACTAGCACAAAATGACAATGTAATTACAATGTTATAAAAATTTTTTTGTATAAAAAAAGTGCGGTATATAACCGCACTTTATTAACAATAGGAAAAATAAGGAGAAATTAACTGCAGCGGATACGGTCTACAGCGGCCTTCCAACCATCATAGGCCTGATCACGTTCTTGCTTTGATAATCTTGGGGTGAAAACGCTATCACTTTTCCAGCACTGAGTTAAATCATCAATACTGCTAAACACACCTGCTTGTAATCCGGCAAGGAAAGCTGCGCCTAACGCGGTAGTTTCAGTGATTTCAGGTCGCTCTACTTCAGCCCCCAATATATCTGACAAAAAGCCCATAACCCAGTCGTTGCGCGACATGCCACCGTCTACACGTATATTTGTAGGGCGAGCGCCGTCGCTTTCCATCGCCTTTTGAAGATCTTTGGTTTGATAACAAACCGATTGCAGGCCTGCTGCAACGATCTCGCTTATCCCTGTATCACGGGTTAGCCCTAAAATGGCGCCACGAGCATCAGGATCCCAATAAGGCGCGCCTAACCCAGTAAATGCGGGAACTAAAAACACACCGTTATCTTGTCTAGCGCGCTGCGCTAAAGCTTCTGATTCTGCAGCATCATCAATAAGCTTTAAGCCATCCCGTAGCCACTGAACGGTGGCGCCAGCCATGAAGATACTACCTTCAAGTGCATAGGTAGTTTTCCCTTCGAGGCGGTAACCCACTGTTGTCAGTAATCGGTTTTTCGATTGAAGCGGGGCATCGCCTGTATTAAGGATCATGAAGCAACCCGTGCCATATGTACTCTTCGCCATGCCTTTTTCGAAGCAAGCCTGACCAACCAAGGCGGCTTGTTGATCACCAGCTACACCCTGAATAGGAATCGCTTTTCCGATGATGTCTTCTTTAATCACTCCGAAATCTGCTGCACAGTCCATAACCTCCGGCAGCATTGAAGCTGGAATTTTAAATTTATCGAGTAGCTTTTCATCCCAACACTGGTTATGAATATCAAACAACATGGTTCGAGACGCATTGGTGGCATCAGTTTTATGTGATTCACCGCCCGTTAAGCGCCAAATCAAATACGCATCCACAGTACCAAATAGAAGCTCGCCATTTTCAGCCTTCTCTCGTGCGCCTTCGACGTTATCTAGTATCCATGCGACTTTGGTTGCTGAAAAGTAAGGGTCGAGTAAAAGTCCGGTTGTCTCAGTTATGTACGAAACAAATTCTTCGTCTTCGCTAAAATCTCTGCAATATTGCGCTGTGCGTCTGTCTTGCCACACAATAGCGGGGTAGATGGGCTTTCCGGATTGTTTGTCCCAAACTAGCGTGGTTTCGCGCTGATTTGTGATACCAATGGCGGCGATGTCTGATGGAGCAACACTACATTTATTAAAAACTTCCTTCAAGGTAGCGACAACGCTTTCCCAAATTTCCTCAGGATCATGTTCTACCCAACCATCCTTAGGGTATTTTTGCGAAAACTCTTGTTGAGCAATAGCTTCTATACTGCCTTTCGGAGAAAAAATAATGCTGCGAGAGCTTGTTGTGCCTTGGTCAATGGCAAGAATATGTTGTCCCATAAGGTCACTCCTGAAGATGATTTTTCATAGAGTTTGCATCATTTACAGATGTTTAACAACGCTATATTTTCGAAAACGAACATTTGATTTTCGTTTTATCGCGTGAAGTTTGTCATTAAGCACGTATAATTATTGTCGATTTTACTTTTGAGGATGTGTGATGAACCAAACGCAAAGGCACGAAAAAATTGTTGGGTTAATAAAGCAACATGGTTTTATGTCTATTGATGATTTGGTTAGTGCTTGTGAAGTGACGCCACAGACCATTCGAAGAGATTTAAATCAACTAGCTGAAAACGGTGTAGTCAGTCGCTACCACGGTGGGGCTGGTTTAAATAGAAGTTGGGAAAACACGCCTTACCAAGAACGTAAAACGCAAAACAGTGAAGTAAAAGAGAAAATTGCAGAGGCTGTGGCAGCCATGATCCCTGATGGTGCGTCTTTGTTTATTAATATTGGTACCACAACCGAGCTTATTGCCACTAAGCTGCTCAACCACAAAAATCTCCACGTAGTAACAAACAACATCCATGTTGCGACAATCTTATCTGCTAAAGAAGACTTCTCGGTGATTATCGCCGCTGGTGAAGTACGCTATCGCGACGGCGGAATTATTGGCGAAGCAACCTGTGATTTCATTAGTCAGTTTCGAATGGATTACGGCATTATCGGTATAAGCGGTATAAGCTCAGACGGTGCATTGCTTGACTTCGACTTTAGGGAAGTGAAAGTCTCACAAGCTATTTTAGAACATACCCAGCACGTTATTCTTGCGGCCGACTATAGCAAATTCGAGCGTCGCGCTATGGTTGAACAGGGCCATATTTCACAAGTAGATTGCTTGGTTTGTGATAAGACACCACCGCCAAGCATAGTAAAAATTATAAAAGAAAATAACATTACATTTGTAGAAGCATAGCTATCAGTAGTCTTACTCGTTTATTGTCACAATCACAGGTCTGTCATAATTATAGACTAGCCTTATCTTATCGATGATGTTGCGCGTTACTTTATCGCTGATTATTCCTTGCACATGATTTCGTGTTGATTCACTTGGCTATTTATATTCTCAAACATGCGAGTCAATGCATGTAGATTTACTGAGCCCTTCATTCTTTCTCTGCGTTATTTACCAACAAATTAACACATAATTGGGTTTCTTTAACTTTCCTTAATGTTCGATAATGTTCGTTTTGTGTTGACATGTTTTCTTTTTGGTTGTCAAATAGCCAACAATTAGATAAAGCAAATGTGAATACGAGCAGGGGCGAACTATGAGTCACAACAATGAATCTGAAAAAGCAGTCGACGTTTTAGTTGTTGGCGGCGGCGTTAACGGTGTTGGCGTGGCGCTAGACGCTGCAGGACGTGGGCTTTCAGTAGCATTATGTGAAAAAGGTGACCTTGCTGGCGCTACATCTTCATCAAGCAGTAAGCTTATTCATGGCGGCCTTAGATATCTAGAACATTACGAGTTCCGTTTAGTAAAAGAAGCATTGGCGGAACGGGAAGTACTCCTTCAAAAAGCCCCTCATATCATGTGGCCCTTGAGGTTTCGCTTGCCGCATCAAAAGCATTTGCGCCCAGCCTGGATGATTCGAATCGGATTGTTCCTTTACGATTCATTGGCGAAACGCAACATGCTACCTCGCTCACGGAAGCTGTCGACAACAAGCGAAAGTCCGTTGGTTAACGATATTACAACCTGCTTTGAGTACTCTGATGGGTGGGTGGATGATGCACGCTTAGTAGTATTAAACGCACTGGCCGCACAAGATCAAGGCGCACAAATTTACACCCGCACAGAATGCGTTAAAGCTGAAAAGCAAGATGATCTGTGGAGTGTTGAGCTTAAAACGGCAAAAGGGAAAACGTTTACAATAAAGGCGAAATCTATTGTCAATGCTGCAGGCCCGTGGGCGGTATCCTTCTTAGATCGTTTAGTAAATGTTAACAACCCAAATGCTATGCGTATGGTGAAAGGAAGCCACTTCATTGTGCCGAAACTTTACGATACTGATGAAGCCTACATATTACAAAACAAAGATGGGCGTATTGTTTTTGTGATTCCGTATGAAGGGGATTTCTCACTGGTAGGTACTACTGATGAAGACTTCAAAGGCAACCCATCAGATGCTGCTATCTCGAATGAAGAAACTGAGTATTTGATAGATGTGGTAAACACATACTTTAAGTCAAAAATTACTCTAAGCGATATCGTTCACTCTTACAGTGGCGTAAGACCTTTATTGGAAGAAAAAAATGCTTCTGCTCAGGAGTTAACGCGAGACTATAAAGTAGAACTCAAAGGCGAAACAGGCAAGCCTGTGCTGCTCAATATTTTTGGCGGGAAAATAACGACCTACAGAAAATTAGCTGAGCATGCGGTAGACAAACTGACTACATGTTTCCCTAAAGCTAAGAAAGCGTGGACTAAAGATGTGCCTTTACCAGGTGGCGCATTCGAAAGCCAAGACGAGCTTGTAGATAAGTTAATTGGTGAGTTTCAGTGGTTGAACAAAAACATCG
>JAXHTT010000208.1:0-5200 GCA_034190055.1 Pseudomonadota bacterium | reverse complement strand
CACGATTAGACACCAATACATAGCCCATGCAATACCACACATTACGGCCTTTACCTAACTCTTTAGGTGCTAGACCCTGAGACTGAAGTTCTTCGTCAAGCGCTTTAAGACGCGGACCATCGTTCCAAAGTACTCTGTGGTGCTGAGGTAGCTTTCCAAAGAACTTAAGCGCGTGTTTGTACTGTTCTTCATTGGCTCGGTCTAAACCAATGACAATTTCTGATAAATAGGGAACGCCAGTAAGCTCGTTAACAATATGCGGAAGTGCATCACCTTCTAGTTCTGAAAACAGCGAGGGAAGAATAAGTGCCATAGGGCGCTTTTGTGAAAACTGTAAAAGCTCTGTTTCTAGCTCTTCGGTAGGACGACGAGCCAAATTATGTAACGTAGTAACCACACCATTTTGATAAAAATCAGCCATGTGTCCTCCTGATCATAGGGATAATAATTGAGTTAGCATTTCGTTCCAGCCTTCAGGGCCGGTTAGGGTGCTGGTATAGACCTCTTCTTTTTTTACAGCAGGCGGAGGGTTTACCGGTGATAAAATGCGAATTGGGACGTGCGCCGCTTCAAGCATTGCTACGTCGTTTTTACCATCGCCAAGGGCAATGGTATTTACTTTGGTGGTATGTTGCTTTTGATATTCAGTAGCCAGCCACTTAAGCGCTTGGCCTTTATCGCAATTACCTGAAATATGTATAAAACGGCCACCCTCCAGGGGAAAGGCGCCGCGATCTTTTACAACTTTTAAAAATCGCTGTTTCTCGTCGTCACTGCCCAACCATAAAACGGGTTCACCGAACTGACGCTTAGCTGCAAGTGACGCAGACCGCTCATCAAGACCTGTACACTCCTGAATTTCTGCGTTTGACATTTTTGAGAACTGCTTATATTTACCCTCAAATTCGCTGCCAATTTTTTCCAATAGCTTAATCCAATAATTTTTATTGGAGATAAAAGCTTTGCACCAATAGCCGTCTATCCAAACCGTGCCGCTAGGCTTTTGTTTAAAAAAGCCATGGGGGATGAAAATAGCGGCACCATTCTCAATAATAAACGGCCCGTCTAAGCCAATTCTTTCACGTAATGGCTGTAATTCAGCAAAGGTTTTACTGGTGGTGGGAATAACGGGGATGTCTTTTGCTTCTAATGCCGTTAAAGCCGGTTTCGCCGCCTCGAAAGAGTAGGTATGGTGGTCTAACAGCGTGCCGTCCATATCGGTGAAAACAAGCGTTTTCGTCATCGTTTTACGTCCTGTTTAGTTATCGTTCTTGTTTCATCAAGATAAAACACGGTATCGCACTTTTCAGGCAAATGCGCTAACGCGTGTTCAGTGATGCGCTGATAGTGTTGCACAAAGTTTGCCACTTCTTCATCAGACATAACGCCGTCGCTATCAATGGAAGCTTTTTGGGCAAGTTTGTGTTCCTGTTCTAACCGCCATTGATAAACACAATCGAAACTTGGCGCTTTAAGCATGATGCGATAGTCAATTTTGTCGAAGAGTGTTTGGTAATCGCCCGCTAATTCGGTATTAACGAATGAACGCCAAATACTTAGTGGATCCTCAACTTCTTCAAGGTGATTCACGGGGCGCTTTAATTCGCCAGAAGCCTGAGGTGGCGCACCCACACACCATCCCTCTAGTATGATGAAATCAGGTGAAGATTCTATTACAGGCCACTGCTCTGGCGGGAATGGGTTGTCCGTTGCCTTGTTAAATCGAGGTAGGGATGTCCGCGTGCCTTTAGCTAAACTACGAAGCGTATTTAAAGCTAAGGTAACGTCGTGTGTACCCGGTACACCGCGCGTTGCTAATAGCGGATGCACTTTAATTGCTAGCGCGTTGCGCTGAGATTGATCGTAATAAAAGTCATCAATAGACAGTGAAACAACTTGTTTACTATGTACTGATGAAAGGAAAGATTCGATAAAACTGGTCAGAGTAGATTTACCTGAGCCCTGACTTCCATTTATACCGACAATGAAAGGTTTTGTTGCACCTTCTTGGTGCTTAAGCAGCTGCTTGCATAATGGTATGAACCATTTTTGTGCAGTTTCTGCATAGCTACTTGGCAATTGGTGCGTCGTTAAAAAGCTATGTATATCCATGTTGTCACCTTAATCAATGCAGAATTCGCACGTTCTTCTTGATTAAGATAACAACATTTGTGCCAATCGGGTAACTTGCTAGGTACCCTAAGGATTACTTCTTATTTGCTACGATAACGGCCCGTTGTGGTGCAGGATAACCTTCTATGGTGCGAGTAATATCTTCTTGATCGAGAAAATCTTTCAAAGATTGTGATTCCATCCATGACGTTGCACGTTGTTCGTCTAGGGTAGTGTGGTTAACATCCACAACGCGGATATTTTCAAATCCCAGGCGACCTAGCCATACAGAAAGAGCGGCGGTACTGGGTAAAAACCAAACATTTCGCATTTGCGCATAGCGCTCACCGGCCATTAGCACAGTGTTTTCGTCACCATCAACAACAAGGGTCTCAAGTATTAACTCTCCACCTTTCCCTAGCTGATCTTTAAGCTGCTGTAAAAAAGCCATAGGATCTTTGCGATGATAAAGAACACCCATCGAAAATACAGTGTCAAAAGCTTTCAGTGGCTGCATCTCTTCAATGCCTAATGGCAAAAAGTGAATGTTGTCACAGGGGGTTGTGGAATTACTGATAAATTGCTTAATGGCGTGAAACTGAATAAGAAACAATTGAGTAGGATCTATACCCACTACTTTTTCGGCCCCTTCGCCAAGCATACGCCACATGTGATAGCCACTACCGCAACCTACGTCTAAAACGTTTCGGCCTTTTAAAGAGGTAATGTGAGGTGCTACACGTTCCCATTTCCAGTCTGAACGCCACTCGGTATCTATGTGCATGCCATGCAGGTGGAAAGGGCCCTTACGCCATGGCATAAATTGTTTCAGCAAACCTTCTATTTGCTTTTGCGTGTGTTCGTCAACGTCGTCTTTTGTGCCTATTGAAACGCTTGATGAAAGGTCAACATGGCTTGGAGAGGTCGATGGTAGTTTTCCAAGCATCCGGCACCATTTATCAAATTCGCCGTGCTTTGCGTTTCGCTGCCAGTCGTCCATTTGGGCAGGAAGGGTTTGCAGCCAATGCGAAAGAGGGCTGTCTATCAACGATTTGTAGCAATCGTTAAACCAAGTCTGTTCTAGTTTACTCATAGTCTTCTTTATATGTATTGAAATCGAAATAACGCGAAGTTTGAAAGACGCTAGTGCCTAACTTTTAATGGCGACCATGGACGTAAAGTTATAGCACTTGTACCACATCACTACATCTGTAAACCCTACTTTTTTCAGGCGAGCTTCATGTTCACTGAAGGTGTCGGTTAACATAACCTTCTCTAGCGCTGCGCGTTTTTGACTTACTTCTAGCTCGCTGTATCCGTTGTCGCGTTTAAACTGGTGGTGTAAGTCTACAAGTAATTCGTTTCCATTGAGGGTAGGGTGACGAATTTTTTCTGACAATACTAAAATACCGCCTGGGTTTAACCCATCGTAAATGCGTTTTAATAGTGCTTCGCGGTCAGCTGGTGGAATAAACTGTAAGGTAAAGTTCATAACAACCATGGACGCGTTATTTATCTCAATATCTTGCGCAAAGCCGTGCTGTATGGAAATAGGATTTGGAAGTGAAAACGTTTGAACAACACGCTTACAGCGTTCAACCATTGCCTCAGATGCATCTACACCAATGATTTTACATGTCTCTTTTGGCAATGCCCTAGCAACGGATAAACTCGCAGCGCCTAAACTACAGCCAAGATCATAAACCGCCGAATTCGAAGTAACGGCAGTTTTAGCCAGTTCACCTATAGTGTGGACAATAGTTTCGTACCCAGGTACCGAGCGCTGAATCATATCAGGAAAAACATCAACGACTGACTCATCAAATTTAAAGTCATCTACTTTATTTAGTGCCTTTGCGTAAATATTGTCGTGTTTCTTCACTGTGAATCTTCTATTAGCTAATTTGGTGCGCAATTTTACCGCCTGATACGTAAATGCCAATGGAAAACACTAAATTTGTTAGTTTTTTACATGATATTTCGGTATTAGGTCTTTTAGTTACTATCCTAAAGTATTAATCTATACAAATAATACAAAAAGGAAGCAGTAACGCTAATGACGAGAATTCTAGTTGCAGACGATCACCCATTGTTTCGCGAAGCATTAAGCGGCGCGTTGGAACCTTACTTTGAGAATGCACAGATAATTCAAGCTGGAAGTTTGGACGATGCATTGGCAAAGCTTAATGAATATGACGGCGTTGAGCTCGTGCTTCTTGATCTCAACATGCCTGGCGGTGAATATTTTAACGGCCTTATTACACTGCGTGAGCAATATCCGAATATTCCGGTTGGCGTTGTTTCTGGCAGCGATACGGTAGAAGTGGTAGCGCAAGTAATGAGCTTGGGCGCACAGGGCTTCATTCCTAAAGTATCTGAAACACGAGAAATCGCTCAAGCTATCGTTGACATCATCGCTGGCAAAAAATGGCTTCCAGAAGGCATGGAAGAAGAGTTAGAGAAGGTTGATGATGAATTGAAAGTGCTACTTCAGCGCTTCCGTGAGCTAACGCCAAAACAAATTCAGGTGCTTTCTTACCTTAGAGCTGGCTTGATGAATAAGCAAATCGCTCATGAGATGAACGTTACCGAAGCAACAATCAAAGCGCACATCAGTGCCATATTACGTAAGCTAGAAATTAATACGCGTACACAAGCCGTGTTGCTGATGGATAAACTTCAGCTCAGCTAAATTCACGTAGTCTAAAAAAGCGGATTATGAAGCGACCCCCTTTAGTTGGACATTCCAATTGTTGGGGGTCTTTTTATTTATGTCAAAACGCAATAGAGCGTTTAAAATAATCTCGCCGCCCTAGGTTACGAAGTCCATGCTTCTTTAAATTATGTCTTTTGCTTTATTTCAGCTGTTTCACTAATGAGTTTTTGACAAAAAAAAGGCCGCAATAGCGGCCTTGTTTATGGTTTGAATTAAGCAGCTTTACCACCACGTTTTTTAGCAGCAGTTGTAGAATTAACTTTGGCTACTAACTCTTCATGGTCGAAGTCATCAACATTGATAGTGCGAAGTCTTCCTGCTTCTGTCTTGCGCAGCAAGTTCGCTTCTTCTTCATTAATAACATCTTCAGCA
>JAXHTT010000207.1:0-5216 GCA_034190055.1 Pseudomonadota bacterium | reverse complement strand
ACGGCGGGGTGGCATTTTTAGGCTTTAATGTCGACCCAGATTTTAACGACTGTATCGACGGGCTAGTGGTGGTTGATATGCAAACGCTTACTGAGAAAAAGCGCAAACGCTATTTGACCGATATTCAACTTAAGGCCACGGCTTAAGCTTGTAACGGTATAAGGGAGCATATAACTGATGCTCCCTTCTCCGTTTGAATACGAATATCTGAATCAGTTACCTACCACCAACATTTTTAAGAACATCCGTGTAAATATCTTCAAGTGTAAGCAAATCAGATAAATGAATGTGTTCGTTTACTTGATGAATTGTGGTGTTGGGCACACCTACTTCAACAACTTGTGTATGCTCACTCGCAAAAAAGCGCCCATCTGATGTTCCGCCAGATGTACTTATTACAGGATAACGGCCGGTTGTCTCTTTAATGGCTTTCTCAACGCAGGTTATTAAGCACTTGTCGGTATCATTATTGGGTTTGCTTAAATAAGCTTCGCAAGGTCTTGAGAAGCTAACCTGGGCTTGCACATCGACACTCTTGATAATATCGCGTAGCAATGCAGACAAGCTGTTTTGATTGAACTGCCATGAATACCTAACATTGAATTCTATCCGCACTGAGCTAGGCACTATGTTGTCGGTGAAGCTTCCTGTATCCATATGAGTTATTTGAAGTGTCGTGCCTGGAAAGTCATCGCTTCCCTTATCAAATGGATATTGAGTTAATGCATTAACCACACTACTCGCTTTATGAATGGCATTAACTGCGGTTTTGGGATAAGCCACATGGCCTTGTTTTCCATTAATATAGATAGTGGCTGAAAGTGAGCCTCTACGACCTATTTTTATCGTATCACCGGCTTTTGTAGATGCAGAAGGCTCACCTACTAAGCACATATCAAGCTGCACATTTTTAGCCGACAAATATTCAGCTATCCACTTTGAACCCCATTCAGCTTCTCCTTCTTCGTCGCTGGTAATTAACCACCAGAAAGACATTTTGCTTGGTTCTAAAGAAGCAATGGTTCGCTCTGTTGCTGCTAGCATGGCTGCAATGCCCGTTTTCATATCGGCAGCGCCGCGCCCATAAAGTTTATTTTCACTTATAACCGGGCTAAAAGGTGGTGATTTCCATTGTTCAATAGGACCCGGAGGCACTACATCAGTGTGGCCGCTAAATGCTAAGTGGACAGGCCCATGCCCCCATCTGGCAATGAGGTTTTTAACACCGTTTATTTTGTGTTTTTCACATGCAAAGCCAAGTTTTTCAAGTTTATAAATAAGGTAGCTTTGACAACCCGCATCCATTGGAGTGATAGACTCTCTTGCCATTAATACTTCGGCGAAGTGAATACTGCGCGCTGGCGCTAGAGAAGGTAAAGGGTGAATTGACATTCATGTGACCCAATTTAGAAACATGGGTCTATTACACAAATTTAAGGTGACACACTAATAACAGATTTGCGACAAAGCCATGACAACAAAACCCATGCACGCAAAGCGTGCGTAGTAGAAGAGAGATGAGTACAAGTTAATGAGAGTTCCTTGCGACCTTCGCAATATTTGTCTATCGCTGCGCACATTGTTATAAATAGAGTATTACTTATAAGAAGGCATTACTGTGTTAAAAATAATTGTTTTGATACCCCTCATCTTGTCATTACTTTGGTTTGGTTATTTGCAAGCCAATAAATATACTCTAGAACAAGGCAAACAAGGTTTTCTATACATATTCGTGCTTTCAGGTGTTATTGCTGCATTTTATACGCTTATGTTGTTTTTAACGAATTAGCTCTTTTTTATTAAGTAAGCTCTATCTATGCGCTAACCCAACCCAGCCTAACAGATTTGTGCGTAGACCTACCGAAATATTAGTGACGCTGTAGAACCAACTAGATAACCATAAGCGAAATAAGGCAGTCGATCAAAAAAGCCAGCTTTTGCTAAAAGCTGGCTTTTTACCATTTATTTCATTGTTGCCACTCATCTACAGAGTGGCTCGACTCTACTTACAATGACTCTGAAATAGTCACGTCAGCATTTGCGCGAAGCGCATCGATATACTGCTGATACACGCGTTGGCCTTGTACTTGAGCAAGACGCTGTTTTAAGCTTTCACCTAGCTCATTTTCAAGTTCAGGTGCAGCATTTACACCTTCTAGCATCACAACCGCAACATCGCCGTTAACTGTTGTTGCTACGTCAACCTTATCTTCACCTTCAAGACCCAGTGAGAAAAGCGTATCAACCAATGCACGTGCTAGCGTGCTACCTGATCTTGTAACAGCAGCAGCCGTTTCCCAAGCTACAGATTTTTCCGCGAGTTCGCTTTCAACACTTTCTTCTGCACGTACTTTCTGTGCGATGTCATAGGCCCATGCTTCTGCTGCTTCTTTCGCTTTTTCCGCTTTTACTGATGCTTTAATTCCTTCGCGAACCTCATCTAATGACTGGGTACGCTGTGGTTGGTGCTCAATAACGCGTGCAACAACTACCGTTTCGTCATCTAGCTCAATGATGTCGCTGTTAAGGCCTTCCTCAACTAACTCTGATGAGAAAGCGACATCCAGCAAACCTGGGAAGCTTAGTTCAGTAGGTGCCGTATTTCGGCTGAACATAACAGACTCTTGTATAGGTAGATCTACAGCATTAGCTGCGTCTTCAAGTGTATCTGGCACCTCAAACGCAATCTCAGCTAGGGTATTTTGAAGCTCAAAGTACTTCTCCATCGCCGCATCATAAAGAAGGGTATCGCGAATTTCGCTGGCCACCTCATCAAATGACTTTACCTGCGCTTCTTTGATATCTGTTAACTTAATAATGTGAAAGCCAAACTCGGTCTCAACTACACCAGACACATCGCCAACGTTTTCTAAAGCAAAAGCAGCTTCGTCGAACGCTGGGTCCATCATTTCTGGTGTAATGAAATCTAGGTCACCGCCATTTTCAGCTGAGAAGGTGTCATCAGAGTTTTCTTCTGCAAGCGCAGCAAAGTCAGCACCGCTATCAAGCTGTGCTTTCAATGATTCTGCTTTTGCTCTCGCAGCGTCTTCCTCATCACCCGCTTCGATAAGAATATGTGAAACTCTGCGCTCTTCTTCAGTGCCGTAGCTTCCTAAATTATTATCGTAATAAGTACGTACAGCTTCTTCGTCTACAGAAACACGACCTTTTAGGTCTTCAACACTTAGTTTCACATACGCCAATTTCACCTGCTCTTCAGTATCGAAAGAAGCAATATTGTTGTTGTAGAAGGCTTCTATATCAGCGTCAGTAACTTCGATCGCACCAGCAAATTCGTCAGAACTCACTAATACGTATTTTGCATCACGAGTTTGGCGTTGAAGAGCATTAGCCTGTTGCACTTCGCCATCTAGAGAAAATGAAGAATTCGTTAGCGCTGCCGCCAACTGATTCTGAGTCATTTGCGTTCTTAGGTAATCGCGGAAGTCTGCAACTTGAAAACCATTTTGACGGAGAATAGCTTGGAAACGCTCGTTATCGAACTGACCACCAAACTGGAACTCAGGCATTTGCACTATCGTTTCACGAATTTGTTCATCGCTTACACGCAAGCCCATGTCAGTTGCTTGTTGCTGAATCAGTTTTTCAGCAATAAGTCTGTCTAGTACATTTCTTCTAAAATCTGCGAGGTATTGTTCGCTAGAGAATAGCTGCGCGATGCTTTCGCCGTACTGTGACTCCATTTGTGCACGCTGGTTTTGGTATGCACGTTCTAGTTCTTGTGCCGAAATTTCTTCGCCGTTAACAGTTGCTACTGCTGTAGTACCTGATGATGTTAGATAACTACCTACACCTGCGAATACGAAACTTAAAACGATAAGCGCAATAATCGCCATCGCCCAAGGGCCTTGAGAACCTTCTCTGATTCTTTCTAGCATGATTGTTCTTCAACTCCGTTGCTTACTACAATTACCCTAACCCATCACCTGCTGGCGAGGACAGGATAAAATAAGCGCTGATTATAACCCAATGCCGCCGAATATAAACGCCAAAACACACTATTTATGCTGTCTTTCGTCAAGTTAAGGCGTTGCAATAGCATGTATGAGAATCGACATGCCTAACAAGGGTATTTTTGCTTTTTAAATATTAAGGACAAAGTCGTTACTCTGCTCCCAATATTGAATTCTTTGTTTCAGAAATAAAAAAGGCGATGGACTAGCCATCGCCTTTTTCTATAATTTTTTTGCTTAGTTACAAGCGTCTTTCAGTGCTTTACCAGCTTTGAAAGATGGAACTTTCGCAGCTGAAATCTGAATAGTCTCACCAGTTTGTGGGTTACGACCACTGCGAGCTGAACGTTCGCGAACTGAGAAAGTACCAAAGCCTACTAGTGCAACTTGGTCGCCGTCTTTAAGCGCCGCAGTTACTGAGTCAGTGAATGCGTCAAGAGCGCGGCCAGCAGCTGCTTTAGAAATGTCTGCACCAGCAGCGATTTGGTCGATAAGTTGAGACTTGTTCACAATTAGATCCCCTTCGATTGTTATTATACTGTTTGTCCAAAACGATTTTGCTTGAACGTTATAGCAAGCTTGATCGTTAACATCAAGCTTCAGTCACAAATAATTAACTTTTTAAATGAATCGCTGCAATCCCTTTTGTGGCAAGGCTTCAAGCGATAACCATTTAAAGGTAACACAACTTTTACGACATGAAAGCCCTATTTTAAAAAAAATGAAGTTTTCTTTCGTCTAATGCGCATAATTTAGTCAATTATTGCAGTTTTATAGAAAAAACATGGCTGCAAGCCCTTAAAAACAAAGGTTTGCAGCCAATTACGGATGTTACTTTTTAACCACTTCGAAGCTTTCGACTGGTTCCTGAAGCGCAATATCAAGAACATCATCAATCCATTTAACTGGGTGAATGGATAAATCTTTCTTCACATTGTCTGGAATTTCTTCCAAATCTCGCTCGTTATCTTTCGGAATAACTACGGTTTTGATGCCACCACGGTGTGCTGCAAGCAACTTTTCCTTTAGACCGCCAATAGCGAGTACTTCACCGCGAAGCGTAATCTCGCCAGTCATGGCAACATCACATTTCACAGGGTTACCTGTTAGTGAAGATACTAAAGCGGTACACATTGCGATACCGGCACTTGGGCCATCTTTTGGTGTTGCACCTTCAGGAACGTGCACATGAATATCACGCTTCTCATAAAAGTCATCATTAATGCGAAGCTTTTCAGCGCG
>JAXHTT010000206.1:0-5301 GCA_034190055.1 Pseudomonadota bacterium | reverse complement strand
AGCCATTGACTTGGTAGGTCCTGAAGATTGGCCTGTGCTAAAGCAGTACGGCATCGACTCTTCTATGTGTAACGGCGCCGAGATAAGTCTTGAAGACGGCTTCATTCACAGTGAGCTCCACGACGAACTAGAAGCGCGTTATATAAAGCACATCGATTTAGTCGCTGATGCAGGTTATACAAACCTTATCTGCTTTAGCGGCAATGCCCGAGGCATGTCACGAGAAGACGGACTGGAAAATGCGGTTAAAGGGTTAAAACGCATTTTACCTCATGCTGAAAAACGCAACGTAGTGATTTTCATGGAGCTGTTTAACAGCAAAGTCGACCACCCTGATTATATGGCCGACAATTCTGCATGGGCGATAGAACTTTGCAAACGCCTAGGTTCTAAGCACTTCTCACTGCTTTACGATATCTACCACATGCAAATTAATGAGGGAGATATCATCCGAACTATTCGAGATAACTATCAGTACTTTGGCCATTACCATACGGCCGGCGTACCTGGGCGTCACGAAATAGATGCTTCGCAAGAACTCAATTACGAAGCAATTGCTAAAGCCATTGTCGAGAGCGGATTTAAAGGCTACTTAGCACAAGAGTTTATACCCACACCGAAAACCAAAGCCAACAGAATAGCGTCGCTACAACAAGCGATCCATATCTGTGATGTGTAACGTGCGAACAGGCACAGCGACGAATTAAGTTTTAAGGACGTGTTATGGCGAGTAACGAATATGATGCAATAGTTATTGGATCTGGTATCAGTGGCGGTTGGGCTGCTAAGGAGCTAACTGAGAAGGGCCTAAAAGTGCTCATGTTAGAACGTGGCCAAAATATCGAGCACATTAAAGATTATAAAAATGCGCACAAAGAAGATTGGGATTTTCCTCACCGAGACTTGCCTACTCAAGCAATGAAAGTGGATTATCCCGTGCTTAAGCGCGACTACCCGCTAAATGAAAAAACGTACGGTATGTGGGCAAATGAAAAAGAAAACCCTTATACCGAAGACAAGCGCTTCGACTGGTACAGAGGCTACCATGTAGGTGGACGCTCACTGTTGTGGGGACGCCAAAGCTACCGTTTGAACAAAGAAGATTTCGAAGCCAATGCTAAAGAAGGCATTGCAGTCGACTGGCCTATTCGCTACGACGATTTGGCGCCATGGTATGACTACGTAGAAAAATTCGCGGGTATCAGTGGCAATCGCGATGGCTTAGATGTATTGCCTGATGGTGTATACCAGCCACCAATGCCAATGAACATTGTGGAGGAAAGTGTCGCGGCGCGGGTGAAAAAGGCCTATGAAGGCGCTCGGCACATGGTGCATGGCCGCACTTCAAACATGACACAAAGCAAGCCCGAAGAAGGACGTGTTCATTGCCAATACCGCAATAAGTGCTGGTTGGGTTGTCCTTTCGGTGGCTACTTCAGTACACAAGCATCTACGCTTCCAGCTGCGGTTAAAACAGGTAACTTAACCCTTCGACCTTTTTCGATAGTAAAAGAGATCTTGTTCGACAAAGACAAGAAACGCGCGACTGGCGTTGAAATTATCGATGCTGAAACCAACGAGACCTATGTATTTAAAAGCAAGATCATCTTTGTAAATGCGTCAGCACTTAACTCGGCGTGGGTACTGATGAACTCTGCCACAGACGTATGGGACGGTGGCTTAGGAAGCAGCAGCGGCGAGTTGGGTCACAACGTTATGGATCACCACTTTAGAGTCGGAGCTTCAGCTGAAGTTGAAGGTTTTGACGACAAATATACCTACGGTCGCAGACCAAGTGGCTTCTATGTGCCAAGGTTTAGAAACTGGGGAAGTGATAAGCGAGATTACCTGCGAGGATTTGGTTATCAAGGCGGCGCAAGCCGTTCAGGTTGGCGCAAAGACATAGCTGAGCTTGGTATAGGTGCAGGGCTAAAAGATGCGATCACCGAGCCGGGTCCTTGGACAATAGGCATGACAGCTTTCGGCGAAATACTTCCGTACCACGAAAATAAAGTGTACCTGAACAAAAAAGTAACCGATAAGTGGGGCTTGCCAGTACTTGCCATGGACGTTGAGATCAAAGAAAACGAACTCAAGATGCGCAAAGATATGCAGCAAGACGCCGTTGATATGTTCGAAGCAGCTGGGCTTAAGAATGTTCAAGGTTGGGATGCCGACTATGCTCCTGGCATGGGTATTCACGAAATGGGTACGGCGCGTATGGGCAGAGATCCAAAAACGTCTGTGTTAAATGCGCATAACCAAGTATGGGACGCACCGAACGTATTTGTTACAGATGGTGCGGCAATGACATCAGGCAGTTGTGTTAACCCGTCGCTAACCTATATGGCGCTAACGGCAAGAGCTGCTGAGTTTGCCGTGGAAGAGTTAAAGCGAGGAAATCTTTAATGGAACGCAGAGAACTACTTAAACTTATCGCGACAGCAACGGGTACGGCGTTATTTGCAGGAAATGTGTTTGCATACAAAGATATTCCTGTGGTACCGCTAAGTGACACATTATTTAATGAAAAAGACGTGGCTCTACTCAATGAGATGGGGGAGGTAATCATCCCCCAAACAGACACGCCTGGAGCAAAAGCAGCCAACGTTGGCGCGACAATGGCTGTGTTGGTAACCGATTGCTACACACCTTTACTTCAAAAGACCTTCCTTGATGGCATTAAGAAAATATCTTCGTTAAGTCAAAGTCGTTTCAACAAGCAATTTGTTCAGCTTACCAAGCAAGAACGAGAGGCTTTATTTAACGACTTGGATGTAGAAGCGAAAGCGGCGAACCTTGCTAACGGTGTTTATCAAGGTGTTGAAACAGGAAAGCCAAGTCAGTGGGAGCCAGGCACCGATGAGCCAACCCCTCACTACTTTACGTTATTAAAACAGCTAACACTTTATTGTTTTTTCACGTCTCAAGTTGGCGCGACTAAAGTACTTCGCTATGTGGCTATTCCTGGACGTTACGACGGTGCATTCCCTTATAAAAAGGGCGACAAAGCGTGGGCAACCTAAGCCTGCGCTATCGAGCTGCCAAACACAACACAGTTATACAACGGATAAAACAAGGTACTGACACTATGAATAAAACACTTGTCGCTTCAACTGTGGCTTTGCTTATGCCACTCTCTGCATGCGCAACGACAGATGCAGATACTGAGAAAAGCGAGTCACGTCTAACTCGTGAACAACAGGCCGCTAAAACGGAAGTTTGGGAGCCTGTTCCTGAAGTGGTTTCTTTTGATAAGGCAGGCGTGCCCTCTGATGCCATCTCTTTAATTGGTGATGACCTATCTAACTGGACTTCAGTAAAGGAAGGTAATGCTAAGTGGACGCTGGAAAACGGTGTACTAACTGTGAAGCCGGGAACAGGCGATATCAAAACGAAAGCAGAGTTTTGTGATGTTCAATTGCACATAGAGTGGAAAGCGCCTCAGCCAGAAGCCGGTATGGAAGGACAGCAGCGAAATAACAGTGGTATCTTCCTGCAGCAGCGATATGAAATTCAAGTTTTGGACTCATATCAGAATAAGACCTATCCCAATGGTCAGGCGGCAAGTGTGTATAAGCAAACTATTCCGTTAGTTAATGCTATGAAGGCCCCTGGTGAGTGGCAAACTTACGACATTATCTATAAAGCCCCTACCTTTAACGGTGAAGCGCTAGCAACGAAAGGTTATGTTACGGTAATACATAACGGCGTAGTGGTTCAGAACCATACTGAAATTCAAGGGACAACAGAATGGATCGGTGCACCTAAGTACAAAGCTCACGGATGCGCACCGCTTCAATTGCAAGATCACGGCAACTTAGTAAGCTTTAAAAATATGTGGGTAAGACCACTTTAAAAAGCAAGGCGATAGATATCTTCAATCTCTTCAATACTCAATTGCTTGGGGTTGTTGCGAAGAAGGCGAGCTACTTTACTCGCCTCTTCAGCTAATTCACCTACACAAGAAGGTGGAATATTGAAGTGGGTGAGTGAAGCGGGAATACCTACATCGCGACACAGTTTTTCTATAGCAACTAATAATAGTTTAATTGCTTCCTCTTTTGAGTGGTGGCGCTCACATACCTTTAAAAGTTTAGCCACACAATAAAGTTTGTCTTGGCAGAAAGGCGCATTAATTTTCAAAACGTGAGGAAGCATTACAGCGTTACTCATGCCATGTGACAGATGAAACCGTCCCCCTAGTGGGTAAGCTAAGGCATGTACAGCCCCCACGCCCGCGTTTCCAAACGCAAGACCAGCCATTAAACTGCCGGTGGCCATATCTTCGCGTGCTGACAAGTTCTCACCATTATTATAAGCGTATACTAATGAATTAAAGATAAGCTTAAGCGCCTTCTCAGCAAGAGCGTCAGTAATCGGGCTTGCATTTACACTTATATAGGCTTCAAGCGCGTGAACGAATGCGTCTACTCCACTAGCTGCTGTAATGGAGGGAGGGCATGTTTTTGTCATCTCAGGCGCAACAATAGCAACATCGGGTAATAAGCAGTGGCTAACAATGCCTTTTTTCATTTGTGCCCTAGGGTCAGACAAAATAGCAATGTTGGTAACTTCGGAGCCTGTACCTGCGGTAGTGGGTATAACAATAAGGGGGAGGTTTCTTTGTTTAAGCGTATTTTCTCCGAAGAGATCTGCAAGAGGGCCTGTATAGTCATAAGTGGCGGCAAGTACTTTCGCGCTATCAATAGCACTGCCTCCGCCCAGCGCTATTATTCCGTCTATCTGTTTTTCCCGAAGCAAGCCCAACTTCCTTTCTATAACATCTACGTCAGGCTCAGGAGGTATGTCATCAATAATAAGTACAGGTTTAGAAGAAATTAGCGTGAGTATTTGGTCGAGAAGCCCTGAAGTAGATACGCCTTTATCAGTTAACACTGCACAGTTACATATTCCTAAACGTTTCATTTCATCAGCGAGGGCTTTAATAGCACCAAGTCCAGTAATGAGTTTTCCCGCGGTCTTAAATTCCGAAACCTTCATAGAATGCTCCTGATATGGACGTAATTTTATTAGTTACGAGCTATTAAATTTATAGTACAACACAGCGGATACCACTTAACTAAGCTTATAGATGGTTAAAAGTGAGGTTAATTCGTGGTTTTAATAAACGTTTTGTGTGTTGTTTGTGCAAACGATCGAAAAATAAGGTTTTTTTCGAAATAAGTGTTGACGTGAGCGCTCATTTCCCTAAAATGCGCATCCGCTTCGGGGGAAAAGCAAAACAGCAACCCTCCTGAAGTAAGTCTCTACTACCTTTATAGGCCAGTAAAGACGGGA
>JAXHTT010000205.1:0-5479 GCA_034190055.1 Pseudomonadota bacterium | reverse complement strand
ATGAGAGCCTTCGCGATACCAAGGCCTGTCTACCGTGTCTGATTCAGACATAAACAAGCTTAAAGAGCGGGAAGTGGGTATACCAAGCGCGTGCATGTGTTCTTGCACTAAAAATTCGCGCACGCTAGAGCGCAATACGGCGCGCCCATCTGCGCCGCGGCAATAAGGCGTGCGGCCCGCACCTTTTAACTGCATTTCCCAACGTTTGCCGTTTAACACCGCTTCAACGATAGAAATTGCGCGACCGTCGCCGTAGCCGTTACCCGTTCTAAAGGGGCATTGCTGTGTATACTCCGTACCGTAAATAGAAAGCGCATAGCCGGTTGCCCAGCCGAAAGGCTTCATAGAGTCAGGCACTGCAGACATGTCGCCTGAAAACAGCTGGGTGAAACCTTTAGATGTAGCTAAGCTATCGTCTAAGCCAAGCTCGGAAAACAGGGTTTCGCTGTGCGCAATATATTTGGGTGAAGATAATGGGGTCGGAGTAACTGGCACATAGTGACCTGAGAACACTTGGCGCGGGTCATGGTCGTCACCATCGCACGTCGACTGCGGGTCTGGGGTAAGGGTATTCAGCAAAGAGTAATCTACGTGCTTTGCGAATTCATCTAGTGTTTTGATACGTTCTGTCACTATGCCTGCCTATTTCACTAAAGCGGAAGTTTGTTCTTTGGCGTCGAGGCTTCGCCTACCTTAATATGGCTGAAACACTCGACGCACGGTACACGACAATTGGTACGGTTACACAATGATTATTGTTTAGGTCGAAGCGCAAGTTTCCCTTGCTCAACGGTTAGCTGTAAAGGCACGGTTGAAAGTACGTTTACCGCTTTGTTTGCAGGGTCTAAGCGATAAACCGGATTCGAGGCTAAATAACCGTTGATTAGCTGCATAAATTCGCCGCTTACAGGTGCTAAGTTACCTTTAAAACCGCCAGCATCAATTGTGCTATCAAGTAGAGACAATGAGCGCACAAATATCGCTTTTTCTTCACTGTCATAATAAGGCGTGCCTTCTAATGAAAGGCTGACCTTAGCTGGGTAGTTCAAACCGAAGGCACTTACGCGAGCCGTGGCAATTGCGCCTAGCTGAACCACGTCTCTACCATCTGGCCCAATGGTCGCTGTCATATCTTCAACATCTAAATAAAGAGGGATGCCTGCAAGTGAGGTTTGTTTTTGCAGCTTACTTACTTGGCTATCAAGCACTTGTTCTAGCTCGGCATTAGAAACCGTGTAAACGGCCAACTGAGAAAGGGTTGCACAGCCTGCAAGCGTAATAGCGAAAGCTATAGAAAGTAGAAATCTCATAAAAAAGTCTCTGTAGTAATTAGGTGTCGAATTACACAGCGCGAGTCACTAATGCTGACGCCGTAACAACAGAATGTATTCATTGTAAGGGCTGAAGCAACAGATGAACAACGAAATCGTTAAAGTACTACTGGGAAAAATGCGTACTGGCATCATTAACAAAAACTTTTGCCATAACGTCTCTAACAAAGCAGTATAAGAAGCTCTTCTTATTAAAAATAAAAACACGATAAGGCACTTTCTATGGTTTCTCAGAGACTGGTTTCTCGGAAAATGGCGGCCGCTTTTGCTATCTGCGTAAGCGCACTTTCTAGTTTCTCGCATTCTGCATTCGCACTTGAAGATACGGTTAACCCCAAACTTTTCGATAAAATGGAGTATCGCTTCATTGGGCCATACCGCGGTGGGCGCTCGGTGGCGGTTACTGGAGTAGAAGGTAATACCAACCTTTATTTTATGGGCACCGCAGGTGGCGGTGTTTGGAAAACTGAAAACGCCGGTTTATCTTGGAAAGCCATATCCGATAAAACATTTAAAGTAGGCAGTATTGGTTCTATCGCGGTTGCACCGTCAGACCCTAACGTAATTTATGTAGGTACTGGTGAAGGCCCTATTCGAGGTGTAACTACTAGTCACGGAAAAGGTGTTTATAAATCTACAGACGGCGGTGAAACCTGGAAGCTGGTAGGCTTAGATAAACGCGGTCAAATCCCTAAAATTCGTATCCACCCCACCAACCCTGATATAGCTTGGGCTGCAGTGCAGGGCAATATCTGGGGGCCGAATGAAGAGCGCGGCATTTTCAAAACGACGGATGGCGGTGAAACATGGCAGCACGTATTAAAAGTGAATGCTGATACCGGCGCTGCTGACTTAGCAATCGACCCATCTAACCCCAGAATTCTTTACGCCAGCATGTGGCATCACGGCAGAACGCCTTGGTTTATTAAGTCAGGCGGTGAGGGCGGTGGCCTTTATAAGTCAACAGACGGCGGCGAAAGCTGGGACAAGCTAGAAAAAGGGTTACCTAAACTTATCGGTAAAGTGGGCGTTGATATTGCCGCGTCTAACCCAAAGCGCCTCTACGCTATTATTGAGGCAGATGAAGGCGGGCTATATCGCAGTGACGATGCGGGTAAGTCTTGGTCGTTAATGAACGGCGATAATATTCTTAAAGCCCGCGCGTGGTACTACAATCATATTAAGGTTGACCCTAACGACGAAAATACCCTGTATGTGATGAATGTGCAGCTGCATAAATCCATTGATGGCGGTAAAACCTTCGAAATTAAATCTCTGCCCCACGGTGATACCCACGATATGTGGATAAACCCGAAAAACAGCTTAAACATGATCAACGCTAACGATGGTGGCGCAACCGTCACCTTCGACGGTGGTGAATCATGGTCGAGCATTTATAACCAGCCAACGGCGCAGTTTTATCGTGTAATTACCGACAACTTAAACCCTTACTATGTTTATGGCGGGCAGCAAGATAACTCAACCATGGCGACTCCGTCTGAAACCTGGGGGGACGGTATAGGAATTGAAGATCAATTTGCCGTGGGCGGTGGTGAAAGTGCGCATATTGCCTTTAACCCTGCCGATCCCACTCTTATATATGCCACTACTATTAACGGAACATTGACCGAATATAACCGCGAATCTGGTCTTAGACGCCCCATTATGCCTTACCCTGAATATGTGTTTGGCAGAAATGCACGGGATCAAAAGTACCGCACCAACTGGAATGCCCCTGTGATAGTGTCAAAGCACGATCCTGACACCGTGTACTATGGCACGCAGATGATCTTAAAAACCACAGATCGCGGTGTGAACTGGCAAGAAATTAGCCCAGACTTGACCCGTAACGAGCCTGAAAAGCAAGGGCTGAACGGTGGGCCTATAACGAACGAGCAAGCTGGCGCTGAATACTACAACACGGTTTTCTATATTGCCGAATCAGCGGTTAACAAAGGCGAGCTTTGGGTGGGAGCTGATGACGGTAAGCTTCATATAACCCGTGATGAAGGTAAAAACTGGAAAGATATTACCCCTCATAAAAAAGAAGCGCAGGTCAATGCCATAGAACTTAGCCCTCATGCACAAGGTAGAGCTTACGTTGCGGTAGCAGGCTATAAATTAAATGACTACACGCCTTACATTTACAAAACCGACAACTACGGCAAGCGCTGGAAGCGTATTGACGAAGGCCTACCAGAGGACGCCTTTGTTCGCGTAGTGCGCGAAGATACAGAGCGCGAAGGTATGCTGTTCGCGGGTACTGAAAGCGGCATGTTTATTAGCTTTGATGACGGTAAACATTGGCAAGAGCTAGACTTAAACCTGCCGCCTGTGACGATTACCGATATGCAGGTAAAAGGTGATGACCTAGTTGTAGCAACCCAAGGGCGGGGCTTTTGGATTTTAGACGACATTGCGCCATTACGCGAAGTGCACAAGTCGGTAGATAACGAAGCATTGTTTCAGTTTGAACCTGTTGATGGTATTCGCTTGCTATCTGGCGGTGGCATGACTGACCAGCCTCAAGCGAAAAACCCGCCACGTGGCGCTACCTTCCGTTATTACCTGAAGAATGCGTTAGAAGAAGAGCAAACGCTACGCATTGATATATTTAATGCCGATAACGAGCTGGTTCGCACACTGTCATCTGCACCGAGTGCATTTGAGAAGTGCGCAAAGGGTAACGAAGACGTTCGCAGTCCTGTTAAATTTAAACACCCTGCAACAAAAGCGGGTTACAACGAATTTGTATGGGATCTTCGACGTGAGCCATTAAACTGCATTGAGAATGTAAAACTGTTTGGTGGTTGGAACGGCGCCCGTGTTATGCCTGGAGACTACAAAGCGAAAATTACGGTAGGTGAACAGGCACAAACCCGCGCATTTAAAGTACTTCCAGACCCAAGGGAAGAAGCAGATAAAGCGCAGCTTCAAGTGGTTGAAAAGAGCATTCAGGCTACAGAAGCTCTATTGAATGATTTGTTTGCTCACCTGCAAAAAGCCCGTGATGTGCGAGCACAATTAAACGGTGTGTCTGAAGATAACGTAATGCTGGCAAGCGATGTGTCGGCTTCAATCGAGCGTATTGTTAGTGCAATCGACGACTGGGAAGCGTTGGTTATTCAGCCCAAACATCAAACTTTTGAAGATGACATTAACTGGCCGAATATGCTCGACAGACAAGTGCGTTTCTTGATGGATAACTTCGACAGAACAGGCGCGCCTGCACAAGCTGGCGCACTTAAACGATTGGAAGACTTAGAGGCAAAGTGGCAGCAGTATAAAGTGCAGCTAGAAACCTTGTTTGGTGAAGAAGTAAAGCCATTGAACGAAAAGCTCTCAAAGCAAGGCGCGTTTGATTTAGAGAGTTTGTAGACTTGAGGTAAACCCATAAAAAAGCCCCGTATTACGAAGTAGCAATACGGGGCAAAAAGCATCTTTAACGGGAGTTATCGATACTTATTACGGGTCAACTGTTTAACTCGGGCGAATACATCAACACCAAGCTGACGGTATACGTGAAGTAAGTCTATTAGCACCCAGTTCTCGCGTATCATGCCGTTCTCATTGCGCCAAAAATCTAAGCTGCGCATAGTGATGGGCTTATCGTTTGGCACAATGCCAAGCCACCCATCGCCTGAAATGGTCATGCTCATGCCAGGCCACCCAGTGAACCCCACATAATTGTTTTCGGAGAACAAATGGCCGTTTGCGGGGTCGCCTACACGGTTAGGCATACCGTTTAAAAACGCTTCCTGGTGGGTATTGCGAAAGCCTTGAATACCGCGTCCAGTACCAATACCAGAAGGGCCATACCAGTTTGATTTAGGGTGCCAGTATTTGTCTAGGTGCATGGCAGCAACACCGCCTTCGGCGAATTTTCCTAAACTATTTAGCATATCAAGTACAAGCTGATGGCTCTGTGCGGTAAGTACCTTGTCTTCTTCAAACAAGTGTATTCCGTCTTGGGTTGTTGGCCCCGGCACATGCCACTCGGTACCTAAGCTTGGACTAAACGGCCAGCACTTTGCCTGCATCATGACTTCAGGCAAGTCCCAAATGGCTTGAACTTCCACTATGGTGTCGCCTTCAAAACGATAAAATTCATGAAAGCGCATATGAATTTGATCGCCAGTCGCATAAAC
>JAXHTT010000204.1:0-5605 GCA_034190055.1 Pseudomonadota bacterium | reverse complement strand
GTGTGTGTGTGTGTGTGTGTGTCTGTGTGTGCCTGTGTGTGTGTGTGTGTGTTTGTCCACTTCATGATTTTAGCGTTTTCTTTTTGTGCGCTGTTTCCATTACTCTTGTCATTCCCGTCATCATTACTTTTTACGGTGTAATAGTTTTTGCGGGTTTCAATATGCTCAAACCCCGAGCTCTCGTAAAGCGCAATAGCAGTATGATTACTTTCACGCACTTCTAGCCACATTTCACGCATTGCATTTTTCACTGATGTCTCAATGACAAAATCAACTAAAGCGCGACCTATACCCTTGCCTCTAGCGCCACTGTCTACCGCAATATCCATCAGTGTAGCTTCATCAACAACTTCAAGCATAATGGCATAGCCAACAATCTTGTCATTATCAAAGGCGAACACCCCGTAATAGGGTTTGCTGAAACAGTCCGCGAACGTACTTAGTTTCCAAGGCGACACTTGTGCCTCTTGATGGATAGCATGGGCAAGTTCAATGTGCTCGTTAAAGCCTTGCGGCGGTACGATGGTTAACTTCATCGACGCCACTACTGATCGTTAGCGGAGTGGCTTAATTCGCGTGCTGCGCCGATAAGCTGCACCCACAGCTCCCGTTTTTGCACAGTTGTGAGTTTAAGCGGTGTGGCTGGTAATATAATGGCTGTTTCGGTTACCGATAGCGTACGGCCAATCATTATGGTGCTAGCCCACTGTGACGGTATACCCAACTGAACACAGGCTAGCTGCAAGTCCTTCAGCCATTGCTGTGATTTTGCTTTCTGTTCTGCACTTAATGGAATACCTTCTGGCGATGCCGGCTCTTTTGCTTCGCGTTGCGCAACTTCTGATTTATTCGCAACATTTCTGTCAGTTACCTCATTTGATAGCGCATGATGAGTCGTCGTTTTAGCTGTAACAACATCGTTAGACTTAGATTTATCTTTTGCGCTGCCGCCCATATTTGCCCTTAATTGGGCAAGGCGTGACTGCTTTTGTTCTTGAGAGATTGGCGTTGATGGCGACTTATTTCCTTGGCCGTTTTGGCTAAAAGGTGTTTGTGGCGATGTACCAGTAGCCGCGCCATACTTTATTGCTGAGGCATTGCCTTCTTTTAAGCCTTCTTGCTTTTTCATCTTCGCATGGGCGTCTTTAGTGATCCACACAGGGATCCCCATTTCCTGTAATACCGCCTGCTGATATGAACTAAGAGACATTGCGTAAAAGACCTAAAGTTAATAAACCGTTATTTATCTAAGTTTACTAAAGTTGCTGAGCTGAATGAATAACTATCGCATTCTTTTACCCAAAGTGCGCTATCTAGTGGGCACATGAGGCTTAAGAAACCCTACCTATAAGTCAGCCAACCATTGGAACCTTTTATTTTACAAGTGTTAGCTCGCGCATAGAATTTTGAGTATTTAAATCCACGAGACAAAGCACTAACGGTATGCGTTGCGAATCAAAATGACGATAAATAAATATAAAGAAAGAGCTAGATGAGAAATTTACAAAAAAAGACTTTTTTACGTTTGAACTGACTTGTTCACAAGAAGAGAAAGTGGCAGGGGTGGAGGGACTCGAACCCCCAACCATCGGTTTTGGAGACCGCTGTTCTACCAATTCGAACTACACCCCTAGCGCGCTGTGCATTATACGGATGACATTAAAAAGGTAAAGCCTTTTTATCACTACCATGCACTGCATGCTTAATTAACACGCAATACGCTGATTTTTCAATCGAATGACGTCAAGTATGCCTGTTCAAGCTAACCATTAAACTGGCTTTACGCAAAGGCAAGCCTATAGCGCTTCACGCTTTGCGTCTAGTTACTTTTATTCGCATTAAGCGCAGCAAACCACAGGTCGTTTGTTATATGAACAATGTTGGAATGTAGCTTAAACTTATCCAATGCATCGCATTTGTCAATATTCATGACATTTGCATAGTGAACAACTAATTCTTCGCTTTCATTCACGTCGAGTTTATTGATAAGGCAGCAGCTTGCTAAATCGAAGTAACGATTTCCCATTGCTGCATACTCCCAATCAATGATCTTGACGGCGCTTTCTTTACCAAGCAATAGGTGATTAATCAATAAGTCGTTGTGGCACAATACGCAGTCTTCATCGTCTTGTTCGCTTTTAATTACGTTCTTTTCAAGCGCCTGCGCCTTCAAGTAAAGCTCACTATTGGTATCAAGCTTTGCGACATCACTGTAATGCTGCCACCTTGCAATTAGATTTAATGGCTTGGCGGTAATAGACAGCGAATGAATACGCACGAGGGTTTCAGCCAACGTGTGTACAGGACGTCTAGTTGAAGAAAGCTCATCGCTTGCATTATGACTTTCCCACTGTTCTACCCAGATGGTTTCTTCATCGCTTAACCAAATTGGCTGCGGCGCTATCCCTACTTGATACAACTGTTGCTGCAAAGCAAACTGATGTTTGCGTTCCACACCACTGAAATCATCATCGCCAAGCCACTTAACGGCTAAATCGATGGGGACATCTTCAAGCTTTTGATGAGCAGTAATTTGAGGGTTACCTTCACTTAAACTTAATAGGCTATTTGCTGAGTCTTGAACGCGGTAAACACGGTTTACCGCACCAGCAGGATGTACCGAAACCTCTGCACTCTCGCTAAGATTAAGCGCCTTTTGCAGCGTGGCGATGATATCCAACCTGTTCACCTTGTTTCTTATATTGTACAAGCCATTGATAATAACCAAATACTGCGAAGCCTACATAACCTAGGAAAAGGCAAGCAGACAATGCATAGCCCACTTGCAGGTATAAATATGCCGAAGCTAGATTAATGAAAAACCAGTAAACCCAGTTTTGCAGAATTTTATGTGCCACCATAAATGTCGTGACCACACTCAGTAAATTAATGCTTGCATCTAATAGTAGGTACTCACTATTAAATTGCGAACCAGCCACTTCAGAAAGACCCCAAGCAAGTAATAGCATGCTTGGGACAATGATCAAGTGCAACCACAGCGGCCAATGCAGCACTGGCTTAACATCGCCGTCTTCCGCGCCTTTCGACCACTGATAATAACCGTACCCCGCCATTATCATGTAAAAGAAGTTTAGCGCCGACTGAAATGGCAAGGTTACCTGCCAAAAGAGCCAAGTGTAAATTGCAGTACTTACAAAAGCGCACAGCCAACACCAGCTATTTTGTTTTGCAGCCAATAGTACGTAGGCAATCGCGAGGACAACCGCTACCCACTCTAAGAGCGAAGTAGCGGCAATTTGTGAGGTAAACTCAGATAAGAAGCTAGCCATTACGAGGATTTTCGTGATTGCATGGCATCGAAGTTTAAGAACTTAGCCACGAAAATAGCCTGCCCCACTTCTTCATGGGTTCTTTGCATTTCCTCACCAAGTACCTTCATAACCACACCGTAATCCCCCGTAACCTGGGTACTAGTAGAACATGTTGTCACCGTGATATCGCTGTAGCTATTTAACCTATCAATAAAATCTTGAATAGGCGGAATATATTCGTTAACCAAAGGGTACAACGACAGTTCGACCATAACTTGCATGTCTGTTTCCTTTTATTTTAAAACGCGTACTTAACTGTGATACCAAACTGGCGACCGTTACCTATTTGGTAATATGGTTCGTTAAACGCGTATTCATCGCGAGGGTCGTTGCTGAAACCACCAAAACCTCGAGTGTAATACTCGCGGTCAAATGCATTTTGGATCCATAACGAGGTCTGCCAATCACCGTGTAACACAACAATTTCAGAGTTAACTAGAGTCGTACTTGGCGCAGTTACATCATGGCCGTCAGAAAAACGGTATTCGCTTTTATAGTCTACATCTACTCGACATAGTATGGCGTCTGTAAGTGCGTACTCACTGTAAAGGTTTGCCGTCCACTTAGGTGACTGAGCCTGTCTTTGCTCAGACACTTCAGTACCGTCTGCTAGTGTATACCCTTCAAATGTGGCGCTTAGGTAACCAACACTTGCATCTAACTGCCATGCATCACTAGCAAACCAACTTAGTTCAAGCTCTGCCCCTTTGTTTGTGCCTAAGTCAGCATTATCGATAATATCAACAAAACCGGCCGTGCCGTCATCACGGGTGATAACGTCAAAATCACTTACCTGTGTATCTGTCCTGTCCATGTAGAAAATCGCAGCACGAGCAATAAGTTCAGGCGTTAGCAATGGGCCTTTTACACCCACCTCATAGTTCCAGTTGTATTCTTCGTCGAAGAAACGCTGACTATCATTCACTCGGCTGTCCGGGTTAAAGCCAGCGCCTTTAAAACCGCGCGAAATGCTACCGTAGTAGAAATGATCACCCTGCGTATATTGAAGCGCTACTTTCCCACCAACCATAGTGGTGTCGAACGCACGTGTAAGTTGGTTGTTATCGGCGTAATCGAAGTCATAGTTTTCTACTCTCAACCCAGCTACAAGCACTAAATTGCCTTTCAACCGGCTTTCAGTCTGAGCATATATAGCGGTAGTCGTTGGGGTATATTCACTGGCAAAGTCACTATCAAGGTATGTGTACTGACGCAGTAACTTTTCTTCTGTGTTTTTATAGAATATGCCTAAGGTCCAATCTGTCATACCGTCGAAAAGCGCAGCACTGTCAGACGACACGAAACGCACCTCACCGGTTTGCGTTTCAACGTCTCGGTAGTACGCATCAAAAGAAGTATATCCCCAAGGGTGAAAGCCCGTGAATGTCCAATCTTCATCGTATCCATAAGCGATGTTATGAGACGCATGAGTGGCAATAAGTATGAAGTCGCCCGCGGCTGTACTCGTTGTTGAGCGCGCGCTTACTGCGTGGGTTTGGTGTTCGTCAAAGCCTGGCTCGTCAGACAGTGTTTTATTGTCGTTATCAAGTGAGAAGGCATCGTAGCCGTTGTCAATATCGTACCAGCGGTAGGAAAGTGCGAGCGTGGTTCGTTCGTCTACGCTGCCTTCAACAGCAAAGCGCAATGCGGTTTCATCGATATTGTTAGTATCGCTTCTATCTAGAAAGGTGTTTTCTACAAAGCCGTCGCTACGGTTATGTACTAACGCTACGCGATAACCCCAGTCGGAATTGATATCGTTACCCGTTGCTCCCTCGATGCGGTAACTGTCTTTGTTACCAATGCGGGCTTCAACGTAGTCTGGCGCGTCGCTCCCCACGTTATTGCTGGATAATTTAACCGCCCCAGCCAGTGCACCTGTACCGTAAAGCGTAGCCTGAGGTCCGCGATAAACTTCTAATTGTTTCGTGTCAAAAATGATACCTGCTGCAGCAAGGCCTGAAAAATCAAATTCATCGACAATAAAGCTCACCGAAGGGTTGATGGGTTCAGCAAACTGGCTACGCTCACCAATACCGCGAATTTGCACGAAGCGGCCACGAGACGCACCCGCCGCAAAATTAACGTTTGGAATACTGTTTAACACACTGTCGATATGACTCGGCTGTCTGCTGCGAAGGCGCTCTTGATCTAAAATAGTTGCGCTAGCACTTAGCTGGTCAAGTGTTGTTTGTCGAAAGTCACCAGATACAACAACCCGTTCAATGTCAGAAGGCGTGTTTTTTGACGTGTCGTTCACTGCAGATTCTTGT
>JAXHTT010000203.1:0-5683 GCA_034190055.1 Pseudomonadota bacterium | reverse complement strand
GCGTATCTTTATTAGTATTGTGTTTCAATTCAGTAGAGCGTTCGCCACCGGGATAATGGTGTACGCCTTGTCAATTATTTTGCAGGGAACCATGCAAGTTTCAGCCACGCAGGCGATATTACTGATTGGTGTTATTACGCTTTTGTATTCCTTGCAGGGCGGCATGAAAGCTGTTGTATACGGTGACGCTGTTCAAATGGTGATTATTGTCGTGGGCACTGCAATATGCATTGCGTTTGGCCTTAATGCACTGGGCGGCTGGGATGCCTTTATGCAACTACTCCCTAGTGAGCGTGTATCAACTATCAATTTCTCATCACTGGGTTTTGATGGTGACGGTTTTGGTTTTTTCCCCATGGTGTTGGGAGGTGTGATCCTTTATGCCTCTTACTATGGGTGCGATCAATCTGAAGCGCAGCGTGCCTTGTCAGCGAAATCGGAAGGCGATCTAAAAAAGATGATGCTGGCCAACGGAATATTTAGATTTCCGATTACGCTGCTTTATTGTTTGGCGGGTTTAGTCATTGGAACTTTGGCGTTTAACGATGCCAACTTACTTTCTCAAATTCCCAAAGATAATCCAGACTGGTTAATGCCGGTGTTTATTCTTAATTATCTGCCCCACGGCCTCATAGGATTGCTTGTGGTTGCTATTCTTGCTGCAGCCATGTCGTCGTTAAGTTCTGCCATCAACTCCCTCGCGGCTGTGTCATTGGAAGATTATTTCAAGTTGAAGGGAAAACAAGCCAAGCCCGAAGACTATTTACGCAGCGCTAAATTCGCTGGGTTGATATGGGGCGTAGTCATTTTATTGCTTTCGCTTAATGCCGGCGATATAGCGCCTACCGTAATAGAAGCCGTGAACAAGGTGGGCTCTGTCTTTTTTGGCCCTGTTTTAGCTGTTTTTTTACTTGGCATTTTAACGAAGAATGTAGGTGCCAAGCACGTCAATCTGGGTCTTTTATGTGGTGTTTCAACCAACTTGACCTTCGCATTTTTTGTCGATGACGTATTTTGGTTTTGGTGGAACGTAACAGGTTTTATTGGAACAGTGTTACCTGCGATTATTCTTTCGATACTTGTTCCAAGCGGCGAGGCTAATACCATTGCCTCCAACCGAGAGGGTGCTGTTAGTGTACTTACAGACAGGACTATTGCCGTGCTGTTGGTAAGTTATTTTTGCTTGTTAGTGGTATTTTGCTATTTGTTACCCGGTTGGCTGCAATAGCACCGCAGTTTTAAGCTTCTACCATGCGTGAAACTGAATCTCTCAGAATAATCTGATCTTTACCGGCATGTTTAGCTTCATATAAGCGCGCGTCGGCTTTTTCTAGCTGGGACTCCAAACATTTGTGCTCTTCAGTACTCACGCCGATACTGCACGTAATGTTAAATTTGTGGCTGGTAAACAGCGTAGTACGAACTGCATCCATAAAGGCGGAAAGCGCTGATAAATACACTTTCGGCGGCCTTACTGAAACCACGGTGAACTCTTCGCCGCCGTAGCGCACAATTAGGTCATCAGGGAAATAATCTTTCAGTAACGCAGCGAATTCCTGCAACAACATATCGCCAGTTTTGTGACCGTACGTATCATTCACGCTTTTGAAGTTGTCGGCGTCAATCATAGATACGATAACGTCTTTTCTAGACGTACTGTTGGCGAACAACTCTTCGGCTTTTTCATGTAGAAAACGTCGATTATACACTTTCGTCAACGCGTCTAAGTTCGCCGAATCTCGAATGGTTTGAATCATTTCCTGTGACTCAAGGTTTTGCATTACGCGGCAGTAAAATTCCTCGTGATAAAATGGCTTAGACAAAAAGTCATTAGCGCCGCTTTTAATAAATTTAGAGGTAAGCACGCTGTCACCAGTGGCAGAAAGCCCAATAAAGACTAAATCCTGCATCCGCCTTTCGTGGCGAATCGTTTTAACGAGCTCATAGCCATCCATATTGGGCATTCTATGATCTGCTATTATCATTTTTATATCGCGATGCTTTTCTAGTAAATCAAGTGCTTCTAAACCATCGGTGGCCTCATGCACTTGAAACTGAAACTTGCGAAGTAACGAGCAAATATGATTTCGACTGGTTTTAGAGTCTTCTACAACAAGTACTTTTGTGGTTAGATTTTTTCTTAAACGATCAACCAATTTAGAAACTTGTAGGTAGGAGTAACGAGATTCTTTTGTAATGTAGTCTAGCACGCCTTGGTCGAGTAACTGAGCTCGAGTGAATTCGTCAAAATTCCCAGTAAGTACGATTGTTGGAACGTTGTATGAGAGTGCAAGCTCCACACTTTCACCATTGGGGGCGTCGGGAAGATTTAGATCGACAATGGCTGCCAGGTATTCTGTTTCGCTTTCAAGTGCGCTTTTGGCTTCTGCGAGGTCTTCGCATAGGTCGCAAGTAAAATGAGGGTTATCCTCAATAAGCTTATTAACGATCTTACGGACAGTTATGCTGTCTTCTACTACAAGAACTTTATACATGCGAATTACTCTAGATACTTATCTATTGATAATAACCAACTGCAAAAGAAAAAGCCCTCAATGAGAGGGCTTTTTAGACTTATGTCTAAATAAGGTGTGCCTTATATACTGTAAGCTTGATCAGAGCTGTTCAGGTGGAACACGAACATTACCTTCCATTAAGACCCGCGCACTTCTGCTCATCACGGCTTGCTCGATTTTCCACTTATCGTTTTCAAAAGTAGCTTTAGCGCCTACACGAAGTGTTCCGGAAGGGTGCCCAAAAGTAACCGATTCCCTGTCTTTACCACCGGCGGCAATATTCACCAAGGTTCCCGGAATAGCGGCAGCGGCGGCAATAGCTACTGCTGCTGTGCCCATCATAGCATGGTGAAGTTTCCCCATGGATAGCGCTCGTACTAACACATCAATATCTGAACCAAGTACGTCTTTGCCGCTAGAGGCTTTATAGCCAGTTGGCGGGGCAACGAACGCGACCTTAGGAGTATGCTGGCGATTTGCCGCTTCGCTTACATCGTTAATCAACCCCATTTGAACTGCGCCGTAGGCACGAATAGATTCGAATTTAGCCAAAGCTTCAGCATCGCTGTTTATGTCGTCTTGTAGTTCAGTGCCGTTGTAGCCAATGTCTTCAGCGTTAATAAATATGGTAGGAATACCTGCGTTTATCATCGTTGCCTGAAGTGAGCCAACCCCCGGTACTTCAAGCGTGTCCACCAAGCGGCCTGTTGGGAAAATAGCACCTTCGCCATCGGCTGGGTCAACAAAAGCTACCTCTACTTCTGCGGCAGGAAAAGTAACGCCGTCTAGCTCAAAATCACCAGTTTCTTGTACTTCACCATTAACCATTGGTACTTTTGCAATAATGGCTTTGTTGATATTCGCCTGCCAAATGTTGACGGTGGCAATGCCGTTTTCCGGAATCTTACTTTCATCAACTAAGCCATTGCTAATAGCAAATGCGCCAACGGCTGCGGTTAGATTTCCACAGTTTCCGCTCCAGTCTACAAAAGGTTTGTCGATAGCTACTTGCCCAAACAGATAGTCGACATCGTAACCGTCAAGTTCGCTTTTACTCAAAATCACGGTTTTGCTAGTACTTGACGTGGCACCGCCCATACCGTCGGTTTGTTTACCGTATGGATCTGGGCTGCCGATAACACGAAGAAGCAGGGCATCGCGCGCCGGGCCTGGCGTTTGCGCGGTTTCTGGCAAATCAGTTAAATTGAAAAACACACCCTTACTGGTACCGCCACGCATATAGGTAGCCGGTACTCGAAGTTGTGGCGCATACTTTGTCATGTTTTTTCCTTTTCTGTTTTTAAAGGTTGGAAGCTGTTCGTGCTTTGAAACTCGCGGTGAATACATCCATGTACGCTCCCCAGCCGCATCCTTTCGGCTGAAAGGTTTCAAAACACAAACAGCTTCAACCCAAAAGTAATAAACACTTCTTTGAGAGGAAAGTGTCCATGCGCCCCGAAGGTTTCAACGGTGCATCAACGCCCTCTAAAATTAAAAAAACTTTTTGTTTTGATAGAGTCTAAATTGGTTACGATTTGAAACACGCTGTGAACAAGTTCGTATGCGCTCCCCAGCCGCATCAATGCGGCTAGAAAGTTTCAAATCACAAACAACTTCCATCCAAAAGTAATAAACACTTTTCTAAGAGGAGAGGTAAGCTATTTTTAGGGGCCTCTACTCGCAAGAATGATAGTTGTGAGCATACAGGTACGAATTTACTGTAAGTCCTGTAACCGCACTTTCTCTCTAAGCAAAAACTAACCGATGTAACATTGGCCGAACTTCAGAGGAGGTGGTGGATTAGTTTCAGGGCCTTCAACTCGCAAGGATGTGAGTTGTTAGCCTACAAGGACGTATTCACGGCGTGCCCTATAACTAATTCGTCCCCACCGTCCGAGAACTAGACCGCAAAGGAAGTACTGAGTTGGGTGCGGGACCCTCAATTCGCATGGATGCGAATTGGGAGCCTACATGGATGTATTTACGGCGTGTCCCGTAACCGGCTCAGTTCTTCCCAGCTTAATCAGCTAGCTTCCGCTTCCAAGAAGTCCTTGGCGAAGCGTTGTAATACGCCGCCTGCGCTGTAAATTGAGACTTCTTCACCTGTATCTAAACGACAGGTTACGGGCACTTCTAGTTGCTCACCGTTTTGACGGTTTACTACTAGCGTTAGCGTTGCTCCTGGTGACGGTTCGCCGCTTACGTCGTAGGTTTCTGTTCCGTCTAGCTCAAGGGTTTTACGCGTTGTGCCCGGCTTAAACTCAAGCGGTAATACGCCCATACCAATTAGGTTGGTGCGGTGAATACGCTCAAAGCCTTCTGCCACAATTACCTCAACACCAGCAAGACGTACGCCTTTAGCTGCCCAGTCACGCGATGAACCCTGACCATAATCAGCGCCAGCAACTATTATCAGCGGCTGTTTACGGTTCATGTAGGTTTCGATAGCTTCCCACATGCGTACTACTTTGCCCTCGGGCTCAATGCGGGCCAGTGAACCTTGCTTAACTTCACCGTTTTCCAGCACCATCTCGTTGAACACTTTTGGGTTCGCAAGGGTCGCGCGCTGCGCGGTTAAGTGGTCACCACGGTGCGTGGCGTAGGAGTTAAAGTCTTCTTCAGGTAAGCCCATTTTATGAAGGTATTCACCTGCTGCACTGCTGGCTAAAATAGCGTTCGAAGGCGATAGGTGATCGGTAGTGATATTGTCACCCAAAATAGCCAGTGGACGCATACCTTTCATGGTGCGCTCGGCATCCATTGCGCCTTCCCAGTAGGGCGGGCGACGAATGTAGGTGCTCATTTCACGCCAGTCATATAGCGGGTTAATGTCTTTGCCGTAGTCAACGCTTAAGTCAAACATTGGCTCGTACACTTTTCTGAAATGCTCCGGCTTCACAGACTTGGCTACAATCGCGTCAATCTCTTCGTCGCTTGGCCAAATGTCTTTAAGCGTTACCGGGTTGCCGTCTTTGTCGGTACCTAATACGTCTTTTTCAATATCAAAGCGAATAGTACCGGCAATAGCGTACGCCACTACTAGTGGCGGCGATGCCAAGAACGCTTGTTTAGCATAAGGGTGAATACGGCCGTCGAAGTTACGGTTACCCGACAATACGGCTGTAGAGTAAAGATCGCGGTCGATGATCTCTTGTTGAATTTTAGGG
>JAXHTT010000202.1:0-5693 GCA_034190055.1 Pseudomonadota bacterium | reverse complement strand
CGAAGGTAAAACCATTCGCAAAGTGATTGTTGTTCCTGGCAAGCTTGTCAACATTGTAGCGAACTAGGTCAGATGGTGATGAAAAAGCACTTACAATTTGTAGTCGCTGTGTTGGCTACCGTTTGGGTAACAGGCTGTGGTTTTCATTTGCGGAGCAGCCCTAGCCTACCTGACGACATAAACACGGTTGCCATTGAAAGTGCCCGAGCACACGCGCCCCTTGCGCGTGCGCTCGATAAACGCCTTAACGTTTATGGTTTATCCAGTGTTAGCGTAGATAAAACATCGCGCACTAACCAAAACGTAAACATCTATTTGCTTCCAGAAAAATTAGAGCGTCAGCTGCTGTCGGTTTATCCTTCGGGTCAAGTTGCTGAATATGAACTGATATATGTTGTGCGTTACCGCGTGCAGTTTCCTGGTAAGGAAGCGGTAATGGTGCAATTTGAAGTAGTACGCGACTATCAAGACGACCCTGACCAAGTGTTGGCAAAGTCTCGTGAACTTGAGTTAATGTTAAGCGAAATGCGCGACGAGGCAGCGGATATTATGATTCGACGTCTTTCTAGTCAGGCAGCGGCTGCGCCAAACACTTCATCAATATAAACCCAATAGATATCAGAACTTTAAATGCAAATTTATCCAAACCAATTTAGCCAAGATATTTCAAAGGCATTAAGGCCATGCTATTTGGTGTTTGGAGACGAACCTCAGCAAAAGTTTGATGTTATTGAACAAGTTCGCGCTAAAGCAAAAGCCAATGGTTTTGAAGAACGCACTGTGCTTGTTGCTGAAACAGGTTTCAACTGGAACCAGTTAATTGAAGCCACACAAAGCATGTCGCTTTTTTCTAGCCAGCAGTTTATTGAGTTAGAGCTACCCACAGGAAAGCCCGGTACTGAAGGCAGTAAAATGCTGCAAGAAGTGGCGGCGTCTCTAAACCCCGATATTCTGTTGCTGGTTCACGGCCCCAAAATTGGCAAAGACGTACAGCGCGGCAAATGGTTCAAGGTTCTTGATGAACTGGGCGCATCGGTACTTTGCTACCCATTGGAAGGTAAGCAACTAAGTGCATGGTTAAATCAACAGCTTAATGCTCATAAGATTACCGTGACCACGTCAGGCGCTAAAATGATTGCCGATTTCTGTGAAGGCAACATGCTGGCCGCCAAGCAAGAGATTGACAAGCTCGCGCTGCTCTACCCTAACCAGTCTATTTCAGACGAGCAAATTGAAAAAGCGATGGTCGATCAGTCGCGCTTCAACGTGTTTCAATTGGTTGACGTTATGCTTAGCGGCGACAGTACCCGCTGTATCAAAATGCTCTACCGATTAGAAAGTGAGGGTTTAGAGCCTAACATTATTATTTGGGCGCTTGTACGTGAATGGGAGCAGTTATGGAAGCTAAAACTGGCTCAGCAAAGCGGCACACCTATCCAGTGGCAAAAGTTTGGTATATGGCGCAATAGGCAAGGCTTTTATCAAAGTGCATTAAATCGTTTGAGCCTTGCACAGCTCGAAGACATACAAAAAGCACTCACGCGAGCTGACCACGCATTTAAACAAAATGTCATTGCCCGGCCATATGTTGAGATGTGTCACCTTTGCATGATGTTCATGGGCATAGATCTTCGTAAAATCCCGCTGTTGCAAGCATAAAGCCCCAATTAAGATATGGATAGGGTACGGACAAGGTAAATAGCAAGTGAGTCAGTCACGTTCTTCTCAATCAAGCCAACATGTAAAGGCTATTCTTGGCGGCACGTTTAATCCCCCACATAAAGGCCATATTGGTGCGGCACTTAAAGCGGCAGATGAAATTGGAGTAAACCACGTCCATCTCATGCCTTGTAAATTAGCTCCGCATAAATCAGTAGGTGTGTCAGAAAGCCATCGGGTAAAAATGATTGAACTTTGCGCCCAAAACAATGACAGACTTATTCCAGAGTTAATTGAACTGACGCTTCCGTCACCCTCTTATACAGTTAAAACCTTGCGCGCGTTAAAAGAGAAAAGCGATGATACAATCTGTTTTTTCATTGGCGCAGATTCACTGTATAATCTGGACAAATGGTACGAGTGGGAAGACCTGCTCGATTATTGTCACTTAGTGGTTATGCGCAGAGACGACGAGAAATTTTCGCCTCCCCCTGCGATACAAGCCTGGTTAGATTGTCATGTGACTAACGATAAAAATGTTATTCACACAAAGCCTACGGGCCATGTAGTGTTGACTAGCACGCCACTGTATAGTGTTTCATCTACTGAAATTCGTGACGTATTAGCAAGTGCAGATACGTCTAAAAAAGTGAATGCGCCAAACGCTTCAAAAGCTACTTCTGCCGAGTCTTGGTTAGAAGAAAGCGTATTAGCCTACATAATCGAACATCAGTTATATAAAAGTTAAGTAAGTGAGGAAAGCTCTTGGAGAGTCAACAGCTCAAACAGTTTGTTAAAGACAAAATTGACGATATGAAAGGCCGTGATGTTATAGAACTAGACGTTCGCGGTAAATCAACGATTACAGATACCATGATCATTTGTTCGGGTAACTCTAAGCGCCACGTATCTTCTATTGCTGAAAACGTAATGGTCGAAGCGAAAAATGCAGGACACGCTCCTGGCAGTGTAGAAGGTAAGGAAACAGGCGAATGGGTTCTTGTGGATTTTGGTGATGTTATCTTGCACGTAATGCAGGATGAAACCCGTGATTTCTATCAGTTAGAAAAACTTTGGGCGCAATAATTTAAGCGCCGGCTAAAAATACATAGCTATACGGTCGACAAAGGCCATACCTATTAAGCGTATGGCCTTCATAAGATAAACAAAATAACAATTCCAGCGGTAAGGGTAAAATAAGTGCGTATACAAATTATCGCGGTCGGGACGAAGATGCCAGGCTGGGTAAATACAGGCGTTGAAGAATTTATTCGTCGCTTTCCCAGCGATATGCCTGTGTCATTTACTGAAATACCCGCCGGCAAACGTGGTAAGAACGCTGATATCAAGCGCATTTTAGAGAAGGAAGGCGAGCAGATGCTGGCCGCTATTCCCAAAGGAAGCCGCATTGTTACACTAGAGGTGACGGGTAAGCCTTGGGACACCCCTACGCTTGCTAAACAACTCGACAATTGGAAAATGGACGGACGCGATGTAAGCCTTCTCATTGGAGGCCCTGAAGGGTTGGCGCCAGAGTGCATTGCTGCTTCGGAACAAAAATGGTCCTTATCAGCGCTAACGCTTCCCCACCCTCTTGTTCGAATAATTCTTACAGAAAGCCTATATCGCGCTTGGTCGGTGACGCAAAATCACCCGTACCACCGTGAATAAGTTATCGCTGCATTAATGCAAAGGATGTCAATGCCACGAAAACGACAAGCAATTCGCGATCATTCAGCTGAGGCGAACTTGTTCGCTCGCCGCGCGACTATCGCTTTCATTATCGTTGTAGCCATGTTGGGCATTGTGCTAAATAACCTCTATTCTTTGCAGGTTACCCAATTCGACGCTTACCAAACTCGCTCTAATGGTAATCGAATAAAAGTTTTACCCATAGCGCCTAACCGTGGTCTTATTTACGACCGAAATGGCGTACTTTTAGCTGAAAACCGCCCAGTTTTTAGCCTAGAAGTCATTCCCGAACAGGTCGATGATATCGACCAAACTCTTGCAGACCTTACTGAATTAATGGATATCACAAGCGACGAATTAGAACGCTTTCAATCCACGCTTAAAGGTACCCGCAGATTTAAACCCGTAGCCCTTCGCACACAATTGAGTGAAGAGGAAGTCGCGCTCTTTTCTGCCAGCAAACACAAATTTCCGGGCGTACAAATTGAAGCCCGTCTAGCTAGACATTATCCGTACAAGGAGACGCTTACCCACGCACTGGGTTACGTAGCACGCATTAATAAACGCGACTTGCAAAAGCTTGTCGAAGCTGGTCAAGAAGATAATTACGCAGCAACCCACGATATTGGCAAGCTGGGTATTGAGAAGTACCACGAAGAATTGCTTCACGGTGAAGTCGGTTATCAGCAGGTTGAAGTGAATAATCAGGGCCGTATTATTCGTGTACTGAGTGTTGAACCACCAACACCAGGCAAAGATATAGTGCTTAACCTAGATTTAGAGCTTCAATTAGAGGCTCAGCGAATAATAGAAGGCATGCGCGGCGCAGTAGTCGTAACCGATGTTAAAACCGGTGGCGTGCTTGCCCTATATTCTAATCCTAGCTACGACCCAAATTTATTCGTTCACGGTATCAGCAGTAAAAATTATTCTGCGCTTTTAAATTCACCAGACCGCCCACTCATTAACCGCGCTACTCAAGGACAGTATCCCCCTGCCTCTACCGTCAAACCCCACTTAGGTTTGGTTGGTCTTGAGGAAGGCGTTATTACAAAAGACTACACGATAAACGACACAGGGCGCTATAAACTGCCTAATGTGTCCCACGTATGGCGTGACTGGCGCAGATGGGGTCACGGCAAAGTAGATGTATCAAAAGCCATAGAGGTATCTTGTGACACCTACTATTATGAATTGGCCTATAAATTAGGCATCGATAAAATTAGCGAGTCCATGTATGAATTTGGCTTCGGCGATTTTACCGGTATCGATCTTTACGAGGAGTCTGACGCAAATATGCCAAGCCGCGGCTGGAAACGCGCTAGGTTTAATCAACCCTGGTACATCGGTGACACCATACCTGTTGGTATAGGCCAAAGTTATTGGACAACTACCCCCGTGCAGTTAAACACATCAGTCAACACTCTGATTAATGCTGGCGAACGCTATATACCGCAGATAATTCGCGGTTATATGAACCCTGATAGTTCTGTCGACTTGATCCCGCTTAAATCACTTCGGCCTGTAGAAATTAAAAACCGAGATAATTTGGATGTAGTGTTAAACGCCATGCGTGATGTCGTAAGCGGCGAAGAAGGCGGAGCGCGTCACGCATTTGCAGATACGCCATACGATTCTGCGGGTAAAACAGGCACCGCTCAGCTATTTACCGTTGGGCAAAATGAAAAATACGACGCGAGTAAGATAGATGAACGCCTTCGCGATAACGCTATGTATGTGGGCTTTGCCCCTTTTGACGACCCAGAGATATCGGTAACTGTGGTACTTGAAAATGTAGGAGGTGGAAGTAAAAACGCTGCCCCTGTAGCCCGTCAGATCATGGATTTTTACTTTAGAGACCGGGTATTCGAAACTGTCAAAGCTGACACATCATTAAACAGCAATGATTTAGGGACAAACGAGTGAAGCGAACCACGATAAACCCTAATAAAACGAGTTTTCTTCAACGCATTCATATTGACGGCTGGCTGTTCGTTGGCTTACTTGTGTTGAGTTGTGTTGGACTGTTTACGCTATATTCAGCATCAGGCCAAGACATGGAACAAATGGAGCGCCAGTTTATCAGACTGGGGTTTAGCTTCATCGTTATGTTCGGTTTAGCCCAAGTTCCCTTGGGCGTATTCAGGTTTTTCTCGACCTATGCATTCGGAGCAGGTCTGCTTATGCTCATTGCCGTATTGCTGTTTGGTGATATGGGTAAAGGCGCACAGCGCTGGCTCGATTTAGGGTTTATTCGATTTCAGCCTTCTGAATTAATGAAGCTTGCCGTACCTATGATGGTGGCGTGGTATATTAGTAAATTCACCATGCCGCCTCGCACC
>JAXHTT010000201.1:0-5762 GCA_034190055.1 Pseudomonadota bacterium | reverse complement strand
TTTTTACTGTTTGTATTGTACCAGCTCTTACTGAATTCATGCTTATGTTCTTTCTTAAGCAAGGAAGTTATCCTAAGCATGAGGAAGTTTGTTAAAGTGTGTTAAAAATGATCAAAGCTACACCGAAACCGTGAGTAATAACGTGTTTCAATTGCTGAAACAATTTTATTATGCTCCGTACACGTTTCATTAAATGTTTTCCAAACGTCAACGTTTACACTAGATGGCAACCCATTTATTGACCCAGCAGCACAGCAAATTCTATCTGATGCCGTAGGTGATGGTGTTGACACTGATGGCGATGGTATTGCAGACACAGGTACTGCTTTCCTACGTCGTCGTTTGCTAGAAGTTGGTCCTCGTATTGTTGAAGACGACAACACGATGTTCTCAATGCTTGCTGGTCTTCGCGGTTCATTCGGTGATTCAGCATGGACATACGACACGTACTTCCAAACTGGACGTGTTAATCAAAATTCAATTCAGCTAGGTAACGTGAATCGTGCGCGTTTTGACCAAGCGCTAATTCTGGCAACAGACGAAGCCGGCAATGTTGTTCTTGATGCAGACGGAAACCCAAGCTGTGCAAACACTGCAGCGAATGGTTCACTAGTTAGCTGTTCACCTATGAATCTATTCGGTGAAGGCAATATTTCTGCTGATGCAGCAGACTTCCTTCGCACTCGCGTAAACTCTACGTCAGAGTACGAACAGAAACTTTACGGTTTCAACATCAGCGGCGACACAATGGACTTCTTTGAACTTCCAGGTGGCCCAATTGGAATCGCGTTTGGTTTTGAGCGTCGCGAAGAGAGCTTCTCTTTTGACCCATCACAGGATCTTGCAGCAGGTACAATTGCTGGATTCAACGGTTCAGGCCCAGTTGCTGGTGGTTTCGACGTAAACGAATATTTTGTTGAAGCGTATCTACCTCTTGTAGAAGGCGTTGAGTTTGCTGAACTTGTTGATTTAGAGCTAGCATATCGCTACGCAGACTGGTCAACAGTAGGTGGCGTAGATGCTTATAAGATTGCGGGTTCATGGACTGTTAACGACACTCTTCGTTTCCGCTCAAGTTTCAACCGTGCGGTACGTGCTCCGAACATTGGCGAGCTTTTCTCACCACAGAACGAAGGCTTCCCACCAGCTGAAGATCCATGTTCATCAAAAGCGTCTAACCAATCAGATGCAGTTCGCGCAATTTGTACAGCGACAGGCGTTCCTGCCGATGCAGTGTTTACTCCAACACTTGACGCAGTATCTGGCCAGACTCGTCAGGTAAGTGGTGGTAACCCTAATCTTCAAGAAGAAACAGCTGACACAATGTCTGTTGGTTTCGTAATCACGCCAATGGACGAACTAAGCGTGTCTGTTGACTACTTCGATATCGATATTGAAGACGCGGTATTCGGTTTTGGTGGTGGTACCAACAACGTTCTTTCTACGTGTTATGACCCGTCAAATGAACTAGGTGGTGTAGGTTCTGCATTCTGTGATGTTGTTAACCGTCGCCCAGATGGCTCTATTGATTTCGTAGAAATTCTTAGCCAGAACGTAGGTTCAATCAAACTTACTGGTGTTGATATCGTAGCTGACTACGCTATGGAAGTAGCGGGCGGTGACATGCGTCTTAACTACCTTGCTACTTACACAACTGAGAGCTCGTTCCAGTCATTCGCTGGTTCAGAGGTTATCGATTGTGCGGGTACATTTGGTAATACTTGTGGCGAGCCAACTCCAGAGTACGTTCACCGTATGACCGTCGCTTGGGGTATGGACGACTTTGACGTTCAGCTTCTATGGCGCTTTATTGGTGCAACTGAAGATGATGATGATGGTACTGTTTACTTCCAAGAAGACACTGGTTCATTCAGCTACTTCGATCTGTCAGGTACTTACCACATTGGCGAAAACTATCGTCTAAATGCAGGTATTCGTAACCTAGCAGACCGCGAAGCGCCTCGCTTCGGTGGTAACGCTGAGCAGTCAAATACATATCCTGCAACATACGATGTATTTGGTAGAACTTACTTCGTAGGTATCTCTGCTAGCTTCTAATAGCTTATAGCTTTTTAAAAAAGTGGGCATTGCCCACTTTTTTTTTGCTTTTTATAAGGAGAATCATGGATACAATAGACGACTGGAACCAGTACTGGAAAGAAAATCCTGATAGTAAAGCGTTGTTCACTGAAGACAATGGCAAAAGCATTTCAGATTTTGAGCAGTTTTGGTCTCAAAACATACCAAATGATACAGAAATGCAGAGCGTAATAGATATAGCTTGCGGTGCTGGTGCTCTTTTTCAAAGTTTCGGAGACAAACCTTTTAATCGCAAAGTAGGTTTAGACTGTAGTACAGATGCGCTAAATTCCTTGAAAAAAAATGTTCCTGATGCCCAGGTTATTTTGAATAAGACGTCCAATCTTCCGAAAGAAAAATTGCTCGAGTTTGATTTTATTGTAAGTCAGTTCGGTATCGAGTATTTAGGTGTCGACGTAATCAAAAACATGCCAACGATGATGAAAGAAGGCTCGAAATTCATTGCACTTTGTCACTACAAAGACGGACACATATATTCTCGATATAAGCGTGAAAAGGAGGGGATGGAGAGCTTATTTGAAATTCATGCCTTCGAAAATGCATTGCAGATAGCTAATCTGATCGCGACTGACCCAAACGCTTATGAAAATCGTGCTAAACAATATCTATCTCATCTATCAACATTGGACAGCAAGTGGTGTGCGGGAAGCCTTCATTTCGTCAATGGAATTAAGCAGTTATTTCTATCTTACAAACAATATGCCCATTCTGATATATTGGCATGGATAAAGGGCTTTGAGCAGCAGTTAGGAACGATCTATCGTCGCGTCTCTGCTATTTGTGACGTTGCGTTATCAAGATCTGACATAAAACAGATAACCAGTGGAAAATATTCAGATAGCTGGGGAGTTCGCCCGTTTTTACTCAAAAATAAAGAATTACCGGTGGCATGGGATTTGAGATTTAATAAAAGAGTGAATAATGAAAAAGCTTGAAAGCATAATGAGCCTTCATCAGAAAGGCCATTTGACAGAGGCTGAGGCAGGTTATAAATCACTGTTTGATAAGAATGCTTCTGATATAAACTTAAATTATCTATACGGAAAATTACTTCTCGATACTAACAGAGCAGAAAATGCTTTGCCGCTTTTGACATATGCATATGAAAAGACTCAATCCAACATTACCGTATTATGTGAATATGCTAAATGTCTTTTAAGCCTAAACAGATATGAAGACGCTTATCGTTGTCTAGCACCTTTTAATAACAATTCATTCGAAACAACAAAGCTGTTTCTTCGAGCCGCTAGCGGTGTTTGTAATGACATCGAACTAGAGAGTTGGTATCAAAAATTAAAAACCTCTCAAAATAATATTGCTTTAACCAATTTTGTTGCGGGTCTATTCGATAGTAGAGGAGTGCTTACAAAGGCCTCTGAACTTTATAAAACTGTTCTTAAAGAGGACCAGAATAACACTACAGCGCTGCATAATTTAGCGACAGTTTTTAGGCGTTTAGAAGATTCTGAAGAGGCGCTAAACCTTTTGCAGCGAGCTAAATTAAATGGGCTTAACAATTTTCAGCTGTATCATAACCTAGGCAATGCGTATTCAGACCTGAATAAACTTGAAAGCGCAATAGAATCATATGAAAGAGCCATCCAGTTAAACCCCTATTACGTCGACAGCTATAAAAATCTTGCATCTATATACGCAGAAGTTGGTTCAATCAATAAATCGTTAGCGGTTTTTGAGTCTGCCATTCAAAGCGGGAATACTAGCAATGAAATGCTTATTGCACTGGCAGAACAATATTTGCGAATGGGGAACGTCGAGTTAGCTGAAACTTTATTGAATAGTCACCCTAATTTAGATCGTTCGTCGACAGCGTATTTACAATGCAAGGCTCGGCTATACCATGCAGGTGAAAATTACCAAGAAGCTTTTATGCTGTTAAAGGATAAAACAGACTCAGCTTTGATGCTAGACGCCGCGCAGTACGCATTGCAGGTAGATGAGCCAGACTATGTACTTAATGCTATGCCACCATTAACAACATCAAGCGATTCATCTGTTATGGCAAAGGCCTATTTGACTGTGGCAGAGAGACTTTCAAAACGCAATCTGCATCGAAAAAGTTACTGTCGCTATTCAAAGTTAGTGCGAACTTTCCAGTTACCTGACGTGGTTGGAGGGAAAGCAGCTAGCGACTTTATTGCCTTGTTAAAAGATCATGTATCTCAGTTGCATAATGCCAAATCGGCACCTCTTCACCAGACGGTCAATGGTGGTACTCAAACTCGTGGTAATATCTTGTCTTCGAATAATGAGCACCTAGCAGAATTACGCCTTTTTTTTGAAGATTCGGTCAGGAAATACATATCAGAAGTCGAGGCAATAGACGATCTGCATGAGTTCGTTGTTTTGCCGAACAACGATTTTACAATCGTAGGAGCGTGGTCCGTTTTTCTATCTGATAAGGGCTACCATACCAATCATGTCCATCCAGAAGGACGATTAAGTGCAGTTTTTTATATTGAAATACCATCTGAATTAACGCATGAGGAACATGAGGGATATCTGTCTTTTGGTACTCCAAATTTTAAACTTAAAACTGATCTAACTCATGAGTTCACTGTTCGGCCTGAAGTTGGAAAGCTAGTTATTTTCCCCTCTTATTTTTGGCACGGTACCATCCCATTTAAATCTGATGAAAAGCGTTTAACTATAGCATTTGATATCTCATCTTCTTGAATAATAAAAAGAGACAACAATGAAAAATTTTTGGAACAAAGATTTAAACTTCGATGAAATTAAAACGAACTTCGCTAAAGACGGCAAAGTGAGAGTTAACAAAGTATTGGACTTCGAGTTTGCTGCACTTTCATTTCAAGCATTAAATGAGAGAGTTGAATTCGATACCGCCATGTATGTGGATGGTAAAAATGCTGTGATGAGTAAAAAAGAATGGGCTGATTTAGAAGACACGCAGCGTCAGCAAATATATTTCAATTTGATGGAAAATGCAGCAATGGGCAATGGTTTCTCTTACGGGCGTAAGTACATAACAGCCGAAGAAAAAGACCCGTTTCTGCTCAACTTTTATAAAATTGTAAATAGTAAGGAGCTGTTAGATGCAGTTAGTAACATTACAGGAATAAATGATATTAACTACGCTAGCATGCAAGCAACAAAGTATATTCCAGGCCAGTTTTTAACTCGGCATAGAGATGACGTTCAATCTGAAGGCAGAAAATTGGCGTATGTTTTTAATTTGTCGCCAGAATGGCATCCCGATTGGGGAGGGTTGCTACAATTTTTCAAAGAAGATGGTGAGACCTTAGAAAGCTGGACTCCCACGTTCAATACATTAAGTCTGTTTGACGTGAAACATATACATAGCGTCACGTACTTAACACCTTTCGCTAAAAAACCGCGATACGCATTAACTGGATGGTTTGGAACTCGCTAGGTATTTGACCAACGCTCGCAGTGGGAAGCTACAACTTGACTTAATTGATTTAGAAAAGGACGCTTAAGTATATGAATATAATTTAAGCGATCAGTCTCGAAAGTTGTAGATGTAAAGAGGTCGTTACTTGACTCATTACACCGTTCCATGTGAGTATACTACGTTCGTAGTACTGAACATTGACGTCAATGCTACATTCCTGAAACAAAATTGTGAAAGTTTTATACGCCCCTTGCCCGAATATTTTCCT
>JAXHTT010000200.1:0-5801 GCA_034190055.1 Pseudomonadota bacterium | reverse complement strand
AAGCGTTAGAAAAAGATGATCACGTGGCGCGTATTTACCAAAAGTCATTACTTTATCTAGTATCAAATGCATTTGAGCCTAAACCGGAGATGCCATTATTGGGTATGGCCGTGTTTAATCAGCCACTGTCTAACGTAACGTTCAAGTACAGCGAAGGAAAAAAGGGTGATGCGACGGCAGCTACATCCCATGGTGAATTCGATAGCGACGTAGATACCATGAACTCGGTGCTTTCAGATATCACCGGCGGTACACCTAAATATCCGTTTACAAAGGCGATATTGGATTATTAATGCTTGCTTATTTGCAGAGACCTTTGCATCAATAAAAAGGCCGTGCTCCGAAATTTTTTTGAGCTAGTTCGTGAGTTATTCTGCGTCAATAAAGGGCTGGCGTAACGTGAAGCAGCCAGCGCTAACTTGACGCTATCATGCTTGCAGCCGGCTATTATGCTTGGAGAGATATACCTTCTCTTGACGGGGTGTAAGCTTGCAGATAAGCGTTTTGAATGCGGCCTATTCTTGTTTGCATGGCGTCAGGCGCGTCAGCCTCTAAACCTTGGGAAGATATAGCGTTTGTGGTGTTAGACGCAACGTCCAACACTTCGTCTGCCACAGCTCCTATCCTTGGGCCAGTGTTAATTTCAGACTCAGTGATAGTTTCAATACCTGAGACTGTATCGTCGCCAGCTGTTGGAACTTGCTCTCCCGTAGCCCCCTCTACTGATAGGTTATCAGCTTGTGCTTTGGCAATCTCACTTCGTGCCTCTGTGGCTTTTTGAGATGCCTCTGCGGCTACTTTTAAATCTTGTGAGGAAGGCTCAGCTGGAGCGAGCGCTGCGGCGCGCACCTGTTCCATTTTTTGCAGCGTTTCTTCTGGCGTTTGTTCTTCTGAGACGTCAATAGACACCTCGCCATCGGTGACATAGCGCTTATTATCTGGGCCTGTAGTGTATTCATAGCGCGGTGCACCAGCGTACTGTCCACCTGTTGCCGCATGCGCCTGTTCGTGAACTCTTACTTCCTGATCACGGGCTTTTAGCTGTTCAATTTCCGCAGCTTCTTGCTTTTCTTGTTGCTCTTGCTGCCTGTCTTTCGCGTCTTGCTTACCGGCACTCTCGTCCTGCGCATTGTCTTTTTCTTGTCCAAACACGTTTTGGAAAGCCGCTTGAAGCTCGGTTTGTATTTGAGGACGTTCGTAGGTGACAGGAGCTGGCGGCTGACCCGGGCTTTTAGCCTTATCAGTTTCAGAACCTAAACCTTTTTGAGAAGCGCCTTGCTGGGAATCTGACGCTTGGGGAATAGTTTCCCGCTGCACGTTATCTCTACGGGCAGATTCTGTATTTACATTCGCCGTGGGATAAGCAATGGCGGTAAGGATTGGCGTTACAATATTCACCGTACCAGCTCCATTTAAGCCAATACGTCAATGATAGTGCCAAGCATCTCGTCGGCCACCCCTAAAACTTTGGCAGAAGCTTGGGCATTGCGCTCGTTTACATTAAGCGCAATTAAATCGTCGGTTAAACGCGTAGTGCTAGAAGCGGAGTTAGAAGAAGTGTTGTTTGTTTCGCTGGTAGCCACAGTAGGTTGAGCCGGAGCAACAGCATCCTCAGCCGTTCGCTGAGCAATATTTGCCGCTGCCTGCGATACGCCATCGCTTGCACTTTGTAACCCATACTGAGCCGCTGCAAATGCAGAGCCTACACCTAAACCATCAACACTTGTCATACACTATCTCTAACCTCTCATGTGTAATTATTGACCAATTTTACACAAATGGAAAGGCGTGTATCAGGCACTGCCATTAACTTATTGTTAGCTGGCGACTTTTATTTGGCTGTAACGAAAGAAAAAGCTTCAAACCACCAATTTAGATAAGTTTGAAGCCTGTTGAGGCGTTAGTTCAAGACGCTTTCTGTTGGTAAATACCTGCTGCAAAACGAAATAGAATATCGGCGGTTTGCTGAGGATGAGAAATGAACGGGGCGTGAGAAGCGTGTGGCAGCACCACCGTATCCGCCTGCGGATGCAGTTCGCAGATTCGGTCTATACCGCTTGTAGGCACCAAACTGTCTAATCTGCCATACAATCGTAATGTAGGCGTAGTTATTCGCCCTACATCTTGTCGCATGTCCTCTGTAGAGAGTATTCGTAGCCCTTTTTTAAGCGCTTCCTCTGCGGGTTCCGGAAACTGCGTAACCTGCTCTCTAATTGACTTAATATCTTGCTTAGCCGTTTCACTGCCCATAGCCTGAATTGCCAAAAATCGTTCCAGTGTTTTTTGGTAATTCTTCTCCAGCTGCGTTTCAAACATAGTAAGTAAGTCACCCGCAATGCCCGGCCAGCATGGTCCGGCTATAAAACGAGGCGTTGAAGCAATAGTAACCAGTCCATTAAGCTTTTCTGGTGCTAATAACGCGAGCTTTTGAGCTACCAATCCACCTAGTGACCATCCAACCAACACGCACTGGTCTGGCAGTTTGTCTACAATAGCTTGGGCAAGGGACTCAACATTGTAAGGTGAAGGCACGATTTCCGCGTTTTCTCCAAATCCAGGAAGGTCGATGGTGGTAACGCGAAAATTATCACTAAGGTAAGGGATAAAGGATGTGAACGCGCCGCTGTTCATACCCCAACCGTGAAGAAATACTACGTCTACGCCTGTACCCTGAGTACGGGTGACAAGCTCGCCATTTGTATGCAAAATTTCCATTTACACCTCCTTAGGCAGAAACGTGTTTTTTGAGGAAACACGATATGATGAAAATAGGTCGACGTTCGACAATTCAAGGAAGTTGATGGAATCAACACTATGAACCTTTCATGCTTGCTATGTTATCAGGCAAGTCCTACGCCAGTATGTCACTGGTGTGAAGATGACATGTTTTTTTTCGAAGCCTCATTACATGGGAGTAACCTACTTCAATACGGCCCTGTGGCAGGCCACGTCAAGCATAGCCACTATGACGCACTATCCGTGCTCGGGCTCCACACATGGCCCATGTCATCGCTGGTTCACCAGTTAAAGTTTACGCATTCACTGACGGCAGGGAAAGTATTAAGTAACTGGTTTGTCCATAAAAAGCTACAGTGCACTCTATCAGTGCCAGATGTACTGCTTCCGGTTCCAATTAGTGCATGGAGGCTTGCAAAGCGCCACTACAACCAAGCTACGCTTTTGTGTGAAAGCTTAAGCCGCGAATTAGGTATACCCATTAACCAAGCGTGGGCTAGCCGCAAAGGCTTTAGTGTGCAGCACCACTTATCCAAGCTAGCCAGAGCAGAGAACGCAAACCGTGTATTTAATTTATCTAAGCAGTGTATCGATGACGAGATAGCAACGACGCACGGTAATAAAGATGGCAGCGATTTCACCGTAGCGATAGTGGATGACGTGCTTACTACGGGTGTGACCGTAAACACATTAAGTAAAAGACTTAAGCAGCGCTACCCAAATATACAGATTCAAGTGTGGGCAGCGGTATTTACGCCGCCACCCAAAAGCAGTTTATTGCTAAAGGCGTAAGGCTAAAAAAGGAATATAGAAAAATGCGCTGTTAGGCGCGGCATGCACCGCGCCTCATAAACTGATTTAACGGATAAAATGCGACTGGTAAATTGCATTAGCTAGCATTTTGTTCGTGCCGTACCAGTAGCCTCTAAATTGCGTATTGTCGGTAAAACCAATGACCACACCACGTCCCATCTTCTGAGTTGTCACCGCGGTCGATTCAGCCATTAGCGCAACCATTCTTTTATCACTAAACCCTGCTACAAGTGGTTCGTCGGTGTAGCGTGCTGGCGTAACGAACGGCGAACTACTTGCTTCCACGATCATATTGTTCGTTTTAAACATAGGTAGCGTGTCATCGCTGTAGCCGTAAAAAAGCGGATGAGTATTATCAATATCGGCTTGAAATACAGCACCTGCCACAAGCTTTTTAGCATAGAGCGAGGAACCATCTTCGTAGCTTAAATCGCTTTCATCAAAAGCATTATCTATGGTCTCTCTACTGACAACCTCCGCATCTAGCCACTTGTGTTTAGCAAAGTAACGCAGTGCAGATTTTTGGCCTACGATCACGCCACCGGCTTTCACCCAGTCTTCAATTCTTGCTCTGTCATTCTCTGTAAAGCTATAGCGACCACTTGGAAATAGAATGTGAGTGTATGCAATGCTAGGGTCATTAAGCGCACGTAGTAAATGTTGTTGCTCTACGATGCTTGCAGACAAGCCGACTTTTGTATCGAAGTAGTGCCACATTTCTCCCACTTCGTATTCACTGGTTCCCTCACCGCCTACAATTAATACCTGCGGTAAGCCGACGGGCGCCATACTCCGGCTACCTAAATCGTTACCTGTCGGCGTTAAACCACTGCGTAGGCTAAACACAGGCACCTGAAGTTGCTGCTGCGCTTCGCTCAAAATAGTTACTAAGTTTTCAGGCTGTCCCAAACCTTTAGGCACCACGATACTACCGGGCTGAAGGTCAACATTTTTGCCATCGTATTTAATAGCGGAAAACCCTTTTTCACTGCTTCGCACTTTCACACCGGCTTCCAGTAAGGTTTGAAGCATGGCAGGCGCGTAATAATGCTGCCATGAAAACGCGTAGGCATAAGCGTTTTCATGAATATTATTAAGTGTTGCTTGTATTAGAGCAGAGTTGTCACTTAGCGCAAGGCTTCGCACATCGCCCTTGTCTAAAGGCGCATAGTCCAAGTTAAATGCCATAGCTAAATTCCACGTTGAAACATCATAGAAGGTGTTATTTTCAAATGATGTTTGCGTAGAAAAAATCGACTTTACTAGGCGGTATTGAGGTTGGTTAGTAGGGATAAATATTGCCTTCCCAGCCTTGTAGCTAACCTTGTTCGCGTCGAAGTTCTCTGTAAGCACTTTATATGCAATGTGATGCTGCTCAAGTAATGCGATAAACGCGTTAAAACGAGCGGTATCATTTGAAGCACTTACCACAAATCCAGCCTGTGCATCTTGCTTAGCCAGAGACTGCGTACTCTTCACAAAGCCCGACTGGTAATCAAGGATTGCAGCCTTATTTGCCAGTGCGCCCCTAAAGGTACTCAGAGATGTGGTAATTTGGTTCGCTATGGTGTCTTTAAAAGCAAGCTTGCCGTTAATAGAGTCTTGGAGGTGCCCTCGCGAACTCGCCTGTTCAAATAGAATACCCACACTGCCATGTAAATCTGGATAGGTAGACCCTTTACCAGCGTAGAAATCGTCGAATGCTTCTTCGGTGAAATACAGCTCGCCTTGTTCGTCAAATGCAGCCGCGTGATAATGCGCAAGCGCTTCGGTTAAGGTGACGTTCTCGTCTGGCGTTAAGGGTTTTTTGCGCGAGCGTACGCCAGGCTGAAAGAAATAGGTACTGTCTGTGCCCATTTCATGAAAATCGGTCAGAATATGTGGCCGCCATTTATGAAACTGTTTAATACGTGCCTGCGACTCTGGGTGCGCCAGCAATAGCCAGTCGCGATTTAAATCGAACCAGTAGTGATTTGTTCTGCCTGACGGCCACCCCTCGTCATGTTCACGGTGTCGACTATCAGAAACTAACTGCTTGCCCTTATGCATATTTGCCCACTGAGCAAAACGAGAGAGTCCATCGGGGTTGAAAGATGGATCTAACAGCACAATATTATTGTTCAACAAGGCATCAATTTCTTCACCTTCAGCGGCGGCTAAGTAATAAGCCAGCGCTAGCGAAGCATTGGTACCGGAAGGCTCGTTACCAGAGGTGACGCTGGCGCGCGTGGACGACTCCGCGAACATCGACC
>JAXHTT010000020.1:0-36789 GCA_034190055.1 Pseudomonadota bacterium | reverse complement strand
GAATCGATAGTGAAAACTTATATACATCTACTATTCATGATTTTCTATGGGGTAATATTAAGCACTTCCAAAAAGAGCTTATAGAAACTTTTGTAGAGTTATTAGAGGATGAAGAGCAGTCAAGATTTAAACTACCGGAAGGACATGTAATTGAAGATATAGCGACAAGGGTGGAGTCTATTCAATATAAAGAATATTTAAGGCTAGCAAAAGGAATCGTTTCTCATGACGAAGTAATTATTTTGGCCGCAAAAATGTTTGAAAAGTATGAAAAGCTTTGTGCAATAGTTAAAGATAAATACCCGCATATTCTTGTTGACGAGTACCAAGATACAGACCCTAAAGTGATTGATATTTTGTTGAAATACCTTGCCAATGCGAATAAAGAAAACGTTATTGGATTTTTTGGTGATGCGATGCAATCTATTTATGAAGGGAGCGTTGGAAATTTGCTTGAGTACACCTCAACAAACCCACCTCAAGTTCATGAAGTGCTCAAAAAACAAAATAGACGAAATCCAAAGAGTGTTATCGATCTAGCCAATAAGCTGCGTCATGATCAAATTGTGCAAGAGCCTTCGAACGATGAAAGTGCCCCTAATATTGACAACTCAGGTAATGTAAAGCTCGGTGAAATAAAGTTTTTATATTCAAAAGAAAATGAATTACATAAGGCCAGGAATTATTTACGCTGGGATTTTGACGATACGGAGCAAGTAAAAGAATTAAATTTGACTCATAACTTAATATCCCAAAAAGCTGATTTTCCAGAGCTAATGAGAATTTATGATAAAGATAAAATCCGCGATTATGCCAAGAGGGTAAGAAATAGGCTTAAAGAAGAAGCCCCAGAGTTTGAAACCGACGGAAAAACACTAGCTGATGTGATAACTCATGTGAAGGCCCCTGCGCCAACTCCAGCTCAAAGAGAATATATAGCAGCTCATACCAATTATTTTGAGTTAGCAAAACAACAGCCCTTCAGAGACATAGCACAAGCATATATTGACAAAGAACAGTTACTAGATGATAAAAAAAGCCACATTGGTGATCCAGACAAACCAGGTTCTAACAGAGATAACTTAATTCGTCACCTGTTCAAAATTGAAAATTGCGTTCGATTATACCAGGCAAAACAGTTTAATAAGTTTATAAAGGCTACTGACTTTCAAGTTAAGTCAACCGAGGATAAAGCAGCGCTAAATGATGCTATTCGTGCTTTTGTTTTGGGTGATGAAGTTACTATAGGCGAAGCGATAGAACTGGCGGACGAGCTAGGACTAGTTTTGAAAGATGACAAATTAGAAGAGTTTAGATCAAATAAGTTTTATTTGTTCAAACAAGTTTGTGACGTTAAATATCGTGAGTTTAGAAGGGTATACGAATATTTAGAAGGTATTCTGCCTTTATCTACACAGCACAAAACAAAAGGTAGCGAATACCCCAACGTATTAGTGGTATTAGATAACGGACGTTGGAACCAATATAACTTTAAATACTTATTTGAAAAAACAGGAAATGAAAGTGTAAAACAGCGCACCCAGAAACTGTTTTATGTATGTTGTACTCGCGCAAAAGAAAAATTAGCGGTATTTTTTCCCAATCCAACGCAATTGGTTCTGCAAACTGCGAAGGAGTGGTTCGGAGAAGAGAATGTTATCAATCTCGATGGGTGATAGGCTGCTACAGATTTTATTGGATCGTATATGTAACTAATGTATATGCAGGCACGATACTATGATCCAGTCATAGGTCGTTTCTATTCGAATGATCCGGTGGATGCCTTGGGACATCTGGGGCGTGGAAATGTCGTGCATGGTTTCGGGCGTTACACTTATGCAAATAACAACCCTTACAAATACACCGACCCTGATGGGGAGTTTGGTCAATTCTTTTTGGGGGCGGCAATAGGTTTTGTCGCCGAGGTCGCTACCCAGATAGCAACTACTGGTGGAGTAAATGATTGGGGGGAAGTTGGACTACAAACTGGCATAGGAGCTATTTCTGGTGGCACCGGAGGCGCAGCAGGTAAACTTGTTGGCAAAGCAGTTGGTGCATTAACTAAACCAGCTTCTGGAATGGGATCTGGAGCATCAAAAGTTCTGACAGAAGGCTTGAGTGGTGAAGTTTCTGGCGGAGTAACAAACGCTGTAAATAGCTCTTTAAATCAACTTGCTGAAACCGGAACCATCGATGGTGGTCAAGTTCTTGAAGCTACCGGAAAAGGAGCAGGACTGGGGCTTGTCGCGGGTGCAGGTGCTGGTAAGATGCAAGCTAACGCTGCTCAAACTACATTTGGGAATGCAAAAGCAGTTCCAATGTTTAATGATGTGCAACCCGGAGCGACATTAGGAAACGTTGTAGGTAACTCGACAAACGCTGTTACGTCTGTGGCAGATACAGTCAATTCGAATTGTCAGAATAATGGTGGGTGTTGATGTTTATGACGAAGAAGCAACTTATTCTCCAATACGTTCTTTATATTCCTATAGCCAGCGTACTGGGAGTTGGAGCGATTACGTTCCTCTTTTATCTCAGCTACGGGTGGAGCGTTGGATATGCATTTTCTTGGTTTAAAGTGGCGTCAATTTTTATAGTTATTTTATTTTACATTTTCAATCTTAATGTTCTGGTAAAAGTGTTCAAAAGAAAAAATGAGCCGTAGCTGTAGGAATTGAAATAGTAAACTTTTTGAATCAAAGCCTCGCACTCGCGGGGCTTTTTGTTGTTTTCAATCATTCCAAATTCATAGATTACGCTATACTCTTAACTTACTGTATTACAGAAATTTATTGATGATAGGTTATGATTCGTAATGTCGATAAATGTATATGCAGGCACGATACTATGATCCAGTCATAGGGCGTTTTTATTCGAATGATCCGGTTGATGTGCTAGGACACATGGGGAGCGGAAATCCTATTCATGGATTTAATAGATTTGCCTATGGAAACAACAACCCATATAAGTTTATAGATCCTTCAGGAATGGCTCCTGAGGATGTGTTTAAACCTTTAAGAGACTTGTTTAGTAGTCCCCAAAAGCAAGCGACCCAGCTAAAACAAGATGCTGGTGCGTTGGTCAAAAGAGCCGGACAGGGAGCTGTTAACGGAGCCAAAATTGCTGGTGATGCTACAAAAGAAAGCTTGGGGACCGCTAGTACAGTTGCGGGACTTGTTCCGGGCGGTCAAGGGGTATCGATTGCGCTGGCTGTGGCTGATGCAGCACTTAACGATACGATGACAAGTACCACGTCAGCTACTACGTCCGCCTTGACAGATGTTGCTGCAACAGATATCGCCAGTGATTCTGGGAAGGTCAAACCAACTAACAAGGTAACAGCAACAATTTATGCAGTTTCACAAATCGTTGGTATTGTAAGTGGCGAAGTACAGGCTGGTAATGAAGCGCATAACAATAAGGTAGATAAAGATGATGAGTAAGCTTCGCGGTATAAACCTGATCTTATTGGGCTTATCTATATTGTGTGTTTGGTATATCAAATTCTCATTTGATCGTGGCTTCATTGGCTTGAGAGGGAGCCGCTTTGAGATGGATACATCACCAATGCTTTTTTGGCTTGGAATCATTTTTGTAGCTGGGTTTGCCTTCAATTTGTTGTACTTGGTTTTTTTTGATAAAAGTGATTCAACCAAAGACAATGAAAAAGATTAACTAAGCACTAATAGTTTTTTTGAATCCAAAGCCTCGCACTTTGACCTAGGAATGAAGTGACCCCCAATAGTTGGACTATCTAATTACTGGGGGTCTTTTTATGTCTACATACAGTAGAGAGTTCAAACTAGAAGTAGCAACGCAAGCCAACACCAAAGGCTCACGTCTGCTTTCAAAACAATTCAATGTTAGTTCAAGAAAAATTCGGTATTGGTGTTTAGTGTTTCGCTGAATCGACCAGACTTTACTAGACAAATTTTCCTTTGAATTCTATCTAGAGCCTGCAAGGAATTAGTGTAATTCAACGTTTTTAATAATATACTGTCTTTTTGTACAGTTTTACTTTAAAGCTAGAGAATGAAGGCAGGTAATGCGAAAAATTATCCACGTCGACATGGATTGTTTTTACGCCGCAGTTGAAATGCGCGACAACCCAGCTTTGCGCAATATTCCCATCGCTATTGGCGGCAGTGCCGACCGTCGCGGTGTTATCTCTACCTGTAATTATCCCGCCCGTAAATTCGGTGTACGCTCAGCTATGGCTACTGCGTATGCCTTAAAGCTGTGTCCGAATTTAACCTTGGTTAAGGGGCGTATGGATGTATACGCTGCCGAGTCGCAAAAAATACGTAAAATTTTTGCAGACTATACCGACCTTATTGAGCCCCTATCATTAGATGAAGCCTATCTGGACGTTACTAACAGTGAATTTTGTGGTGGCAGCGCAACGTTAATAGCTGAAGAAATACGTGCTCGTATAGAAAGCGAGTTAGGTCTTACCGCTTCAGCAGGGGTCGCGCCCTGCAAATTCGTGGCAAAAGTAGCCAGCGATGAAAACAAACCTGACGGTATTTGCGTGATCACGCCCGACAAGCTCGATGAGTTTGTGCGGGAAATGCCGCTAAAGAAAATTCCAGGCGTGGGCAAAGTTACTATGCAAAAGCTTCAGCGCATGGGGCTAAATACCTGCAACGATGTTCGCCAGTATCCTTTTGAACGCATTCAAAAAGAACTGGGTAAATTCGGTAGTGTGCTATGGGAACGGGCTCACGGTATTGATGAGCGAGAGTTGTCGGTATCTCGAGAGCGCAAATCTATAGGCGTAGAGCGCACTCTAAGTGAAGATATCCATTCTATCGATCAATGTATCGATTTTCTGCCCCATTTGTTTGAAAAGCTTCAGGAGCGTATGGAAAACCATAAAAAGCGGACGGGCAAGCCTGTGCGTATTCGTACACAAGGCGTAAAGCTTAAGTTTAACGACTTTCAGCTAACTACGGTTGAACATCGCTGCGCCACGCTAGATAAAGCATATTTTCGTACCTTAATGCAGGAAGCTTTTGAGCGAGCAACAGGGCGTGGCATCCGTCTTGTTGGCGTGCATATAGGCCTCGCTGCCGACCAATCAACACAACAGCTGGTTTTGCCTTTTGAGCAGATTTAATTAACACTAGCGTCAATATCTCAGACACAAAAATTATCTCGAAGGACGTTATGGACTCGAAACAACTCAAAACCCCTGGTCGCTATAAGCATTACAAAGGTAATTTATACGATGTTTACGAAGTCGCCACCCACTCAGAAGACGAAAGTAAGTTAGTGGTATATCGGCCGTGCTATGGCGAAAAAGCGTTATGGGTTCGCCCTCTGGATATGTTTTTAGAGTCAGTGGAAAAAGACGGAGAGACACTCCCTCGTTTTGCTTATGTGGGTGATATCCCTAATGACGAAAAAATGATCTAATTGTGAAATTAGGTCATAGTGTAAGAGGTCCTATTTAAACAGGCTTCTTACAAGGAAATAATAATGAAAACTGCACCTCGTTTTAGCGCCCACATTATGGCTGCGTTTTTAGCTGCTAGCCCTTTAATTTATTCAGCGGCTAATCCCGCAAATGCACAAGACAGGTTCGCCGATGTTGAAGTAAAGGCAACCGCGATAAAAGGCTCTGTGCACATGCTTACAGGTGCAGGTGGAAATATTGGCGTATCAGCTGGGGAAGACGGTGTTCTTATCATCGACGATCAATTTGCGCCTCTAGCTGAAAAAATAGCGGCACAGCTTGGTGAACTAGGCAGCGATAAGCCTAAATATGTGATAAATACGCATTATCACGGCGATCACACGGGCTCTAATGCATTTTTCCACACTCACAAAGGTGCCACCATTCTCGCCCATGAAAATGTGCGCGTTCGGCTAGCTAACGATGAGAAGATAAAACCGGAAGCCCTGCCAACCATTACCTATGAAGATGGAATAAAAATTTACTTTAATGATGAGACCCTACATGTAATGCATTTAGCAGTAGGACACACTGACGGCGATAGCGTAGTGTGGTTTGAGCAACCCAACGTCATGCACACGGGCGACTTATTTTTCAATGGTCGTTTTCCTTACATCGACCAAGGTGCAGGTGGCAATGTGGAAGGCTACATGGAATCGGTAAAGCAGTTGCTAGCGAAAATAAATGACGAGACGGTTATCATTCCAGGCCACGGCGATATTAGTAACAAGCAAGAATACTCCGCGTTTTTAGCCATGATCAGCGAAACTTTCGACTACGTTAAGACGCTTAAGCAAGACAGCAAAACCCTTGATGAAGTAAAAGCGATGGGCCTAGATGAAAAGTGGGCCGACTGGAGCTGGAACTTTATTACGGAAGAAAAGTGGATAGCTACACTCTACAACGACGCTTAGGCCACAAATATTGGGGTCAGTGTAAAACGCTACACAATTTTAATTACTAAATGTTTGAATATAGAGCTGTTCTACTTTGTCTCGAGCCCACTGGGTCTTTCTAAGAAACTTAAGAGATGATTTAATCGAAGGGTCGTTGTTAAAGCAGTTCACTCTTATGCGGTAATATAACCCGTCCCAGCCGTAGCGCTCATGAAGTTGTGTCACAATTTTTTCAAGCGTTAAGCCGTGAAGGGGATTGTTGGGTTGTTGGTCCATAAAAGTCACTGATCTGTATTAATTTAAGCAGTAAGTTTATCACGAACTCAACAGTTTAAGCGCTATTCTTCGCTGCCTTTTGCGTTGTTAACTGCTCTGAATTGAGCACAGATAAGCCCCCATTGGAAGACTCAGTCTCTAACTGCTTTGGCTTTCTCGGCGTTTTGTACAGTGGCCAAATTAGCTGTTCTTTCCAGTTAGCGTAAAACATACCCTCAATGCCGTATTGTGCAGGATACTGCCTAGTGATCTTAGCAGTTCCAAATAGTACATCCCAAAAGAACAACAAGTTTCCATAATTACCTTTGTAGTTGGTCACGCCGTCATCTGCTTTTAATCCATGATGCGCACTATGTGTAGAAGGCGTTGATATCGTGCGCTCAATTACCCAAGCAACAGGATGTAACCATCGAATACTGTAAAGTCTCTTATCCCATTTCCACTCCGCGTGCGCGCCGGTGATAACGGTAAGTTTAACCACCAAGTAAAAGGCATAAGTCCAACCCAATCCTAGATAGATTAGCGCGCCAGAAAACCAAAGCGAAGGCATAAACAGATAATAGAAAAAGTTATTTCTGTAAATAATACGCACGCTCATGTACTTAGCGTTATGGTGGGCTCTATGTAGGTTGTAAAGGAATCGGGTGGAATGTGACAGCCTATGCCACCAATATTGCATCATGTCATCGAAAATCAAAAGTAGCGCTATGTGCACAAGTATAGGGGAATCTACAAGTATTCCCTGAAGTTGGGGAAATGCCAACGCCATCATTGTTGCAGAACAAAAGAGAACCAGTGGCTGGGTTACAATAAATAAGAGTAACGTACCTATGAGCTCTACTTTTCCATCATCGCTCACCTCTGTCGTTTTTTTAAATAGCCTACCGTTCTTCGCTTCCAGTAAAGCAAACGTAATAAAAACCGCCAGAATTGCCCATTGATAACCCATTGTAATGACTCCCGCTAAGAGATTATTGAGAGTGAATTTACATTGCGTTAACATGTAAAAATATATATTTATATAGATTTGAATGTCATGTCTTACATTCACGGCATACAGCAAACCGTTATGCCTGACGACTATGTCGAGCTTTGTTTGCCTTTTGGAACGCTAAGAACCTATGCTGCTACCTCGACGATCCATGAAAGGGGAAGTAAAAACAAAGGGTTGTCTCTTGTAGTATCAGGAGAAGTAAAAATTGGTAATTATGGCCTAGACGGCAGTTATCAAATTACTACTGTATTGCGACGAGGAGATACGTTTGGAGAGTTCACATTGTACGCATCACTTGCTCGAACCCATCACGCTGAAGCGCTAACGGAATGTAAGGTTTTACAAATACCTGAAACTGCTTTTCGTTCTCTCACAAGCCAATACCCGGCGATTGCAGAATTCATCACCCGTTCACTGGCAATAAAGCTTCATTCGGCGCTGGAAAGGTTGGATGATATTCGACGCTTACCCACTCACGTCCAATTAGCTAAGCTAATTTATCAATCGTACCTTACCTCTAAGCACGTCTTTATACCTTTGCGGCAAAGTGATTATGCTGAAAGGTTGGGCGTTACCGTACTTACCGCACATAAATCACTTACAAAGTTGTATGATTTAAAGTTGATTGAAAAGCGCTACGGGGGCGTGGCAATTACCCAGGTCGAGCGACTGGAAGGTTTTTTAAAAGAAAGTTCGTCACTATTACCATTGTAAGTACGGTTAATGTCCTTCACATGCGAGAGCGCCAAAAGACCCACCCGCAAAATAACTCCACGCCCGTGGCAACTCATGCATTAATTATTACGCTGGCTTTAGCCCGCCTAGAATAATGTGCTGAATGCTGCTTAGCGTGCTTTCAAAGAAAGCGGGATCGCTTAAATCTTTACCTGTTACGGCTTTGATTTGCACGCTGAAATCGGCGTAATGCTGCGTAATGGCCCAAATGCTAAAAATTAGGTGTATGGGGTCGACAGGCTTTAATTTGCCGGCTTCAATCCACGCATTAATTACGGCGCTTTTTGCATCCAGCAATGTTTTAAGCGGCGTTTCTAATTCCTTTATTAAAAGCGGTGCACCTTGTACCACTTCCATACAAAAAAGCTTTGATTCGGCTGGGTTGTCTCGTGACATTTCAAGTTTTACTTTTATGTATTCACTTAAGGTGGCTATGGGTTCCTGTTCTGCAGAAAAGCTTTGCAGCGGCGTCAGCCACACATCTAATAGGTGAGTGATAACCGATAGGTAAAGGCCGTCTTTACTTTTAAAGTAATACAGTAAGTTACTCTTTGAAACATTCGCTAATTCCGATACTTGCTCTACCGTAGTACCGCTCACGCCGTTTTTTGCAAATAATGATAGCGCAGCATCCATAATGCGGGTGCGCTTTTCTAATAGCGCCTTTTCTCGTCGTTTCTGGGTAGTAGGGCTAAAAGCTCTTGCTGTTTTTGTATTTACTTGGTCTTCAGATTTACTCACTACTCAATTCTTCTTAACCGGATTTCTGCAATCTGGCGCATAGTTTACGCGCAGTTTTCTAACCTATAAACCCATTTGCACAAATATGCACCAATTAAGTTCAGTTGCACTGGACTGGATGTTCCAAATTGAACCAAAAGGTCTACTTTCAAAATGTAAAACCTTTAAGTCATTGAAAGTAATGTGTTTAATAAATTGGCCTGCTTTATGCTGTTCACTATGTATACCGCCATTTCAATGTTTTGAATTCGGCAACCTTAAAAAAAGCGGGGTAAACCGCTTAAAACGCAAACAAGCAGAGGGAACAACATGGATATAGGTGTATTTATTCCGATTGGTAACAACGGCTGGTTAATTTCTAAAAATTCGCCTCAGTTCAAACCATCGTTCGATCTCAACAAAGAGATTGTAATGAAGGCAGAAAAGTACGATATGGACTTCGCGCTCTCTATGATCAAGTTGCGTGGTTTTGGCGGTGAAACAGAATTTTGGGACTACAACTTAGAGTCGTTTACGTTGATGGCTGGTCTTGCCGCTGTTACTTCAAAAATACAATTGTATGCCACAGCAGCAACGTTAGTCTTGCCACCAGCGATCATGGCACGCATGGCGACTACTATCGATTCTATTTCCAACGGTCGTTTTGGTGTCAACCTGGTTACTGGCTGGCAACGCCCTGAATATTCTCAAATGGGCATGTGGCCGGGCGATGAGTTTTTCGGTAACCGCTACGAATATTTAGATGAATACATCAAAGTTGTGAAAGAGCTGTGGGAAACAGGGAAAAGTGATTTTAAAGGCGAGCATTTCCAAATGGATGACTGCCGCATGCTACCTAAACCACAGCGTAAAATACCGCTTATTTGTGCTGGGCAAAGTGCCGCGGGCATGGATTTCTCGGCCCGTCACGCCGACTATAACTTCTGTTTTGGTAAAGGTGTGAATACACCTACCGCATTTGCGCCTACCGCTGCGCGCTTGACCGAAGCCGCTGAAAAGCACGGTCGTAGCGTAGGCTCCGCGGTGCTTATCATGGTCATTGCTGATGAAACCGACGAAGCAGCTATGGCTAAATGGGAAAGCTATAAAGAAGGTAAAGATCAGTCAGCGTTAGATTGGATGGCAACGCAGGGCGCGGCTGACAAAAAGTCAGGCAAAGACACCAACATTCGCGATATGACCAACCCAACCTCAGCAGTAAACTTGAATATGGGGACCCTTGTTGGCTCTTATGAATCAGTCGCTTCTATGCTAGATGAAATCGCGACGGTTCCAGGCTGCGAAGGTGTATTGCTAACCTTTGATGATTTCCTTAAAGGTATGGATGATTTCGGCACTAAAATTCAGCCGTTAATGAAGTCCCGTCAGCATCTACTTGAAACATCGGGAGCAGCCTAATGTCTGCCGGTGAAGTATTTGAAGTGTCAGGGTGCTTTCAAGCACGCCAAACAGGGCAGCCAGTGCTGCCTGCCAAACCAGAGCCCTTAACCCTAAACCCAGCTGAAACCGCCGTGATAGTTGTGGATTTGCAGAACGCTTATGCCAGTAAAAACGGTTATTTAGACAAAGCGGGGTTTGATGTCTCTACTACTGCGCCGGTTATTGAAAATACCGTTAAGGTGCTGGAAACCGCTCGCGCTGCAGGCATGCCGGTGGTGTTCTTACAAAATGGGTGGGACGCGGATTATAAAGAAGCGGGGGGCCCTGGCTCACCTAACTGGTATAAGTCTAACGCCCTTAAAACCATGCGCAAACAGCCAGAATTGAAGGGGAGTCTGCTCGCCAAAGGCACTTGGGACTATGCGCTCGTAGACGCATTAAAGCCCCAAGCCGACGATATCGTTATCCCTAAAACCCGTTACAGCGGTTTTTATAACACCAATCTAGACAGCATGCTGCGAGCCCGCGGTATTCGCAACTTAGTGTTTACCGGCATTGCCACTAACGTGTGTGTGGAGTCAACGCTGCGCGATGGCTTCCATCTGGAATATTTTGGTGTGGTGCTTGCTGACGCTGCCTATCAAGCTGGCCCGCCAGATATTCATGAGGCGTCACTTTTTAATATTCAAACGTTTTTCGGTTGGGTGTCTACCACGGCGCAATTTTGTGAGGTGTTTAAACCTTCTTAATTTTAAAAGCCAAGTCGTGAGCTCGCAGCACGTAAAGCGTAAACCTATAGCAGCTATTAAAAAGTGGGAAAGAAAGCTTAAAAGCGAGAATCCGATAATCGAAAAAATAAAGGGCAACAAGTAGCGCTGCCTTTATAAAAAATTAGCTAAAGCAGTACTAAAAGCACTGTCTAAATAGCACAAAGAATGAGGAATGTAATTATGCCAAAGAAAGCCATTATTCCAGCGGGTACTTCAACGCCAATAGCCCCTTTTGTTCCAGGCTCTATGGCTGACAATATTTTATATGTGTCAGGCACTTTGCCGTTTGATGAAAATAATGATGTGGTGCATGTAGGTGACGCTGAAGCACAAACTCGACACGTTTTAGAAACCATCAAAAGCGTTATTGAAGAGGCGGGTGGCACTATGGATGACGTCATTTTCAACTCAATTTTTATTACCGATTGGGACGACTACGCCGCGGTAAACAAGGTGTACGCCGAATACTTCCCAGGCGAAAAGCCTGCTCGCTACTGCATTAAAGTTGGGTTGGTAAAGCCTGAAGCCTTAATTGAAATTGCCTCTACAGCACACATTGGGTAAGCAGCTATGTTCGGACTTCCCACTAATTGTGCTCATTGGTTTTATGTAGGTGAGCTATATGCCTTCTGATACGCAGGCAAGCTACGCCCACACGAGCGGCGAAATGCACGGCGAAATGCGCGGTAAAACACATTACGAAATACACGGTCTTACGTCGCCCGACGCGCCAACGGTTGTGTTTAGTTCAGGGCTAGGCGGGGCTGCTAAGTTTTGGCAGCCTCAACTGGCTGACTTTACCCAAAGCTACCGAGTGATCACTTACGACCAACTCGGAACCAACAAAAGTGTGTGTGACTTGCCAGCGAACTACAGTATTTCTGATATGGCCAATGAACTGGCTGCACTGCTGAAAAAACTGGAAGTACAGCAATGCCATTTTGTTGGTCATGCATTAGGCGGCTTGGTGGGCTTAGAACTCGGTTTAACTCAGCCCAACCTACTGCAAAGCCTAGTGCTAGTAAATGCATGGAGTAGCCCCAATCCGCACACTCTGCGCTGCTTTGATATACGCAAAGCCTTACTCGCTGCAGACAGAAAAGACATGTATTTACAGTTGCAGGCCTTGCTGCTGTATCCCCCTGATTGGATAGCCGCTAATTCACAGCACTTAGACGATGAAGAGGCGCATCTACTTAATCATTTTCCCGATGTAGATAACTTGCTCGCTCGTATCGGCGCACTTAGTGCGTTTGATATCGACGACACGCTAACGAATATCACTACACCCACGCTAGCCCTGGCAAGTAAAGACGACACCTTGGTTCCATGGCAGCGCTCAAAACTATTAGCTGATGCCATGCCTAACGCAGAGCTGTCGGTAATGAAATATGGCGGTCATGCATCAAGCATTACCGTGCCTGAGGAATTTAATAAATTGGTATTGGAATACTTAGCGCGCATAGCTTAAACGCCTAACCCAATACCTAGATGGCTAAAACAGTACTCAATAATCTTTAAAAACTGGAAAGAACTTGAAATGACGGTATCAGAGAAAACTGAATATGAAACAAAAGGCCCCATTAGCGAAAGTGGCTTAGCCCAGCTATTTAGCGATGCACACACGCACACTACATGGCTTGATAAAAAGATAGATGAAGCGGTACTAAAGCAGCTTTATGACTTGGTGAAAGTAGGCTCGACATCAGCAAATTGCAGCCCTGCGAGATTTGTTTTTATCACCTCAGATGAAGGGCGAGAAAAACTCAAGCCTTGTCTTTCAAGCGGTAACGTAGAGCAAACCATGACCGCACCTTGCACGGTTATCGTAGCTTTCGACGAAGAATTCTATGAAGAACTACCTACGCTATTTCCTTATGCGGATGCGAAAAGCTGGTTTACTTCAAGCCCTGAAGCCGCCTATGAAACCGCGATGCGGAACAGTTCAATGCAGGGGGCTTATTTAATTAGCGCTGCGCGCGCACTAGGTCTTGATGCCGGTGCCATGTCTGGCTTTAACCCCAAATTACTCAACGAAACATTCTTTTCCGATAGCACGTGGAAGGTGAACTTCTTACTTAACATTGGCTATGGCGATGGAAAGAAAGTGCATAAACGTTTGCCTCGCTTAAGCTTCGAGCAAGCTTGTCAAATATTGTAACGCCAACACAAAGGATATTTGTATGACTATTACAGCAATAAAAAACGCAGTAACAGAAGTGCTTCCCCCGGTTACGCCTGAGCAATACCGTCAGGGCATGTCTAGCTTAGCGGCAGCGGTAAACGTCGTTACAACAACTGGCCCAGAAGGGCGCGCTGGCTTTACAGCAACTGCGGTGTGCAGCGTAAGCGACAGCCCAGCAACCTTACTGGTGTGTTTAAACCGCAGTGCTTCGGTACACCAGGTATTTAAAAACAGCACGCATCTGGTTATCAACACGCTAACTTCACAGCATCAATCAATTTCAAATACTTTTGGTGGTAAAGCGCCTATGAGTGAACGCTTCGAAATTGGCGAATGGGGCGAGTCAGCAACTGGCTGCCCTCAACTACTCGATGCCGCAGTCAGTTTTGATTGTGTGATCACAGATGTAAAAAGTGTTGCTACACACGATGTGCTTTTTTGCCAAGTAGTAGACATTAAACAAGACCAAGACGCTGACGCACTTTTATATTACCAGCGCGGATATCACAGCGCGTGCAAAGACGCATAACTGAAGGATTAGATACCCAATGAAAGTAGTAGGCCACTTTATAAACGGTGAAACCTGTACCCCAAAAGGGCGTATGCAAGATGTTTATAACCCAGCAACGGGGGAAGCAGAGAAGCTGGTTTTGCTGGCATCGAAGGCTACCGTAAACGAAGCCATTGTTAACGCACAGCAAGCTTTTCCACAATGGCGAAACACGCCAGTAAGCAAGCGGGCTCGCGTTATGTTCAAGTTCAAAAGCTTACTTGAAGAGCACGCGGATGAAATTATCGCGCTAATTGGCGCGGAGCACGGAAAAATAAGCCACGACGCGGCGGGCGAACTACAGCGAGGTATCGAGAACGTAGAATTTGCCTGTGGCGCGCCACAGTTGCTTAAAGGTGAACACAGTAAAAATGTGGGCCCAAGTATAGATTCATGGAGTGAGTTCCAGCCCCTTGGTGTGGTGGCGGGGATTACCCCATTTAACTTTCCGGCTATGGTGCCGCTTTGGATGTTTCCGCTCGCAATTGTATGCGGTAACACCTTTGTTTTAAAACCATCAGAGCGCGATCCAAGCTGCGCCATTTTCCTAGCCAAGCTACTTAAAGAAGCAGGGTTACCCGACGGCGTTTTTAACGTCATTAACGGCGATAAAGAAGCGGTTGATCAGATACTCGATGACGAGCGCATTAAAGCAGTAAGTTTTGTAGGCTCTACGCCTATCGCCGAATACATCTATTCAAAAGCTAATGCTAATGGCAAGCGCTGCCAAGCACTAGGCGGGGCTAAAAATCACGCCATTGTTATGCCTGACGCCGACGTTGATAACGCGGTTAATCAACTGTTAGGCGCAGCCTTTGGTTCATCGGGCGAGCGCTGCATGGCGTTGTCTGTGGTGGTTGCCGTAGGCGACAAAGTGGCAGATGAAATTGTAGATAAGATGCAGTCGGCGATGAAAAATTTGAAAGTAGGGGCATTTGACGATGCGTCTAATGACTTTGGCCCGCTTATCACTCAGCAGCATAAAGAGAAAGTAGAAGGGTTCATAACAAGTGCAGCTGAACAGGGCGCTAATGTAGTCGTTGACGGGCGAAGCCCCACTGTTGAGGGATATGAAACTGGGTTTTTCTTAGGTGCCACGCTCATCGATAAAGTCACACCTGAAATGACGAGTTATAAAGCCGAAATCTTTGGCCCGGTATTACAGGTAATGCGCGTTGAAAGTATGGAGCAAGCCATGCAGCTTATTGATGAGCATGAGTATGGCAACGGCACTTGCATTTTTACCCGCGACGGTGAAGCTGCCCGTTATTTCTCCGACAATATTCAGGTGGGCATGGTAGGCATAAACGTACCGCTGCCTGTGCCTGTCTCTTATCACAGTTTTGGTGGTTGGAAGCGCTCACTCTTTGGCGACCTTCACGCATACGGACCTGACGGCGTGCGTTTTTATACTAAGCGCAAAACTATTACCCAACGTTGGCCCTCAAGTGGTGTTAGAGAAGGAGTCAGCTTTTCATTTCCTAGTTAACTAACAAGTTTATAAATACCTACATACTGCCAGTGCATTAATGCCTTTAGCTAAAACGGCAAATACTCACTGGCGGTAGGTAGTAAAAGCTATGCCATTAATTATAACAATTTAAACCCGCAAACCTTTGGCAGTTCCTCTCCAGTCCTGCCTTAGGTTTGCACTCCAGTGGCAATCGATAAGCAGTTCACGTCGACAGTTACTCTTATAAAAATATCGGGACAACACCGCCGCAAGGCTTGTTAAAAAGAACTATAAACGAGAGTAAAACATGCATACGTTAAACACACACAAGCGTCGGCTGGCGTTAACCGTTGGGATGGCGTTGAGTGCGCCAGCGGCCTTTGCTGCAGAGAATGTTTGGGAAAGTATTGAAGTTACCGCGCAAAAGCGCAACGAGAATATAAGTGATGTGGGTATCGCAATCACCGCCTTTTCAGGGGAACAGTTAGAGGCTTTAGGTCTTGAAAGTAGTACCGAGCTTATCGCCTTTACCCCAGGCGTGTCGTTAGCCGGTGATATTGGCGGGCAGCGCGCTATTTTCAATATTCGAGGCGTGGTACAAAACGACTACGCTGACTTGGCTGAAGCGCCGGTGGCGGTCTATGTGGACGGAGGATATTTAGCAAGTACCCAAGCGCAGACCTTTGGCTTATTCGACGTAGCCCGTATAGAAATTTTAAAAGGCCCGCAGGGGACATTATTTGGCAGAAACGCTACAGGCGGGCTGGTAAATACCATTACCGCAAAACCCACCGCCGACACCGAAGGCTATGCAGAGTTTACCGCAGCGCGATTCGAACAATATCGTTTTGAAGGGGCAATATCCGGGGAAATAGCAGATGGCATTTATGGTCGCTTTTCTGGGTTTACCAATCAGCAAGGTGAAATACTCGAAAACATTTACGAAGACGGAGCAGCGCCCGATACGCGCTTGGGTTCAGTAGGCGGCGGAGAAGACGGCTACAACGACGATACTAAAGCGTTTCGTGCTCAGCTGATGTTTGATATTGGCGAGGAAGGCTCGCTGTTACTAAGCGGTAACTGGTCTGATACCACTAAAAGTGAAGGCCCGTATCAGGTGGTGAATACCACAGAAGTGAAAGATGCCGACGGCAATGTGATTGACGTTATTTATGCTGCTGACGACCCGCTAGGCTGTGACACTATTCAGGCTGGCGTGTGCGTAGACGGCAACTTTAATGGTGACCCTTTCCGTCCTGTGCAAGGCGGCGACTTCAACGGTAACTTCGACCCTGATGGTTCGGGTAATAAAGTAAATAAAGACTTTGCCTTTGACGATCAAAATAAAATCAAGTCAAAAGGCTTGGCGGCAACACTAGACTATGCCTTCGAAGAGTTCGACTTCTTTGCGATGTCTTATTACAAAGAGTTTAAACGTACAGTTGGCCTCGACTCCGACCAAACCGCGTCACCTGAACTTATTTTCCAATCTAACAGCACGATAGAGCAGTTCAGCCAAGAGTTTCGCTTTTCTGGTGAAACTGCTGACCTGAAATGGGTTTGGGGGCTTTATTACCTTTCTATCGATACGGACTATAGCCAAGGCTTGGCGGGTTCACCCACCACCTTTTTCTTAGGCGGTGAAGAAAATAACACCTTGGTGGCCCTTGAAACCGAATCTTACTCTGCATTTGGGCAAATAGACTACAGCTTAACGGATGACTTGGTATTAGTAGGCGGGCTTCGCTACACCCGAGAAAACAAAGACTTCATCGGTAACGTGTATCAGAATGAAAATACCGACGACAGAGTTATTGAGATTGACACCAGTACGTCTTCTTTGGAAATACTCTCGCAAAGCAACGATCAAAATTTATGGTCGGCAAAGCTACAGTTGGAATATAGCATTGGCAATAGTTTGTACTACGCGGGAATTAATCGTGGCGTAAAAGCGGGAAGTTTTAATGCGCCCTTATTCGGAGGGTTCAGTTTTTATGAGCCTGAAGAGCTAACTTCCTACGAAGCAGGCTTAAAGCAAAGCTTCATGCAGGGTAGCGGCGTGTTTAATGCCAATGTCTTTTACTATGACTACAACGATTACCAGTCTTTTTCATGGGTAAATAATGCCGGTGTTGTGACGAATGAAGAAGCCTCGTTTAGCGGTGTGGAGCTTGAAGTATTTTTAACACCAACAGACAGTTTGGATTTGATGGTGAATTTCTCTTATACAGATGCTGTGGTTGAAGACTTAGAAGTGGCGTCAGGTTACTTTGCCGATACAACGCCGCCGTTTAGTCCAGAATACCAGGCGTCTGCTATGCTCAGATACAATTGGGATGCGTTCGAAGGAAATATGGCTGCACAGCTATCAGCAAACTATCAATCTGAAACTTTTCATAATGCGCGTAATTTTACCGCTCATGAAATTGATAGCTATGCTACGGCAGATGCACGCTTAACCTGGGTTGATGGTCAAGACAAATGGAGCTTAGCTGCATACGTAGATAATCTGTTTGATTCTGACCACGAACTCATTGGTTTTGACGTTTCAGGCTTTTACGGCACAAGCCAAATTTCCTACGCAAAACCTAGGACATATGGCGTGACTATTAGACGAAGTTTCTAGTTTGGTAAGCAAGACGTTTTAATCACTTGGCTTAAACCTAAACCTTACTCGAAAACGGCCTTGCTCGAAAACGCGCTTATTCGAAAAAGAGACATATTTAACTAACCTAGATACCGAAATTCTATAAAACGGTATCTAGGTGTCGCGTTATCGATAAGTGCAAAGCGGCAGCATTTTTGCTTCTGTTTTTATCAGCGACTTATCGACGGCTTATCGCTAAATAACGCGTTTTCGCTAATTTAAAAGAATGCGGCATTTTTTCAAAAAATGTTACCAAAAGAATCAGCAAAATATTTGGTATTTTGCTAACAGTAACGCTTCGTAAAAACCTGTTTTTTATTATAAATAAGACAAGTGCGTGCAACACCAAAACAACAAGGAAATAGATCGTGGATAACACCAACAATCAACCCATGACAAAACCTTCCCATTACTATGGCGACTTATGGAACCAAGATTTAGCGCCCACCAGTGAGGCAACAAGAACTTGGAGGTGGAAGGACTATGCGGCGTTATGGGTGGCTATGGTGGTATGTGTGCCCACTTATTTGCTATCTGCTGGGCTAGTGTCTGAAGGAATGAATTGGTATCAGGCAGTGATTACCGTGCTGTTAGGCAACGTTATTGTGCTGGTGCCAATGATGTTAATTGGTCACGCGGGGGCTAAATATGGGTTACCTTTTCCTGTATTGCTGCGCAGCGCTTTTGGTACCAAAGGCGCGAAGATTCCTGCTCTGGCTCGCGGACTTGTAGCCTGCGGGTGGTTTGGCATTAATACATGGGTGGGTGGCAGTGCGATTTACGTTATTTTAAATAGCGTGAGCGGCGACGCGTTTGTAGGGCAGGCGCTGCCGTTTTTAGGTATAGATATTACCCAAACCCTGTGTTTCTTTGCTTTTTGGGCAATGCATTTGGTTTTTATTAAGCATGGCACTGAATCTATTCGCTGGCTTGAAACTTTTGCTGCACCATTTTTGATCTTAATGGGCTTAGCGCTTCTTGCTTGGGCATACATCAATGCCGGTGGATTTGGCGCTATGTTATCTACGCCATCTCAATTTGTCGAAGGGGGCACTAAAGAAGGCCAGTTTTGGTCTGCTTTCTTCGCAGGTCTTACATCTATGGTGGGGTTTTGGGCAACCATGGCTTTAAATATTCCCGACTTCACTCGCTTTGCTAAATCACAGAAAGATCAGATGCTAGGGCAAGCTATTGGCTTACCTTTACCTATGGCACTGTTTGCCTTTATTGGGGTAGCGGTTACTTCGGCAACTGTAACCATTTACGGTGAAGCCATTTGGGATCCAGTAGCACTCGCTGGCAGAATGGGCGGAATGGGCGTGGTCTTTGCGTTAGCTGCCTTAGCTCTTGCTACTTTAACTACGAATTTAGCCGCTAACATGGTTGCTCCAGCGTATGGCTTTTCCAACATGGCGCCTTCAAAAATTAGCTTTAGAATGGGCGGATACATTACCGCGGGAATAGGTGTAGCTATTTTTCCTTGGAAGCTGCTTGAAACCGCCGGTGGTTATTTATTTACCTGGCTTACGGGATATTCAGCGCTGCTTGGCCCAATTGCAGGTATTCTAATCGCCGACTATTTCATCTTGAGAAAATCGACGTTAAACATTGATGCGCTGTTTCAACACTCTGGTGAATACGGTGCGAACAATGGTTGGAACATGGCGGGCGTAGCTGCACTTGTTATTGGTATTTTGCCTAATATCCCTGGCTTTGCGCACGCAGCTGGGTTTGTAGACAGCGTACCTGCCATTTTCGATACGCTTTACGCCTACGCGTGGTTCGTGGGGCTAATTATCGCCATTATCGTATACCTACTGCTGTCCAACAGAGTACCAGCTACCATGCAGGCAAGAAGCGCGTCGTAACCAAAAAACGGGTTACCTACATTTCTGCGCAGCAAGCCCGTGGGGTCAGAGTACTTTTCTACGAAATGTACTCTGACCCCCAAATATGCTGGCCCCCAATATACTTTGTCAGGGTTATTTTCGCTTCATGTTTTCGAAAAGTGAAGGCTCCCATGGTCTCATTGCCATTAATAAACCTACATGCTGGCGCTCTTCTATCGGTAATTCATTATCTTCAGTGCTGAGTTTTGCTGCTTCTTGCCTAAGCTGCTCTAAGCGCCGCTGAATAATCGAAACCGAGGTCTGAGAATAGCGACCGCGCAAATAAAAACGGAACATCCAAGGTTCGTTTTTCTTTGGGTCCATAAACTTCACCATAACTTCCTTTTCCATAAATTTTTCTAGCGGCCCGCCTGGGATCCAGCGAAAGTCTTGGGCAATTAGCAGTTTATAATGGTTGTTCGGCAACAGCTCGATAAGCTTAAGTCTATCAAGGGTTGTCATTAGCTTAATGCCTTCCACTTCATCAATATCGTAATGTTCGATAAGTTCAGAAAAGCGCCAGCCGTCTCGAACGCACACGGCGGCAAGCAGTAGCTTAGGGTTAGCAAGCAGCTCCATTTCTTGCTCTTCAGACAGCTGCGAAATTTTCTCCTGCTGTTTTTGTGAAAGGCTAAATAAATCGCTTAATGACAAATTTAAGCATTCACAAATCTGCTCTAACTTATCAAGGCTGAACGCCTGCAAAGAAAAGTTACGCTTCACACTTGCTTCGCTCACATTAAGCGCTTCTGCAAGTTGCTTATAGGTAAGTCGCTGTTCCCGTAAGCATTGTTTCAAGGTGTCGTACACAAGGCTAATTTGGCTCATGGTATTACTTTTTTATACTTGTGGTGTAATTTAATACTACATTAATCATTTTGGTTTACGAAATTTATTCTTGGTTCTAGTGTGGAAAGTGTTCAGACACATTTTGTCTTAACAAACTAGGAGCAAGTGATATGAAAAATACACGTTCAACATTGATGTTAACTGCATTACTTAGTAGTGCGCTTCTTACTCATTCTGCAATGGCAGACGACTCTTTTGACCATAGCGGCAAAGCGAGTAAGCACAGTGCGTTAGCTGCCTCTGAAGGTTTAGCTACAACTGCTTCGGTAGCAAGTGCGGTGGTGGCAGTGCCCATGGTATTAACCGGGAGTGTTGTTGTTGCCGGAAGCGCGGTGGCAGAAAGCGCCGTGAATGAGAGTGCTCGCAACCTTCATCAAGCTAGCCATCAATCTTCATTAGCGCATAACCAGCCTTTGGTGATAACCGAAACCATTATTACTGCAGACCCCGCTCCAAACCAAGTGGTTACTACTAAAACCAAAGTGATCACAACCACAACTAATCCTAAGCGGTAGGTTAGACATGAAAGCCTACTTAACTTCAATCGGGTTCGCCTTTGTATTGTTGATGTCTGGTATTCACGATGTATACGCGGGTAGCCAGCAATACGGTAAACCTACTTTTACGCCGGAAGCTATCGCAACTTTTTCAAAAGATGTGGAAAAGTATGCGGCAGGTGAAGGGGCACGGGCATTTATTATTGCCAGACGTGGCAGACCTATTGAGGATATGCCAAAAGGTATACGCTTTACGCATACCGCCGTTGCTATTTACTCAAGTATTCAGCTAAGTGACGGTAGTACGGCGAAAGGCTATGCAATACACAACTTATATCAGGACGCAGAAGAGCAGGGCAAAAGTCATTTAATTACCGATTATCCAGTAGACTTCTTCTGGGGCGCGTATGCCCTAGAGGCAGGAATAATTATTCCTTCAGCAGAAGTGCAACAAGCGTTAGTGAAGCTATATCGCGATGATAAAGCTAAGCAGCTTCACAACCCTCGCTATTCGGTAGTGGCCAACCCGTTTAATAGCGAACGCCAGAACTGCACGGAATACACCCTTGATGTTTTGAACGCTGCAATCTACTCAACTACTGATATTGCGCAGCTAAAGGTAAATGCAAAAGCGCATTTTGTACCGCAAAAAGTAAATATGAGCCGCGCTAAACTTGGCTTAGCGAGTATGTTCAGCGATGGCGTAACTTTGTCAGATCACGGTCGCAAGGTAGAAACCACCACCTTCGGAAGCCTTGCTCGCTATATGCAAAAGTACAATTTAACAAACAAGGCCGTTACGTTTACCCACACGGGTCAAATAGAGAATATTTAGGAGTTTTACTATGCAAAACATGAATAAACCCACTAAAGCGTTTCGAATCGCGTCACTAGCAGCATTAATTGTAGGCGTAGGTGCGTATTTCATAGGTTTGTACAACGCGCCTATGGCCCTCAACGAAAAAGGCTATTACTTTACTATTATGCTACTTGGCTTGTTTTCTGTGGTGAGCTTACAAAAAACGGTGCGCGATAAAATGGAAGGTGTACCTACAACCAAAGCATACTTTTTAGCTTCAGCGGTAGCTACTGGGTCAGCCATTGTACTGTTAGTTATTGGATTGCTAAACGCCGAACTTTTACTGAGTGAAAAAGGCTTTTTCGGAATGGCGTTTACCTTAAGCTTATTTGCAGCCATTACGGTTCAAAAGAACGTTCGTGATAGCCAAGCTCAAAGCGAGCCAAGTAGCGTCGAACCCCAACCAGAAACTAACGTTTCAAAACCTGAAACAACTACCAAAGTAAAAGCTGCATAAAAGTAACGGGGTCAGAGTACATTCCCTCAAAAAGTACTCTGACCCCCAATCTCCGTCGAGTTGTAAGGCAAATATGGAACCTCAGGCAGAAAGTGATACTCCTACCTTATGTCGAATTGATTCAATTCGAGAGGTTGCGTATTCTCAACGTACTTAATGAAATAACTGCTAAAGGTAATAAACGCTGTGTGTGAACTTTTGGGCATGAGTGCGAACACTCCTACTGACCTATGTTTTAGTTTTACGGGATTAACGCGCCGTGGTGGTGAAACGGGCCCGCATAAAGATGGCTGGGGCGTTGCCTTTTACGAAGGTAAGGGCGTTCGTATGTTTCACGATCCCGAACCTTGCGCCACGTCACCCATTGCTGACTTTGTTTCGAAGCTTCCTATCAAAAGTAAAAACGCCATTTGTCATATCCGGCAAGCTAACGTTGGTAACATCAACTTAGCGAACACGCACCCCTTTACTCGCGAACTGTGGTGGCGATATTGGGTATTTGCGCACAACGGGCAACTGCCTAATTTCTCGCGCCGGACGGGGGTTTACGAAGCAGTTGGGGATACCGATAGCGAAGAGCTTTTTTGCGATATTATGAATAATGTTAGGCAAAACCTTCCACGAGACGCAATGCCTGAGCAGTTAGCTGAAACGCTAGTTTCACTTGCAAAGGAGTACGCTCAGCAAGGTGTATTTAATTGCTTGCTGAGTAATGGCGACTGGCTATTTACGTTTTGTAGTACAAAGTTAGCCAGCATTACCCGTAGAGCGCCTTTTGGCCCGGCTTGTTTAAGTGATGTTGAAGTCGAAATTGATTTTGCTGCTGAAACCACACCAAAAGATGTGGTAAGTATTATCGCTACCGAACCTCTAACAAACGATGAACAGTGGGATATCTACGAACGGGGCGAGTGGAAGCTATGGCAAGAGGGCGAAGTTATAGCCTCGGGTAAAGTGGATGTACCCGAACATAAAAAAGAGGCCGAAATGGTAGCGCCCGACCCGTCGCTTCACGACTAATCATGAATTGTGGGGTCAGAGTAACTTTCATGGCCCCGCTCTCAAATTGCTCGGCGTTTTAGTCGTTATGCCAGCCTAAGAATGTACTCTGACCACGAAACTCGGGTTAGCTATCTTGGTAATGTACTCTGATCTCAATATTTACCCTAGTACTTGGGAGATGGCTTGTTTAACTGCCTGGTAGCGGGCGGGTAGAGCGCTGTGGGGTGTTTGAACACTGTATAGGGGCTCGGTTACTTCATTTTTAGCTTTGTAGACGGTAAGTTTGTCGGCAAAAGACACAAAGTCTAATGTGCTGGTGGGCAGCACGGTGTAACCTAACTCTTCGCTTACCGGCAGCAAAATTTGCGAAAGTTGATTGATATAGCCGGCATGGGGTAGCTTATTTGGACTAACCTTGGCTAATTCAGGCTCTCCGCAATCGTTAAAGTAGCGCTGCAAGTAGTGCATGGCGTCAGGGTGATTAATAAGCCCTAAGTGGTTGATGACGTCTTTTAATGTAGCAGCATCAACTGTATCAGGCAGACTACGCGGTAGAATAATCCCCAACGCTTCCTCGCCTAAGTACTCACTGTGTATATCTTCACTTTCTGGCTGATTAGTTACAATGCCAAGCTCAAGGGTATTGTTGGCTATGCCTGATAAAATTGTGCGTCGAGGCGCCACTTCAACATGAATATTTAGCGCGTTATGCTGCGTTTGCAGTGCCAACAGAGCAGGATAAATACGTTGAGCGATAGCACCTGAACAGGCCACTATACACTTCCCTTCATATGGAGCGTCAAACTTTAAGCTGGCAATAAAATCTTGCTCTTTAGCCTGCTGGTTTTTAGCGTAGTGATACACCCGCTGACCCTGCTCTGTAAGCTGAATACCTTTGCCTAAACGAACCACTAATTCGCACTGACATACTTCCTCTAGCTTTTTAAGGTGCTGGCTTACTCCTGGCTGTGTCATGAAACGTTGCTCAGCGGTGCGAGTAAAGTTTCCTGTTTCTACTAAAGTAATAAAGGTGTCTAGCCAAACAGGGTTAATCATTTTGGTATAAGCTAAATTTATGAAATTGAGAAATTATCATAATTTCATGTTTGCTCATTGTCTAGCTACTATGTATCCATATTCACTTAAGCGCTATTTTCAATTAGCCGGTTTATTAAGGTTTCGGGTAGCAGTTGCAAGAAAACGCAATCTAACTAAACACTGAAACAGGCAATGTATTAGACGCTTAAACCATTTTGATAACTTGCACTACATAGGAGTAAGTGATGACTGAAGCAGTAAAAACACCGTATCCGCGTACGTTTTCTCATATTGGAATTTCAGTACCTGACTTAGAAGCTGCCGTGAAATTTTATACCGAAGTACTTGGTTGGTACCTCATCATGAAGCCAACCGAGATTATTGAAGATGACTCGGCAATTGGCGAAATGTGTACCGATGTATTTGGTCCAAGTTGGGGGAAATTCCGCATAGCGCATCTATCAACAGGTGATCGTGTTGGCGTTGAAATTTTTGAGTTCAGCAACCAAGAGAATCCAGAAAACAACTTTGAATATTGGAAAACCGGTATCTTTCATTTCTGTGTTCAAGACCCAGATGTTGAAGGCTTGGCTGAAAAGATTGTCGCTGCTGGTGGTAAAAAGCGAATGAAGGCGCCGCGTTATTATTATCCGGGTGAAAAGCCTTACCGCATGATTTACATGGAAGACCCGTTTGGTAACATCCTTGAAATTTATAGCCACAGCTATGAATTGCATTATGCTAGCGGTGCATACGAATAAGCATTAGTTGGTAAGGTCTGTTACTTATCGCTTCAGGCTTGTATGTAGCAGGAGTCAAATAAGCAGGAAGGCGAGGGCGTTAATAGTAATTAAACGTACCTCGCCTTTTTATTTTTAATTAGGCTAACCGAACGTGCCAGATACATAAGGATTCGTGGCCTTTTCGGTTGCAACCGTAGTGGTTGGCCCGTGACCCGGGTAAATTGTCATATCATCAGGTAGCACCATAATTTTTTGCTTAATAGAATCGATAAGCTGCTGATGATTGCCCTGCGGAAAATCAGTTCTGCCGATAGAGCCAGCAAAAATCACATCCCCCACAATAACCCGATTACTTGAACGCTCTACCAGCACCACATGTCCTGGCGTATGACCCGGGCAATGCAATACTTCTAGAGTTAAATTGCCTACTGAAATGGTGTCGTTGTCGTTTAACCACTCATTGGGAGCAAAAGGCTGCGCGGGCGGAAAGCCAAACATTTGGCTTTGCTGCATGAGGGCATCTAGCCAGAATTTATCACCGATATGCGGCCCAACAATAAGTACACCGTAATGCTCAGCAATGGCGACAGTGCCGCCAACGTGATCGAGGTGACCGTGAGTCAGTATGATTTTTTCTATACTCACGCCCTTGTTTGACGCTGCATCAATAAGCTTTTCAATATCACCGCCAGGGTCGACGAATGCGCCTTTATTAGTGGATGGATCCCAAATTAACGAGCAGTTTTGGGCAAAGGGCGTAACCGGTATAACTTGAATTTCCACTGTTTAACCTTTTGATTTTGTGTTGCTTGGAGAAAAAATTGCAAAATAGAGCAGCGCGCCAACAGCTAATTCCCCTAATAAAAATAGCCATGCGTTCGTTGAAGATTGTGCAATAGACCATGCACAAACCGCTAATGCAGCAAAGGGTATCAATCGTTTTAACAGGGTTATAGCGTTAGGGGGCGCGGCTGAAGCAAGGTCGGAGTTTCGCCCATGTTCATCTTGGAGCGACGCGCTTTGCGAAGCTCTCTCATGTGAAGAACTCCCTCGTAAGAAAGCTTTCTGCGCTTTTATTAACACCACTACACACATTGCATATACCACTAGCCGTGCCAGCACGCTTGAAATCGCCAGCCATACAAAACTGCCGGAAAGTGCCATGGTACCAGCAAAAATCCCCAATATCGTTATGGAAACGGCTGGGGTGGCAAAGGTTGAATGAATTTCACCTAGCTTATTACCTAGTCTACCGGGAATAAGTGACTGCTGCGCCATAGAGAACGTAAGACGAGAGGTAGATATCATGTTCGCCAATAAGTTACCGGCAACCGACACTACGGCGGTGAGTGTCATTATCAGTGCCCCGGTCTCTCCAAATATCACATTAGCAAGGGCAATAAGTGGTGCGCTATCAGGTTTAGCAGGCCCTACGGTGTGCCAATAAAGCCACTGCACGCAAAAGTAAAAGATGGCAATCCCTGAAACCGTAAGCATCAACGCCCGGGGAATGGTCTTTTTCGGTGAATTAGTCTCGCCGCTGGTTACCACTACCGTCTCAAAGCCAATAAAGGCGTAAAGCGTAAGTAAAGCACCTGCAGATATGGTGTCGAAGGCAGGCACAACGGTAGCCGAAGAACGTGTTAGCGCAGTAGAAAAATCGAGCTGCCAATAACCAACAATAATAAGCGCCACAAAAGGCACGAGTTTTAGCACTGATATAGTATCAAGCGAACGCATCGCGGCCTTAAGACCAACAATATTTACGACAATTAATGCTGTTGTTAGCCCTAAAATCGCATATGATTTGCCTGCGCCTGTATTAATCTCGGGCCATATATACCCAGCGTAAAGTAACAGAACGTGCATATTAGCAGCAATTGCCGTAGCTCTAGCCAAGTAATACACAAACCCCGTCTGAAACGCGGCTGCATTACCAAAGCCTTTTTGGGCATAAATGACTGGCCCGCCAGTCTCTTGATAGCGCACTGCTAACTGCCCAAAACACCAGACAATGGCCAGCATGAGTGCGCCAAAGATCAAAAAGATGTAGGGGCTGAAAGCACCAAGCTCAGCGGCCATTTTAGCGGGCAGAGCAAAAATGCCCGCCCCAATAAGGCCATTTAACACCAAAAGGGCAGCGCCAATGCCGCCAATCCCTTTGGTTAACAGGCTTTTGTTTTCGCTACTCATTTAGAAAAAACTTCTTCTCCAGCCACATAAGTTGCGTGTACTTCGGTTTTCCAAATGTCTTTGTCATCAATGGTAAAAATATCTTGGTCGACCAAGATAAAGTCTGCCCATTTTCCTGGGGTTAGTGTGCCTAAGGTATCTTCCATGTGCCCTGCGTAGGCAGCATCTAGCGTAAAGCCTTTGAAGGCTTGTTCAATGGTCAACGCTTCGTGGGCATACCAACCTTTTACGGGTTGATTGTTTCTGTCTTGTCGCGTCACCGCAGCGTGAAGCCCGTAAAATGGGTTAGCAAGCTCAACAGGGAAATCAGAGCCTAAGGGCAGTGCAATGCCCGAATCGAGTAGCGTTTTCCACGCGTAAGCGCCTTTCATACGATCTTTGCCAAGGCGATCTTCCGCCATGTTTTTATCGCTGGTGGCGTGAGTAGGCTGCATGGAAGGTAAGACTTTTAGCGAAGCAAAGCGGGCTAGATCGTCAGGCGCTATAACTTGCGCGTGTTCTATACGGTTGCGCAACTCGCTTCCGCCAATTTTTTCAAACGTAGTTTCAAACTCGTTTAGTGCAACATGGTTAGCCTTATCACCAATGGCATGGTAGTTAAGCTGGAAGCCCGCACCAATTACCGTAGTAAACAGTTGGGTCATATCTTCTGGTTGAGTTAACAGCAAACCATGTTGATGCGGTGCATCTGAATAAGGTTCAAGCAATGCTGCGCCTCGGCTACCAAGTGCACCATCGCCATAGGCTTTTACTGAACGAATATACAAAAAGTCGTCTTCATCACGAATTGCACCGTTACTCAACATGGTTGAAAGCTCAGGGTCAGTCGCGCTCACCATGGCATAAATACGTACAGGCAGGTCACCCTCTACCGCTTCCTTTAGATAGAAGTCGTAAACATCTCTGCCCACACCGGCATCGTGCATTGACGTTATCCCATTTGCTAGTAAGTGCTCACTTGCAGCATGTAATTGCTGCTCGTAAACTGCGTTACTGGCTTTCGGTAAGTGCTCTTCAATCAACAGTGATGCGTTATCAATAAATACGCCGGTGGGGTTGCCGTTGGCGTCTTTAATGATTTCGCCCCCTGCAGGTGATGGGGTGTCTTTAGTTATACCCGCAATTTCCATCGCTTTACTGTTCACCCAGGTAGCATGGCTGTCTACACGAGCTAGTGCCACAGGTCGGTCAGAAATTACTTTATCTAGATCTGCAGCGGTCGGAAAAGCTCTATCAGACCACAACTCTTGGTTCCAGCCGCGTCCTGTAATCCAAGTTTGCTGAGCATTCGCAAAAGCGTAATCGGCAACCATCTTGGCAGCGTCTTTCGCACTTTTACTTTCACGTAAGTCAACTTCTAGTAAGTTTGCCCCTAGACCGAGAAGGTGACCGTGAGCGTCGATAAGGCCGGGAAGCATGACTTTGCCTTCGCCATCAATGGTGCTGTCGACAGGCGTGTTGCCTTTGTCGATATTTAATGCAACCACTTTGCCTTCATCAATGACAAGATTTTTAAACGTAACGAGTTTGCCACTTTCATTTAATGTATAGCCTTTTACGTTCTCGACTAGCGTTGCAGCATCCACTGTAAGCGTGGTGGTCATAGCGCCTAACGTTGCCGCTGTCGCAAACGTTGAGGTTAGTAATTTTGAAAGCGAGCGCTTTTTAAATGTCTGTTTGAACAATGTAGAGTTCATAGTGGGTTTCTGCCTTTTTCTTTGTTTTTTAGTCTTTTATACCAAGTTGCCCTTGCAGCCTAAACATCAAGAGTTGCTCGAGCTTCAAAGGCTGCGCGTTAACACAACGCTATGCTTCAACACGCTCGGTAACTTCTAATTCGTCTTCGTTATCAAACTCGAGGATGGGAGGTTGCAATAAAAAGTCTCTCTCCCAAATCTTAGCCATGCTCGCCTGGCTAATGTTGCCACCACTCAATATGACAAGGGCGGTTTGCCCGGGGGGAGTGTTGGCAGCCCAAGCCGCTACAGCAGCCATGGTCATCGCGCACGTAGGCTCAATATGAAGCTTTAGTAGATGATGTAGCCATTGCGTCCAATAAGCAATTTGCAGCTCATCCACTTCGTAAAAATCATCTATTTCTTGAAGTATAGGAAACGTTACATCGCCAACAGATGGCGTAGCTGCTCCGTCGGCTAAGGTATTTGGTGCATAATCTAAAGCAATGATCTCCCCAGCTTGCAACGACATAGAGGCATCATTCGCCTCGGCAGGCTCAGCGCCAATGACCAATGCATTTGGCTGTAGTGCGCGAGTTGCCAACAACGAGCCGGACAATAAACCGCCACCGCCACAAGGCGCAAAAACCGCATCAACGTTACCTACCTCATTTAACGCTTCTAATGCCACTGTACCTTGCCCCGCCACAATATCCTCATGATTGAACGGCGGTATCCACACAGTGTCTGGTTCTTTTGCTGCTTGCTCAACCGCGGCGTCAGCCTCTGGTCGCGTAGGATATAACTTTAACTTAGCGCCATAGCTTTGCGTTGCCGCCGCTTTAATAGGCGATATAGTTTCACTTGCGAAAATCGTGGCGCTACAACCGAAATGTGCTGCTGCATAAGCAACAGCTTGAGCGTGATTTCCAGAGCTATTGGCTACCACATGTTTTGGTAAGCAACCTTCCTCTTTTAACCGTGCTAAAAAATTCATCGCACCGCGAATTTTGAATGCTCCAATGGTCTGTAAGCATTCTGCTTTAAACAAAATGCGGTTGCCCATCCATTCATTTAACAACGAAGATTCAACAATGGGCGTTTTTTTTACAACGCCTTTTATGCGCGCATAAGCGTTTTCTATATCGTCGAAACTGGGGGAAGTGCTCATTTAATACCGCTCTTTTAATTGTGTACTTTTAAAGGCTTAAGGTTTATGTACCTTACTAATAGCAAAAATGAAAAACCATACAGTGCCAGATACTATTCGATTACGCTAGAGCCTAAACCATAAGGCGCACAAGACAATTCATATTTATTTCATAATTCTACTTTAGTCTACCCGCGCTATTTTCCGGAGATAGGCATATGTTAAGCAAACTCAATCATCGTATTTACGCCTTACCTACGGTTTTATTTCTTTTTCTGTCGCTGCTATTTGTATCAGCCGGCGTCTTTATTCAAAACGACGAACGGACTGCTCGTATTTCCAAGGCCCAGTCGGTAGCCGAACAGGTGAAAATAAGCCTAGAGGTTTTCTCTAGCGAACGCATTCAAGCCCTGCATAATCTTATGCAAAACTGGCCAACATTTGAACCTAACCAGGTCGATTGGTTTAATGCGCAGGCCTTGTCGTTAATGGGCATGCAGAAGGGGTTTTCTTCACTAGTATTCATCGATGCAAACGGTGAAATAGCTTGGGTAGCTACTCCTTCAACAGGTATTAAAACACGTGTCGATAACAGCCTGATTGGCAAGCCCATGGAAGCACTAGGCTTAGACATATCCCGTTTTTCTGAGAACTTAGAAAGTAGACTCTTGTATTCAGACACCGCTGAGCACCACTTCATCGTTGTGGGAAGGGCTATAAGCCCTCAAGAGCCTAAGCATGGTTTTTTGGTGGCCGGTTTCGATGTACAAACTATTTTAGGTGTGATGTTAGGCGAGTTAGTGGGGCCGCAGTTTAACTTTCAGCTTCAGGGTGACAACGAAATATTATTTCAAAGCGGTGAGTTACTGAACGATGGTTCCATAGTAAGGCTTGAGCCATTCACGTTTTTAGAGCGAGAGTTCTATCTTACTATGCAGTCTCAACTTAGCCCCTATAATGCGGGTTTGTTGATAATCATAATTGGGCTACTGATGTCGGCTTTGGTGAGCTATGTACTGCACAAGCAGCTTAAAGGTGCGGTTAATTTATCAGTAAGTCAACAGCGTTACCTCACGGCTAGCGAGGCATCTCTTGACGCACTACTTATTTATCAACCTGCAGATGGTGACTTCTCGCTTGTGGAAGCAAACTCCTACAGCCGCTATTTATTCCGTGGTGCCTGTGACGCACTGCGAGCGATGAGTTTGGCAGAGCAAACCCGCTTTTTAGGTATGTACGACCAATTTGAACACGCGAAGAGTGTGGCCATAAATGGCGTACCTTATGAAGCGCATGTACAAGTGGTTAGCGATAAAATTTGGCCAGAATGGATTAAAATACAAGTGGTTAAAGCGGGCGAAAATATCGCGATTACGGTAAGGGATATTACCGAGCGTTTTCGTGCTCAGCACGATCTTAAGCGTAGTGAAGAAAAATATCGTCGACTAGTTGATGGCATGCACCGCCATTTTGTTTACACCAAAACTGTCGAGCATAACTTTGTATATGTGAGCGCAGGTATTAAAAAGATCTTGGGGTTTAGCGCAGAAGAGTTCTGTGCGAACGAGTCTAAATACGTTCGCCAAGTTCCCGACGAAACCTTCGATATACGCCAAACCATTGCCCGCGGAGAAAAGCCCGAACCCTACGTTATGCGTTATCAGGGGAAATCTGGTGAGTTGTTAGCCATTGAATTTTCTGACACACCCATAGTCGATGATCAAGGCTTGTTGGTTGCCGTCGAGGGTATAGCCCGAGATGTAACCAAAGAAATAGCGTTACAGGAAGAAGTATACTTTCAAGCAAATCACGACCAACTAACCGGGTTATTTAATCGTTACGCGTTTGATGAAAAATTAAGAGAGATACTTGAAGATACCCAAAACCTGAACGAGCCAAAAGGCGACGAGAAATATTCAACCCCCGTTGGTTTTGAAAAAGTGGCAAGTATAGAAATGCCTCGTGCTTACTGCAAACAAAGCGTGATGTGTTTTATCGATATGGATCGATTTAAGCTGGTAAACGACAGCTGTGGTCATCCGGCTGGCGATAAGCTGCTAAAAGAAATTTCTACTATTTTTAGACAATATGTAAACGGGCAAGATTTACTCGCTCGCATAGGTGGCGACGAGTTCTGCATCATATTTCGCAATCAGAGCCTAGACGAAGTGACAAAGCGTTTAGATAAACTCCTGTTGGCTATTTCAAACTACCGCTTTGTTTATGACGACAAGTTGTTCTTTGTAGGCGCAAGCATTGGGGTAATAGAAATTAACGAAACCACGCAAAGTGCGGAAGCGCTTATCAAAGCTGCCGACAATGCGTGTTACAAAGCTAAGCACCTAGGTCGAAACCGTTACTTTGTGTTTCATGATAATGACTCACAAATGGCTATTGATGATAGTGAAAACCAAGTATTGCATGCGTTACATCATGCATTGCAAAACGACGGCTTCGAATTGTACAGCCAAGCTATTATGCCGCTTAACGTGCCGAACCAAGATATGGCCGGCCACTTACAGCATTATGAGATTCTACTTAGGCTTAACGGGCGTGAGAGCGGACTTATTAGCCCCGGACTATTCATCCCACTAGCAGAACGCCATGGCTTAATGAATAAGGTGGACATGTGGGTGGTGGATAACACTCTCAAAACACTCGAAAGTAACCCTGCTCACATTGATAACGTAGGCAAAGTTGCAATTAATTTATCGGGGATTACTTTGGGTGATGAAATGGCGCTGCACAAGATTGCCAAGCGTATGCAAAGCACCACGGTACCTGCTGAAAAAATCTGTTTTGAAATTACAGAAACGACAGCGGTAACTAATTTGAGCGCGGCTAAACACTTTATTTCTACCTTACGTGATCTGGGGTGTAGCTTTGCCTTGGATGACTTTGGCGCGGGTATGTCCTCATTCACCTACCTTAAAAACCTTGACGTAGATTACGTCAAGATTGATGGCTCCTTCGTGCGAAATATCGTTCACGACCCCATCGATCATGCTACAGTAACAGCGATAAATAATATTGCGCACAGCATGGGTAAACAAACCGTGGCCGAGTTTGTGGTCGATAACGCGACTGCTGAGGTTTTACGGGAACTTAAAGTAGATTTCGGTCAGGGCTTTGCTTTAGATAAACCCAAGCCACTGGCGCATAGAGTTCAATGGCGAGTTAAACTTGCCTCTGCCTAAAAGGAAATGTCATGGGTTTATTTGATACCATCATGGGTAACGCAAGCGAGACTAGCGCTTCAGAAGTTCAAGAAGAGCTTACGCCTATACTCGCTGCTAACGAGACTGTTACCTCAGCGTTTAAATTAGTTCGCGATTTAAGTGTATTCACGAACAAGCGCCTAATTCTTATTGATAAGCAAGGCCTTACGGGGCGTAAAGTGAACTATCACTCTATTCCTTACAAATCTATTACTCAGTTTATCGTTGAGACGGCAGGGCATTTTGATACTGACGCCGAGCTTAAAATTTGGCTGTCGGGCAAAGCCGATCCTATTGAAATTGAATTAAGCGCATCGTCTGCTCAGGCGGTACAGCAAAACCTAGCAACTCAGATGTTTAGCTAGTTTCTGTATTTGTAATATTTGATTGATGCTTTGAAGTAGCAAGTGAAGAAAGTTTAATAACCCTACAAGTGCAGCAAAACGCTACAACGCAAAAATGTATAAAATAAGCGTTAATTAAGTGACCAAACAAAAAAGCGATGCTTTCATAAGCATCGCTTTTTGCTTTTTACTACTTTCTAGGGCTTGTTGAGCTTAGATGTACAGTAGAGATCAACAGGCCCAGGCTCTAACCGTGTTAGTCTTTCAAGTTACGATTAAAGAAGTTAGTAATAGTTTTGTATAAGTGAATGCCCGTTTGCTTACCACGGATGCTGTGTTTCTTACCCGGGTAATCCATAGTTTCAAATGGAATTGCCAAGTCTTGAAGGTGCTTGTATAGCATGGTTGAGTGCGTAAACAGTACATTGTCATCTGCCATGCCGTGGTAAATCAAAAGGTCGCCCTTCAGGTCTTTTGCGTAAGGGAATACTGAAGACGCCGTGTAAGCATCGTCATCCGTATTTGGATTGCCCATATAGCGTTCAGTGTAGTGGGTATCGTATAAGCGCCAGTCAGTTACCGGCGCACCTGACACGCCCGCTGCAAAATAGTCGCCCGCTTTGAACATGGTCATTAGCGTCATGTAGCCGCCATAGCTGTGACCGTGGACACCAATACGCTCAGCATCAACGAAAGGAAGTGTGCGCAAGAACTCTACGCCTGCAACCTGATCGTCTACTTCAATAAAGCCCATTTTTTTATAAATAGGATCTTCAAAGCCTTTACCGCGATAGTTAGAGCCGCGGTTATCTAGCGTAAATACCACATAGCCTTGGTCAACCCAGTGTTGGAAAAGGAAACCACGGTTACCCGCCCAGCTGTTTGTTACCACTTGTGCATGCGGACCGCCGTAAAGGTAAACAATAACAGGGTGCTTCTGTTTAGGATTTTGCTTGGCACTGTCAGGTGTGTAAATTCGATACTTAAGCGTTGCGCCATCTTTTGTAGTGATGTCACCAAACTCAGGTGCCGTCCAGCTATCCATGTAAGCGTTCAGAGGGTGGCCTTCTTCAACTTTATTTTCTTCAAGCCAAGTAATTCGCTCGCCGGTGGCGCTATTTAGGCTAACTTGTGCAGGAGAGTTAATCGTTGAGAAACGGTCAATAAAGATAGAGGCATCTTTGCTAAATGCCGCGCTGTGATACGCGCCTAGTTCAGTGATACGTGAAATCTCGCCGCCATCTAAAGGCACGCTGTAAACATGGCTTTCTAGTGGGGTGTCTTTGCGGCCAGAGAAGTACAAACGGTTGTTCGCTGTATCAATAGCTTCAACACTGTCTACAACCCAGTCACCTTTGGTTAACTGCTTAACCAACTTGCCTTTATTGTCGAAAAGGTAAAGGTGTTTAAAACCGTCGCGCTCAGACGCCCAGATAAACTGGCCTTTTTCTTTTAGGAAGTAAAGGTCGTTGTGCAGGTTTACCCAGGTATCGCTCGTTTCTGTAAGCAGTATGTTTTCTTTTTTACTGTTAAGGTCGAACGCGCGAAGCTCCAGTGTTTGCTGGTCGCGTGTCTGCCACTGGTAGGTAAAGGTGGTGCTATTTGGCATCCACTTACCGCGGGCAAAATAAATGTCTTTGTCTTTACCTAAATCAACCCAGGTGCGTTCGCCAGAGGTGATGTCTTGAATAGCAAGTTCAACCAATACGTTTGGCGTACCCGCTTTGGGATATTTTTGTTCGATAAGCTTGATATCGTCAGCATAGATTTCAGAGCGCGTGATCACGTCTACCGGGCTTTCATCAACCTTGGTGAAGGCAATTTTAGTCTCATCTGGCGACCACCAGTATCCAGTCATGCGGCCCATTTCTTCTTGGGCCACAAACTCAGCCATACCAAATTTTATGTTGTCGCCACCTTCTTTGGTAATTGCCGTTTCTTTACCTGACTCGATATGTTTTACATAAAGGTTTTGGTCGCGAATAAACGAAATGTAGTTACCTTTCGGCGATAATTTAATATCCGTCTCAAATGCTTCAGTATCAAGAAGCTGTTTTGCGCCTTTTTCACCTAGCTTATGATAGAAAACATCTCCGCCCAGCGGGAATAGCAAGGCTTTACCATCGTCTGACCATTGGTAGCTAACAATGCCGCTACCAGACAAACGCATACGCTCACGTCGTGCTTTTTCTTCATCAGAGAGAACTTCTTCGCCGCTTTGAAGGTCGTTTGAGTCGAACAGCATGCGAGTTTGACCGCTTTCAATATGGTATTCCCATAAATCTAGGCGCTCGTAGTCAGTTTGCTTACCTTTTAAGAAGGTAACACGTTGGCCGTCGGGGGATACTTTCAATGAACGTGGCGCATTGCCATCAAGTGAAGGAGAAGAGAAAATGCGCTCAATAGTGAGCGTTTCAGCGTTTAAAGCAGTAGAGAGCATAGCGGCTCCAATTAAAAGGGCTTTTTTCATTTTTATCTGCATATTTGACTGTCGAAGGTTTGATTGTAGTTATATCAATTTATGATACAAGGTGCGACGTATGAAATCCGCAATGGTGCTAGGAGCGACAGGTTTAGTAGGACGAACGCTTGTAAATATGCTGTTACAGGACAGACGGTACAATGAAGTAACCTGCTTAGTCAGAAAACCGCTTTCCTCTAGCATGGTTAACGACCCCTACAACAGACTAAAACCTGTGGTTATCGACTTTGACAACCTGCAAGACTACCAAGGTTACTTCAGCGTAAACCATGTTTATTGCTGCCTGGGTACCACGCTTAAAAAGGCG
>JAXHTT010000002.1:0-74700 GCA_034190055.1 Pseudomonadota bacterium | reverse complement strand
GCTGAAAGCATCTAAGCGGGAAGCCGGCCCAAAGATGAGTCATCCCTGAACTTTAAGTTCTGGAAGGGTTGTTATAGACGATGACGTTGATAGGCAGGGTGTGGAAGCGTTGTAAGGCGTTGAGCTAACCTGTACTAATTGCCCGAGAGGCTTAACCATACAACGCCCAAGAAGCTTTAGGCTTTTGAGTGTTGTAGACAAGCTAAGCTCTGAAAAATGAGCAGAAAGTAGAGTGAAAAGTAGTTACTCACGATTGAATTGATATCCAGTTTTCCGATTTGTTAGTTATTAAGCAACGATGATTAAACATGCTCCTGAGAGTACTGTTAGTCCTCCTTGCGCAGAAGTCATGATAAAAAGCATCATGATTCTGCACTAAAAGTTTTTCCTGGCAGCCATAGCGATACGGTACCACCTGATTCCATTCCGAACTCAGAAGTGAAACGTATTAGCGCCGATGGTAGTGTGGGGCTTCCCCATGTGAGAGTAGGACACTGCCAGGTCCCATTAAGAAGAACCCGCCTTACGGCGGGTTTTTTGCTTTATATAGAAGCCGCTACATTTCTATGTATACGTGCTAACAGAATTTAGTGAAGTTGATAGGTATCAGCTTTACGCAGTAAACGCTACTGCAAACCAGTTTTTCCTGGCAGCCATAGCGATACGGTACCACCTGACCGACATGTCGGCCCAGACCATCCCGAACTCAGAAGTGAAACGTATTAGCGCCAATGGTAGTGTGGGGGTTCCCCATGTGAGAGTAGGACACTGCCAGGTCCCATTAAGAGAAACCCGCCTTTAGGCGGGTTTTTTGCGTTTAGAAATGGTAGGCGTAGGATAGATTCAGGAAGTCTAGCCCTGGGTTGTCGTTGTTAAAGCCACCGTTTGAAAAGTGCATATAGCGCAGCGCAACGTGTTGCTTCTTGTCGATCTCTACAAACACGCCCAATCTGTCTTCAAATTGGTAGTTAGAGCCAATATCCTTCCCAGCCACCTCTTGATCACCAATGTAACTTGCACCTATTCCTGCTTCTAAATATACAGGGTATTTTTCATATAACGTAGTTACCTGTTTCATAAAAACAGGAGTCAGTGACGCGCCATAGCTTGTACTGTGTTTATCGTTCTTACCATATTCCCAAATGACGGCACTAACTTCCCAATAGAGCTTTATGTCGCCAAACCAATCGGTAGCTAATGTTTGTTCAAGCGGTCTATATGCGAAGCGCATACCGTCAATATCATCAAATCCATGCATATAGTCGACACTGACAGTTTGTTTTGCCTGCGCGCTACTGGCGGTAAATGTGATGAAAAAAGAAAATAAGAGTAGTGATAACTGTTTCATAAATGCTCCTTGATATAACAACCTACAAGCAAAAACTTTTCCAAATAAAAAAGGTAATTATTTCATATAGATAAATTATATCTAAGGTCAAGTATATAGCTGGCGAGAGTCTATATTACTGACGCCCTTGAAGTTTTTACAAGGGAAAATTGCTTTGCTTTACTCATCTAACCCAAACTATGCTTTAAGAAATATTGTAAGGAAGCGCCAGCGGCAACAGACCTTTCAAATGCGCATGTGAATAGATGTGCGTCATTCTCGCAAAGCGACGAGTCCTTTATTTCCAAACTTCTTCAGCTTGCAAGTCCTGTTCTTTTAGAAGTTGGTGAGACAATTTTTCAAAAGAAGTTATTCCGTATTTTGCTTCTATACTATTAATTAACTCGGGGTTTGAGGCTATGAAATTATTCAGTTCACTGATGATGTCTTTGTGGTAAAGGGTAGACAAAGAAAAAGGGATTTCGTTATGAGGAAGTGTTAAATCTAAAGTAAACGCGCCTTTCTCATAGGATAGAGGTGTGTAGCTTTGACTGACAAAGTATTCCAAATCTAACCCATCGACACGCTCTTGATTTAAAAGGTCAAAGCCCTGCTGTATGCTAGTAACCCAAGTGATTTTTGTATGTTTATTGTCTATTCTTTGTTGCCAGTTGACTGGTGTGAACCCTAGCGGCATGGCTAGATGTTTTATTTTTTCAATGCCCTTACCTACATTCTCTCGTTTAACGATAGTTCCTGTTACTGCATTGGTTAAAGGAAGTGAAAAATGCTTATCGCTCGAAGTGGTGATGCTGTTATACCAACCTCTGTTATCAGGGTATACAAAATCAACATTACCTTTAACCAACTCGAGTTGAAGTCGTCTTATGGGCAAACTCAAATAAATAAATTCGTGCCCAGAAGCTTCAGAAAAAGCCTCTAATATTGACCAGGCTACTCCTTTATCTACAGGCGAAGAAAAGTCGTAGTGAGGAAAGTAGGCTAAACCTTGTGCGCCAACTATATATTTATCTGCGTAGGTATTAAAACTAAATGCGCAAATAATACAAAGCGCAATCCATCGCATCATTTTATACTCCGGAAATAACAACAATTCTCTAAAGGTATAGCTGAGTTATTCGAATGTTACTTCACAAAGAAGGTAGTTTTTAATCAAACAATCACTATTAAACACACCATAATCTATTACTTTGCCTCTGTAAAAAATTCAGTGAAAATCTCTAGAGCTTAATGTCAGCTCTTCAAGCCAAGGTGTACGGTCGATAAGCTTACCCGCAATAATGTGAATAACTCCCTCTTTTGAACATTCAATAATGCCATTAACTTGAAGAAGCTTAGCTTTCAAAAAAGTTTGTTGCTGTGCTCGCGCCGTAGCTTGCCATACCACAACATTCATATTGCCTATATCATCTTCTAAGGTCAGAAAGGTGACGCCTGCTGCTGTGCCTGGGGCCTGTCGTCCCGTAACAGCACCAAGTACTTTAACAACAGATTTATTCTTTTTGTCTCTTAGCGAATCAGACCAGCTTATGTCGTTAAGCTCGTGTTGCTGCTTAAGCAGTGCAATAGGATGGTTATTTACAGACAAGCCTGTTGAAGCATAATCTTCAAGTAAGTTTTCTGCTTTAGAGGGGGCTGCTCCGAGCGTTTTGCCGCACTTCTCTGCATAAAACTCGTCGGTATCAAAAAGCGGTAAACGCGTTTGGGTATCCATAATTCGCCATCGGGTTTCGTAGCGATTCCCTGATATAGTACGAAATGCATCTGCGCTCGCAAGTGCCTCTAGTTCATTACTTTTAATCGATAACTGCTGTAACTGTTCAACGTTGGTGTAGCCTTCGTCTGAACGATTTTCCACAATAAGCTCAGACGACGCTTCACTTAAACCTTTAATAAGCTTAAGACCAAGCTGTATATACTTTTCTTGCCCCTTTACAACTAACGTGTGCTCTGTACCAGACTGGTTAACGCAGGGCGCTTCTATCCGTATATGATGACGCTTGGCGTCTTGAACCAATTGAGAAGGAGAATAAAACCCCATGGGCCAGCTATTTAACAGCGCCACGTAAAACTCAACGGGAAAGTAAAACTTCAACCAGCACGATACATAAGCCAATACAGCAAAAGACGCTGAGTGAGACTCAGGGAAGCCGTACCCTGCAAAACCTTTGATTTGTTCAAATAAGTTATGAGCGAACGTACTGTCATAGCCCTTATCCGTCATACCCTTAATGAGCTTATCTCTGAACTCAAAAATTCTACCGTCTTTTTTCCAGCTAGCCATAGCACGTCGCAGCTGGTCGGCTTCTCCACCACTAAAGCCAGCGGCAACCATGGCAAGCTGAATAACTTGCTCTTGAAAGATGGGTACACCCATAGTGCGAGATAGCACCTTTTCCACATCTTTCGATGGGTAGCTAATGGTTTCGTTGCCGTGGCGGCGTATCAAATAAGGGTGGACCATATCACCCTGAATCGGACCTGGCCGTACAATGGCTATTTGTACAACTAAATCGTAATAACGACGGGGTTTAAGTCTTGGCAGCATAGACATCTGGGCTCGTGATTCTATTTGAAAAACGCCGACTGTATCAGCGCGGCAAATCATATCGAAAACCTGTTTGTCATCCCCTAGTTTGGTGATAAATGGAATACTGGTTTCAATAGGGTACTGTTTATTGATAAGAGAAAACGCGCGGCGTATAGCGCTTAGCATCCCAAGGGCCAGTACGTCGACTTTTAAGAGGCCTAAGGTTTCAATGTCATCCTTATCCCATTGAATGATGGTACGGTCTTCCATTGCGGCATTTTCAACAGGGACAAGATCGTAAAGCGGACCTGAGCTAATAACAAAACCACCCACATGCTGCGACAAATGGCGGGGCGTACCCAATAAGGCTTCGGTAAGGTCAATTAACTGCTGTACCCTAGGCTCCTCAGGGTTTAGTCCTAGTCCAGCCAGCTGAGACTTCCACGGAATAACGCTGTCCCGGCGATTGATTTGTTTAACCACAAAATCAAGTTGTGACTCGCTAAAGCCAAGCGCTTTACCCACATCTTTAAATGCTGATTTAAAGCGGTAGCAAATAACGGTAGCCGCGATAGCGGTTCTTTCTCTGCCGTATTTTTGATAGATGTATTGAATGATCTCTTCACGTCGCTGATGCTCGAAATCCACATCAATATCGGGCGGTTCGTTACGTTCTTTAGATATGAAACGCTCGAATAGTACGCTTATTTGTCTTGGATCTACGGCCGTTATCTCTAGGCAATAGCACACTACAGAGTTGGCCGCAGAGCCTCGCCCTTGATACAAAATGCGCTGCCGCTTGGCAAACTGAACAATATCGTAAATGGTTAAAAAGAAATATTCGTATTCTTGCTCGGCAATAAGTGTCAGTTCTTTTTCTATAATTTGGCGGATTTCAGAGGTTATACCTTCAGGGAAACGCACTTTAATACCGGCTTCTACGCGCTCTCGTAGATAAGATGTAGGCGTATACCCTTCTGGCACCAGTTCCGAAGGGTAGTGATAGCGCAACTCTTCTAAAGAAAACGTGAATACTTGGGCTAGGCTATTGGTATTGGCTATCCACTTCTCAGGGTAGAGCTTCTTTATTTTTTGTATGGTGCGCAGACTACGCTCTGCATTACTTAACGCTTCCCGACCTATTTTGTCTACACTGGTGTGCACATTAGTAGCATGCAATACATGTTGAAGCGGCAGCCTGTCAGCGTGATGCATTAACACACCTGTACAAGCAATAACCGGAAAGGGGAAGGCAGACTGTAAATGGTTGTAGTGCGCAAACCTCTGGTGATCCCGTCCGTCTAATAAACGCTGAGCGCCAATATAGGCATCGATGCTGGGATGCTTTTGCAGCCACTCAGCCCAATGCTTGTCGTGAGCTTCTTTTCCGCTAGGTAGCCAGATGAATTTGCAGTGGCGAATGGTACGCAAGTCCCATTCAGCAAGTTGATATTCTCCTTTCTCAGAGCGACGCCTGGCGTTAGTAATAATTCGGCACAGTTCGCTGTAGGCTGCTTTGTTCGGGCACAGCAGCACAAAAGATAAAGTGTCATCGAATACAAAGTAACTACCAACAATAAGCTTAATAGGTAGGCCTTGACGGGTTATTTCATCGAAAGCGCGTACTACTCCCGCTACCGAGCATTCGTCAGTTATGGCAAGCGCGTCGTAGCCAAGGAAAGACGCCGTGGTCACAAGCTCTGAAGGAGAGGAGGCTCCACAAAGAAAGCTATAGTTGCTTTGGCAAAAGAGTTCGCTGTATTTCATGATATTGCTTTTACCTCTACTTTTTCTTTAACCGCGTACGGCTAGCAAAAAAGACCCTGTACCCACCAGCGGCTCTCTTCATCTTTAAAGACTAAAAGCCTTACACATTGCTCAGTTTGGGCGATGAAATAATCTCGCTTTGTTGGGCTGTCATGCCACCACTCGCTGTGTAAACGCACGGGGCCAAAGCAAATGTGGGTTGCCTGAATAAGCGGTTTAGGTGTATCAAAAGTAAAGGTGGGCGTAATGTCACTGTTGTAAGCATAATTACCGGTGCCGTCACCGGCGCTTGATTCCGTTACCGTCATATATTCGAACTGGTGGCTGTCAGCAGCGCGAGGTTGAAACGTACTATTATCGCCTAGCTTGGCGTTTAAGCGCCCAATCAATTGTTTCTGTGCAACGTCATTAAACCTATCGCTAAAAAAGTCGCCATTTTGCGAATCTATTTCTTCAAACTGCTGGCAGGTAAGCGCAATCGCTGTGGCAGGCTCGGGCAACTCCAGGTTCTCAGTTTTAAGACTAAACAGCGGTAGCCAACTCTTCACCGATGACTGAGGCAGTGCAGAATGAATATTAATATCCATAACAGGTGCTTCTCTGAAATGAATACGCACGTTGATGCTTGGTGTATATAAGTTTCTTGCTCGCAAATAGTGAGACAAATGTTCAAACTGCTGGGTGACAAAAGGCGTTAGGTGCTGTGTGTTTTCAATATCAAAAGGCAATAAAGTAAAGTTATCAAAATGCTCCAAAGGCCTAAATAGCGTAACCTGGGGAAAGGTTTCTCCTCTTAATGCAGTAAGATACATAATGGTGTTATTGTCGAAGCGCCGCCCCAGTTCTTGTACCGGCATGGCCAGCAGTTGCTGTACACGGGTAACACCCACTCTTGCCAACGAGTCAATGACTTTAGGTGACAAAGCAGTAATAGAAAGCGGGCACGTACTTAGCGCCTTTTTTATATCATTGGGTGTATGTAAGTAAGTATTAAACTTATGAAGCGCTAATACTTTTGCGGCCTCAATTGTCCATGCGCTAGCAAAATGATAGCGAATATCTGCTTCTGCCAGAGTTTGACTTAAAGTTTTCCACAGTGGCGTATGACCGCCATAGTAATGAGTTAGGTTATCTAGCCTTACTGCCAGGCCGCTTACACTATTTGAGTGAATGTGGTTGTCTAATACGATGTCAGAAGCCAGTGGATAAAGCCGATGGGCTAACTGCGTCAGCATATGCTTTTCGGCTTCTTCACTGAAAGGCAGAATATGCACGTAAGGGCATAGCGCTGCTGCTTGGGCAAGTCCATGACCAATTTCAATACCTTCTTTTTGCGCAATATCATTACACTGCGTAATTTTGTTTGTTTTACTGCAGTACACCGCAACGGGGGTATTCGACGGTAATGACGAAGAGCCTTTGTTAGCTTCGCTTCTAGGTTCACTTCTAAGATCGCCTTTAAGCGCTTGGCGGTGCGCATGTTTATTTTTAGCCGCTTTGATGTGGCTGTCTAAAGTGAGTTGATAGCAGTAAATATAGGCCCACAGCATTGTTAGCTCACAGAATGTAAAGCCTGATCGGAAAGCGTGTTATGTGCCATAGCCCATTTAATGGCGTGATTGTCAGGGGTCCACTGATGAGAAATAACAACGTTATCTTTTGGCCACCCGTGACGTTGTTTGCGTATGTTCACCGATAAAGCGTGGGGTTTACCAAGTAGCGCAATATCTAAAGTGATGGGCAATGAACTGTCGCTTTGGCTTGGTGTATCAGCTTGTGAGCTTGTTTTTGAATAATTTAACGATGATGCCTGTTGTTGCGGGGGAGTATACAGCAAGCACAGTGCGTCATTATGCGTTGCCGCTACTTGCAAGCGCCGTGCTTCTTTTTGATTTACCGCATTACTCCACAGCACAACGCAATGGCAAGCCGTACTTTTTAAACACTGTTCTGCTGCCCATAAAGACTCCTGCTCAGTACCTGCTTTAACTACGAGTACCTGTTGTGCTTTCAGCCCCAGGTTTTCTAACCATGGTGACTGTAGTAATCCGGGAGGGTTAATAAACACCACCAGTTTATGCGTGCGATGCTGGCAAATAACTCGTTTAAATAATGAAAGCTCACCCACGCCGGTCAGTGAGGCAATACGTACAAGCCCCGTAGAAGCAACGCCACCGTTAAGTGCTTTATCTAGGCGTGGAAAGCCCAGCGAAAATTTAGTTTCACTTTGCTTTTGATTTCTGGCCCGCCAAATTTGGGGATGATTGTTAAGCACGGATAACGATTTATTCATGGCACTCAAAATAAACTGTATTTTTATACAGTATTATAGGGCAGCAACAACCCTTTTCAAGACAAAAGGTATTTGTCTTGTTGTTTTAACCGCTAACTCACTGATTAGTTTGAAAAGGTAAAAAGATTAAACTTTTAAAAGAGTGGGGTATCGTGGAGGGCCGCCTACCTTAACTACATAGTAAAGCGGGTGACCCTAGCACGTCATTAGCACTAATGAAGTGCTAATGAAGTGCTAATGACGTGCTAATAAGAGGAGAAATAGAATGTGAGGTTACTCTTGCGTCGACGGTTCTTTTTGTGATTTTGCTGCAGTACCGCTTACGGTTGCTGTAACGGTTTGGCAAAAAGCAATAAATCCATCGGCGGTATTTTTTGCCCACACCATACGTACGTTGCTAGGGAGTGCTTTCACCACCTCACGAATTTCCTCAAGCGTCACTTCTTCATTAAGCAGCACCTTATTCAGTGACTCCTCAAATGACATCCCTTTCTCACAACAGGCCATGACGATAGTCGAAAAGTTGCGCATAAGCGGGTGAAGCGCATTGTATTGAGTTTGGTCGATAAGGCGGCTTTTATAGGCACTTTCAATACGCGCAGTAAGATTTTTCTCTAACGCATCTGTAACAAGAACAAGGTTGCGATAAGCATACGTAACCTTGTTGTTGGTCTGTTTATTCGAGTGACGCAATAGCGCCAGCTCTTTCTGTAAATTCTGCGCTCGCAGCACAAAGTAAATTAAAAACAGGATAAGTAAACCAATAACACCAAATGCAACGATCATGTTTATTGTGCCTTTTGTTCTTCTATAAACGTATTGATGTTTTGCTCCAAGATAAACAGTGGAACTGAGCCATTTTCTAACACGGCGCGGTGGAATTTACGCACGTCAAAACGCTCGCCTAATGCTTTCTCTGCTTTCTTGCGAAGGCTTTTAATTTTGATTTCACCAATCTTGTAAGACAAGGCTTGCGCTGGCCAAGAGATATAGCGGTCTATTTCAGTATTTACGTTGTGTTCTGAAAGCGCGGTGTTTTCCATCATATAATCAACCGCTTGTTGACGGCTCCAGCCCATCGTGTGCATACCGGTATCCACAACCAAGCGACACGCACGCCACATTTCATAGCTTAAGCGACCGAAGTTGTCGTACGGCGTTTCGTAAATACCTGCTTCAATACCTAAAAACTCAGAGTACAGACCCCAGCCTTCACCAAACGCTGAAATATAGGTGTTACGACGTACCATAGGTAAGTCTTCAAGCTCTGCTGCTAATGAGATTTGAAGGTGGTGGCCAGGCACTGCTTCGTGCAAGGTCAGTGCAGGCAATGCATACAAAGGGCGCTTATCGAGGGCATACGTGTTTACCCAGTAATATCCTGGCTGATCATCGCGGCTAGGATGAATGTAACGGCCCGTTGTATATTTGGGTGCGATAGCGTCTGGTACAGGCGCTACACCGTAGGGTGTTCTTGGCAGATACTCAAAAAGAGAAGGGAGTTTCGCGTCCATTTTCTTTGCGATAAACGACGCTTCTTTTAACAAGTCTTCAGCGCTGGTGGCATAGAATTGCGGGTCTTCGCGTAAAAACGTAATGAATTCGTTAATGTCGCCATCAAAGCCAAGTTCATCCACAATTTGCTGCATTTGCGCGCGAATGCGTTTTACTTCAGACAACCCTAAATCATGGATTTCCTGAGGCGTCATATCCGTGGTGGTGTAATGCTTGGCTCTATTGGCGTAATACGCCACGCCATTAGGCCAGTTATTCGCGGCAATATCTTCACGGGCATTAGGAATGTATTCATCTACCATGAAGTCGTAGAACATTTGATACGCAGGCAATACGCTGCTGTTTATGGCAGCCTTGCCTTGCTCCGTAAGCGCTGATTTTTGCTCGGCAGTAAAGTACTCTGGAAAACGGGTAAATGGAGAATAAAAACCACTGTCCGCTGCATTTTCAACAATATAAGACGCAACTGAGTCTTCAAACCCTTTCAGCACGACTTTCGGCTGTGTGTAGCCTTCTTTTAATGCCTGCTTCATATAAGTAATTTGTTGGTCAAAATAAGGCTTAAGCGCGTTTAAGCGACTAATGTAAGCTTGATAGTCTTCTACGCGTTTAAACGTTGATAAATTGGGAAGCGAGGCCATGGCACCATGAAAGCCATATTCTGAATTGATGGGCACTAAGTGCGAGCGATACGTATATTCATCCACATAATTGGCTAAACGGTATTGCTGCATTAGCAAAGCAATATAAGCGTCAGTAGAGATATTGTCTTTTTTGTACCGATTCAAGGCTTTTTGAAACGTACGCCATTGTTCATTTTGTGCTTTAAGTGCTTCGGGCGAAATATCGGGTAGCACGTGAGCGAGGGAAGTATCGCCTTGGCGAGACGCTAAAAGCGGGGAGATTGAAAGCTCATACTGCCAAATGTCATCAAGTAGTTGGTACAAGCTTTCATCGTTAAGGTTCTTTGCAGATGAACTAACGCTGCAAATAAATAGTAATGCTGCTAGTAGATAGCGATACATAAGGGTCTCCGGTAACCTTCACCGGTTTAACTCCGGCGGTTACTCTTTCGTTGGTGTATATATTGGGCTAGGGAAAGCAGTTACTTTATCAGATTTATTTTCTAATTGAGTAATTTTGGCTGTTCCTTTTTTATTTACGGCGTCAATGCGCAAAACGTTGTGCATAGGAACATAAGTTTTTGTTACTTCAGAAAATTCAGCTTTTAATCTTTCATGGCTAGGGTCTACAACAACGCTCGTGTGTGTATCCCACACAAAGTCGCCTATCTCGATAAAGCCAAACAAACTGCCTTGTATAAGGGTTTTTACATATAGTTCATAGCGTTCACCATTACTGATAAATTGAACGCGGTAAAGAATATCGTCTTTCGACATAGGTGCTGCTCTTCACTAAAAAATAAATTCTTCCGGAATCTGATCCGGCGTTTGGCTAACAATTTTACCTTGCTCCTAAAATGCGAGCAACGGTAGGAAACACATGGTAAACGTGAGCAGTTTAATGGTATTCCCTCTATTAACTGCGTTACCATGACGCACACTTAGTTATACGGTGAAATTACAATGATAAAAAAACTACTAATAGGTAGTGCAATGACAGCAATGACCTTTGCTGCCACTGCGCATAACCACGCATCGACAGACAATGCTTTTAACCCTGATACACAGCGAATTAAATCACATCTGTTTTTCTTAGCAGATGATTTACTCGAAGGTCGTGATACTGGCTCTCGCGGTCATGAAATTGCAGCGCTTTATATTGCTACCGAATTTGGCAAATATGGTTTGAAGCCAGCAGGTACAGATGGCTATATACAAAATGTATCGTTTCGTAAAGCAAACTTAGTACAAGAGTCGCCACAGTTTTCTTTTACGCATAATGGTGAAACCGTCGAGTTTGACTATCCGAAAGAGTATTTAGCTAGCCCGAGCTTGCTAAGCACTGAGTCTAATGTAAAAGGCGAAATGGTATTTGTCGGCTACGGTATTGTGGCTGACGAGCTATCCCACAACGATTACAAAGATCTCGATGTAGAAGGTAAAATTGTTGTTGCTCTTGCGGGCAAGCCAAGTGACTTCCCTTCAGAAGAAGGCGCTCACTTTGCATCTGGCTATCAAAAGCAAAAGTATGCCGTAGACAATGGTGCTATCGGCATGATCACTATCACTACGCCTAGAAATGAAAAAGTGCGCCCTTATCAAAGTCGTTTAAACTATATTCATACGCCGCGTATGGCTTGGTTAGACGACAAAGGTCAACCGGCAAACCGCTTTTCTCAGCTTAAAGGCGGCGCTTATATGAGTGAAGGTGCTGCGCGTAAGTTATTTGAAGGCGCAGAAAAAAGCCTTGATGATGTTTATGCTCAGCTTGAAGCAGATAAAGTACCACAAGGTTTTGCGCTAAATGGTGTGGTAGATATCAGTAAAAAAAGTGTTCACGACACCATTACAAGCCCTAATGTTGTAGGGATATTAGAAGGTTCAGACCCTGAGCTTAAAAATGAATACGTGGTTTTCTCTGCTCATTCTGATCACATTGGTTTTGCCAAAACAGTGAAGAAAGACAACATTAACAATGGTGCCATGGACAATGCGTCGGGCACGTCAGTAATGTTAGAAACTGCACGCCTGTTTAGCGAAATGAAAGAAAAGCCAAAGCGCTCAATTCTGTTCGTGTCGGTAACCGGTGAAGAGAAAGGCCTGTTAGGTGCAGACTATTTTGCCCGTAACCCGACTGTACCTGTTACATCAATGGTGGCGAACGTAAACCTAGATATGCCAATTCTGACCTACGAGTTTGCTGACGTTATAGCCTTTGGCGCAAACCACAGTGATTTGCAAGAATCAGTGGAAAAAGCGGCTGCTAATGCCGATATCGAGTTAAGCCCAGATCCATGGCCAGAACAGGCGCTTTTCACTCGCTCAGACCACTATGCGTTTGTAAAACAAGGTGTACCTTCAGTATTTATGGTGCCGGGCCTTAAATCAAAAGATCCTAACGTAGATGGCAGCAAGGTATTTGGCCAGTTTTTATCTACGCACTATCACAAGCCGAGCGATGATATTAATCAGCCATTTAACTGGAATGCAGCGGAGACGTTCACCAAAGTTAACGCACAAATCGGTTGGACGTTAGCGAACCAAGAAGATAAGCCTAAGTGGAACGATGGCGACTTCTTCGGTAATACGTTTAGTAAGTAAACGACTATGTATGAGCTAGCAGATAACTGCTAGCTCATAACACTGTTATAACTCTCTTTTAAGGACGGTAGAGCTTACGTTGGGTGTATAGTCGAAATAAACCATATCACAGGTTACGCTAGGGTATTTTCCCTTCCAATCTGAACCCACTGAAATGGCGTCAATGTTATATTCATCAACCACTCTTTGTTTATTTTTATCTACCTGAGGGATGACCTCATCCACATATCGGTTTGATTCGAGGATGGAAATTCGTTCTTCAAACGGGATAAGCGGTGGTCGTCCTTTAGACTTCTCGATAAGCTCGTCGGTAGAGACACCTACAATCAAATAATCACAAAGCGCTTTTGTCTTCTTCAGTATATTTAGGTGCCCTTGGTGGAAAATGTCAAAGCAGCCTGATGTATACATTCTTTGATATTTTTTACTCGTTTCGGATGCGTTTGTAGAGGAAAGCAAGGCAAAGTCAGCGCGTAACGTTGCTCTCAATTCAGCAAAATAATCGTCATCCAATTCAAGCTTTTCGCTTAAGACTGGCGGTTTTGGCCAGTGTTTGTCTTCAAATGACTTTTCGCAAAAAACTACTGGATGTTCGTAACGAGGAATAACGTGAAAATGAACAGCCGGATCGACCATCATTAACATTAAATAGTTTATTTTGCAGAAGTTGAAACGCTTTTTTAGCACCTTCTCTATATCTGCAACAACTATCTTTTGTTCTTGAGCTGCGCTTTCTGAAATATCAGAATAATTAAAGACATTTTCTTTACAAATAAGAACTAATGAGCCAAGAGTGACCTGTCCAGGTCTGAGTAAAACATGCCAGTAGTCGTATGTTTTAAGAAGATTATCGGGATAACCGAATTTAGATAGGGTAGTGTTAAGCATAAATTTTATTTTATAAATTATATTGTTCACACTGTAATACAAATTAAGTATTACGCCCAGTCGCTTATTTCTTTTTGATACTTACAATAAATAATAATACGAAAATTTATGAAAATAGCTTTTGACACCGTTAATGTATATTACTTACCTCAATTTATTCCTATATGTGAAGAACTTGCTAAACGCGGTCATAAAGTTCAACTCGTTTGCTATAGCAATAAAAACAACGTTCAGAAATTCGAACAAGTTTTATTATCGCTAGGCTATGAGTTTTGCTGGGTAGATGACGATAAAGCAGCGAGAGACTTTTATTTGAAAGAGTCTCCTGACTGGATTTTCTTTGGCAATGGCTTTCCTTACTTAGATGATATTCACAAAGTCAGTAAAACCGCACAACTTGGCCATGGTATAGGCCCTAAGCCAAGCTACTATCACAAATCATCTACGCCTATGACCGTGCGGTTTATTGAAGGTAAGGCACGTTTGGCTAAAATCAGAGAGCTCTATCCTAACGACGAATTTGTTCAGGTTGGTTTTTCTAAACTCGACCCTTTATTCAACAATACAGAATCAGGCTTAAGATATGCTGAATTAGGTTTAGATGAGAATAAGCCTACACTATTATTTGCGCCCACCTTTAACCCAAGTTCACTTGAGTGTTTTCCTGATGACTGGCCGAGCCACTTTGCTGATTTCAACATTCTTATTAAGCCGCATACTTTTACTTACTCCCGTGAAGCTTATAAAAATCAACGGAAAAAACTGAAAAAGTGGGAAGGGTTTACCAATACCTATGTAGCAACTGAAACAGATATATCTTTACTTCCTTTCATGAAAGAAGCGGATATTTTAGTCAGTGAAGCATCGAGTACGCTCTTTGAGTTTGTCGCGTTATCTAAACCCGTGATTATATGTAATTTCTTTAAGTTGAAGTGGTCATATCGCGGTATTTTCAAGTACCGTTTTAAGAAGCGCTTTGGTAAAGATAACGTGATATATCAAAATATTGGACTTCATATAAACAGCTATAAAGAGCTACGAGGCGCAATAGAGAAGCAATTGGCAAATAAAGCGTTATATAAAGAAGAGCGTGAGACATATACGGAAGACCACGTAGGCCCTACTGACGGTAAAAGCTCGCTACGCATAGTTGATTATATTGAGAAAAACTAACTGCGAATAGTTGTGTTGAAATGAAGCAGAATTAAGCATCAGTATTATGTAACAAAACAAAAACTGATGCTTAGTTCAAATCTATGGCCTTACACAAACATTTGTTTAAACGCAGCCCATTGTTCATTGAACTGCTCGGTGGGCTTGCGGGTAAAGCCACTGCGAATAAAGCCGTTAATACGTCCGTCGGTATAGCAAATCATCATATTGGCGATAATCGCTTCATCGGCAGAAAGGGTTTTCCCTTCGCGCAGCTTACGCTCTCGTAGCACTTGTTTAAGCTGGGTTTCTAAACGTTCAAAAAGCTTGGCGATACGCGCCCGTAATCGGTCTTGCTCACCCATCAACGCGTCGCCGTTTAAAATACGGGTAATGCCAGGGTTTTTCTCGGCGAAGCCTAAAATAAGGTGAAGAATAAGCTGACAGCGCGTTAGCGAGTCTTTTTCTTCGTTCACAATTTTATTGATACGCGTAAATAGCGTTTCTTCAATAAACTCGATAAGCCCTTCAAACATTCGCGCTTTACTGGGAAAGTGGCGATAAAGTGCTGCTTCAGACACACCGACTTTTTCCGCTAATTTAGCAGTAGTGATACGTTGACCTGGGCTGGTTTCTAACATTCCAGCAAGTGCTTGCAGAATTTGGGCTCTGCGATTTGTTTTTTTGACAGCAGGCATGACGAAAGTGATTCCTCCGCTACCGAGTTATAACAACTCGGGCTCCATGTTAAGTTGGCTTACGCCAAAGCGTTTATATTTATCGTTTTTATTATCGACACTTAATAAGTATCTGTTAGTTTTTATTGTTTAAAGCAAAACGTTCTGCAATAAGTGCTAGCAGCTGCTCGGCTAGTGCATTTTTGCTGGTGGCAGGCAATCGTTTATCGCCCTCTTGCCATATTACATGCAGCGCGTTTTTATCGCTATTAAACCCCAGACCTTCAGCCGTTATATCATTTGCCGCAATCATATCTAGCTTCTTTTTAGCGAGTTTGCCACGGGCATAATCTTCCACATTTTGGCTTTCAGCTGCAAAGCCTACGCAAAATGGACGGTCTTGTCTGTTAGATACAGTTGCTAGAATATCAGGGTTTTTAACAAAAGTAAGTGTTAACTCATCACCGGTTTTCTTTATTTTATTATCAGCAACTGAGCAAGCCTTATAGTCGGCAACCGCTGCGGTACTTATAAAAATATCTGTAGAAGGTACAAGCTTTTCACAAGCGTTAAGCATGTCATCTGCGGTGGTAACATCAACTCGGTTACAGTGGGTAGGCGTAGAAAGCGTTACAGGCCCTGCAACTAACGTTACGTTTGCGCCTGCGTGAGCCGCGGCTTGCGCAATGGCAAACCCCATTTTTCCAGAGCTGTGATTAGAGATATAGCGTACCGGGTCTAACGGCTCTCTGGTTGGTCCTGCGGTAATCGTGATGTGTTTTCCCGCTAAATTTTTTAACGCTAATGCCAACTCAGAAGACGTATCTTCATTTTCATTTAATACATTGGCGATATCTACAGGTTCAACCATACGGCCCGAGCCCACATCACCACAAGCTTGCTCACCACTTGCTGGGCCAATAAAGGTTACACCGTCTTCTTGAAGTGTAGCAATATTGCGCTGTGTCGCCGACGCTTTCCACATTTGCTGGTTCATTGCTGGGGCAACAAAAAGCCTAGCGGTTGTGGCCAAGTAAAGCGTGGTCAGTAAATCATCTGCCATGCCATGAACAAGTTTAGCGATAGTGTTAGCTGTGGCTGGCGCAATAAGTAGAATGTCGGCCCATTTTGCTAATTCAATATGCCCCATCGCAGCTTCAGCAGCCGGGTCTAAAAGGTGCTGATGCACAGCATTTCCCGACACAGCTTGTAGCGATAAAGTGCTCACAAACTCTGCGGCAGAGTCGGTGACAACAACACGTACGTTTGCACCTAATGCGGTGAGCTTGCGCACTAAATCTGGGGCTTTGTATGCGGCAATACCACCGGTCACGCCCAGCAAAATGTTTTTATTAGCAATAGACATAAAAGAACACGAAATCTAAATATTAATATTAGCCTACCATGGTGACAAAAAATCGGATAGCTGAACAAACGTCGATCCTAGTGTACTGGCACTATTTGTCTCTTATCTGTTCAACTTCAAAAGAAGAAACTCGCCTTTTATACAGTCGTTAATCTCTTTCAATTCAACTATAACCACTGTTTTATGAAATTAACGGACCAAGGGCATGTCGATAAAAGTATGGCCGATAAGCGAAAGGCCAAGAGAGAAGCTATTGCAGCACGGTGCAGAAAGCTTGAGTGATGCTGAGCTTATCGCAGTGTTGCTGGGTAAAGGTGTTAAAGGAAAGAGCGCCTTATCTGTAGCGCACGAATTGTTAAATGAATTAGGGTGTTTGCGAGGTGTGGTAACTGCGACAAAAGAGAGCTATGCAAAGGTGTCTGGCATTGGGCCGTGCAAATACGCACAGTTTCAAGCAGGCTTTGAAATCTTTAAACGCAATTTGGAAATAAAACTCAAACGGCAAGATGTGTTTAATAACGTAGATGACACCAAGCGTTACTTACAAGCTAAACTACGAGACTGCGAAAGAGAAAAGTTTGCGCTTTTGATGCTTGATAGCCAACATCAACTTATCGCTTTTCGCACCATGTTTAACGGCACGATCAATAGTGCTGCGGTATATCCTCGAGAATTGATCAAGCAGGTTATGATCGACAACGCGGCGGCGATCATTTTGGTCCATAATCACCCTTCAGGCGTAGCAGAACCTAGTCATGCAGACATTCGGCTAACAGCCGAGATCAAAAATGCCATGGCATCGATCGACGTGCCCGTGCTGGATCATTTTGTGGTTGGAGATAAAGAAACCATTTCATTTGCACAGCGAGGCTTGCTAACATAAGAAATCTAAGTCATTTGTCGATTATAATCTAGTCAAATAGTTGAAAATGATTTAGGATAGGACTTAGTGGGTAATTTTATTAAAGGACTGTTATGAAAAAGTCAATCATTGCATTATTTGCAGCTGCTACAATGGCAGCAGGTGTTAACGCACAAGACGGTGAAGGTGGTGCTGGTGCAGGTGGTGCAGGCGCAGTAAGCGGTGGTCTAATCGCTACTGGTGTTGTTGCTGCTGGTATTATCGCTGGTGTTGCAAACAACAACTCTGCAGATGCGCCAGGAGATGGCGGCACTGATCCAGGTCAACCTACTTGTGAAGGTGACGATCCACTAGTAGACGGCGTATGTGTTGGTACAACTAACACTGTTACTGTTACTACTTCTGGTACTAGCACTGTAACTAAAACAATTACTGTGCCTGTTACATTTACTTACGCGCCGACCGTACAGTAAATTTAAGAGTATTCGAAAAAGCCGCTTTCTTTAGCGGCTTTTTTTATTTATACAGCAAAATTTAATTGTTTTTAGTTTTTGTCGGCGTACCTTAATGAAACTACACATTCTATCAGCCATCATTGGCTTTCTTTGCCTGTCTCTCTCAGGATGCTCTACAACAACACTAGCCTATTACAATACGCTTAAACTTGCTTTTAAAGACCGCACAGTAACTTACACCGTTGAAGAAATCGCAGCGAGTAAGGCGGATCTTATGCGAATTAAAGCGGGCGAACGAGACGCTGCGTCTCTTGCACTAGCCTATATCGATGGCGACAAATATAAGTGGGTGTCGGGTGATAAAGTTATTTTCACTATGCATCACGGTATTATTGTGAAAACGGAAGGTTTAGATAACGACCTCTTTTACACAGGCAATTTGCAGCACAATCCGTTAGCCACCAATGACGTTTTGCCTTTCAGCTGGAAGCGTAAAGTCGATGTTGCTTCAATTGGCTACGGAGTTCCGGTGGACTCTTCATGGCGAATTGTGGGAGAGGAAACCCACGAATACCTAGGCTTTTCTGTGCCCCTTATTAAAGTCGTAGAAACCGTAGACTTTTCAGAATACACCCCCTTTATTGATGTGGGGTTGTCGTGGGAAAATACCTACTTCTTGCACAAAAACACAAAAGAACTGCTGGCCTCGAAGCAACAGTTTAGCCCAGAGGGAGACGTATACGATATGGTTTATTTAAGCCGTATTGTGCGTCAGATGAAAAAACAAGGAGTAATGCAATAATGAAGTTTATTCTTACGCTTTTTATTGCCTTGGGTCTTATTATATCCACAAGTTTGTACGCCAATGACGGTATTGTAAGTGTGATGGTGAACAAGCAGACCTATCAGTTCGACCGACCAATCAGGTTATCAAGTGTGTTGTCTATTGTGGCAGACAATGGGGACTGGTATTGGCCCACAGCTTCTGCGTTTGATTTAACCAACCCAACAGCTGAAAGAGAAAAAGAGATAGCGCTATCTCAAATAAGAGAACTGCTGGTGAGTTTCGATACAGACTCAGATACTCACAAAGCGCTGCAAAACCTCTTTGATCAGGTCTCCTCATGGACAGTGTCAACGCGCATAGATATGCCTATTTCTTACAATCGAGCTCGGTTGTTCTTCGAAGACAACCCTATGTTCCAGCCGGGTAAGTATTGGATTCGTTTGAATGGGCGTCCTAACGTAGTGCATTTCTCGGGCGCGGTAATAAAGCCAGGTGCTTATCAACATCAAAGCGATACCTCAATTTATACGGCGGCTCATACGGTCAAAAAGGCAGTAGACGCTGACAGAAGCGTTGTTTATGTCATTGACCCAATGGGTAATATCGAAGAGAAGGGTATTGCTTACTGGAATTTAGATTTTGCTCAGCTTATGCCGGGTAGCCAGGTTTACGTGCCTATTTCTTCAGAGCTTTTCAGCAATAAACTTAAGCAATTAAATGAGCGGGTTGCCGCATTAGCTGTACATAGGGTTTTACCTCAATGAGTGCGCCATTAATATCTAAGAAAAAAACACTCGCGCTGGTAATCGGCAGTGCACTATCTTCTAGCACTCTTGCTGATACCCAGCTTCGTGTTACGCCCTCACAAATGGTGCAAGGCGGTAACGGGCTTATACAAACGCCAACTGCGCGTATGCGCGACGAAGGCGGTATGGCCATCAATTATACCGACAATGGTGAATACCGTTTCTGGTCAGTTAATATCCAACTTTATGACTGGATGGAAGCAACCGCCCGCTATACAGATGTACGCACACGTTTATATAGCCAAGTTGAATCATTCAGTGGTGATCAAACCTTAAAAGATAAGGGTCTAGACGTTAAGTTCAGGCTATGGAAAGAAAGTTATTACCTACCTGATATCAGCGTTGGTTTTAGAGACTTCGGTGGCACTGGCTTCTTTGAAAGTGAGTACGTAAACGCCAGTAAATCTGTAGGACCATTTGATTTCCACTTAGGATTAGGCTGGGGGTACTTAGGTACAGCAGACGATATTACTAACCCATTTTGTGAGGTTAAAGATAGCTTTTGTGAACGTCCTGGCGGGTTTTCGGGCCGCGGTGGAAAGGTAGACTACGATCAATTTTTCAAAGGCACCACAGCCTTCTTTGGTGGCGTAGAATACCAAACACCATGGGAGCCATTAACCCTTAAACTAGAGTTTGAAGGAAACGATTACTCCCGTGACAGAGCGGGTCGTTTAGAGCAAGACTCTCGCTGGAATGTTGGCGCGGTATATCGCTATAAAGACTTTGATTTCTCGTTAAATTACCAACGTGGCAACACCATTGGTTTCGGTGTGACATACCGTTTCAATATGAATACTGCGTCGCAGATTAAATTCGACGATGCGCCGCGAAATTTAATGGGAAGAAATGCACCATCTGATGTCAAGGATGTGAATAAATCACGTCTTTACAATGACCTTTATAACTCAGGCGGTTTCATCTTATCTGATGCTGAAATTAAAGAAGACAGCGCCACTTTCTATGGAACGCAGGTAAAGTACCGCGATCAAGATGAAGCGATGGAGCGGGTAGGTCGCGTCGCGGCTTCAGAACTGCCAGATAGCGTAAAAACTTATCACATGGTAGATAATCGTGGCGGCCTTCCATTGGTTGATACTCAAATTGATGCCGAAGCCTTTATCTCAGCAGCCCGTTATGAGTCAGTAGATGCTGACATAACAGAAACCTACGTAAGAACGTCACCTTCTGAAGAAGTGATGGAAGCTTACGACCCTGAAAATACGTCGGGCCTTTTCTACAGCGCCGATTTCTTTTTCACTCAGTCATTTGGTAACCCAGAAGATTTCTATCTTTATCAAACCGGTCTAATGTTAAATGGCGGTTATGCGTTAAATGAAAACTTCTCGGCTATGAGTAGTTTGCGAGTAACCTTACTTGATAACTTCGATAAGTTTAACTACCTCGTCGATGGTGAAGAGGTGTCTTTACCACGTGTACGTACCCGGGTTCGTGAGTATGTGTCTGAAAACGACGTATGGTTAGATACCGCGTTTTTACATTACAAAGACAATATTGCCGAGGACCTTTATGCTCAAGCATATGCTGGTTATTTGGAGACCATGTTTGCCGGTGTGGGCGGTGAAATTCTTTATCGTCCTGTAGACAGTAATGTCGCCTACGGCATCGATATTAACTATGTTAAGCAGCGTGATCCTTACAGCCAAACAGGCTTAGAGGATTATGACGCAATAACTGGTCATGCAAGTGTCTATTGGCAGCCTGAATTCCTAGACGATACGCAAATAACGGTTAGTGCAGGTCAATTCTTGGCAAAAGATAAAGGCGTCAACATTGATTATGCCAAACGCTTTGACAGCGGCATTATAGTAGGTGCTTACGCTGCGTTCACTGATGTTTCGTCTGAAGAATATGGAGAGGGGAGTTTTACCAAAGGTTTCTACATTTCCATTCCTACTGACTTGTTCTTGCTAGAACCGTCCAAAGGTCGTGGATTGTTCCCTTGGGTACCCATCTCTCGTGATGGTGGTCAGCTGTTACGCCGACCTTCAAGGTTGATAGACTTAACCGAAGTTAGATCTCCTTTTTATGACTAAGTAGAAAAACGCCACGTGAATGTGGCGTTTTTTTTTGCCCCTAGATATTCCAATTCAGCTATAAAATTAAAATATACATTGGGTATTTATTCGTAGCTAAAAGAGCAAGAGAAAAGTACAATACTGGCCGTGAAAAATGAGTGCTGGTGGTATTTTGTGCAAAAATAGTACGTAAAAGTAACCTTTTTGTACTTTCTTATTGAAATGATCCTGCCTTTGCTGTATAAAATGCGCCCTCTAATTTATAGTAATACGTCATTTGACCCAACCACTGTTTGAGCGCTTGGGATTAACTGACGCGACAGTTATCGTTGTTCTGGAGACAAATACAATGTCAAGAGTATGCCAAGTAACAGGTAAGCGTCCAACGGTTGGTAATAACCGTTCACACGCACGAAATGCGACTCGTCGTCGCTTTTTACCAAACCTTCAAACACACCGTTTTTGGGTTGAGAGCGAAAGCCGTTTTGTAAAACTACGTTTGTCTGCTAAAGGCATGCGTATCATCGATAAGAAAGGTATTGATTCAGTACTAACTGACATCCGTGCCCGTGGTGAGAAAATCTAAGGAAGCCGACAATGCGTGATAAAATTAAACTAGTTTCTTCAGCAGGTACAGGTTTCTTCTACACCACTGATAAAAACAAGCGTAACATGCCTGGCAAAATGGAGATCAAAAAGTATGATCCCGTTGTGCGTAAGCACGTTATGTTCAAAGAGGCCAAAATCAAGTAATTAGCTTGCTTTTGTCTCCACGAAAACCCAGCCTTTGCTGGGTTTTTTGCTTTTAAATTCGCAATACTTGCTCGCATACCTCACAGATCCCAAAGGATCCCGACGTCGCATTTAAATGATCCCGCTTTTGTTCAAACATAAATAGGTGCCTTACCTTCAGCAGATCAGTCGTAAGCAGTAAGCTGACTAAGGCTTACAGTAACCTGTAGAAACGTATTAAGCCAGGCTCCTAGCATCGCCAGCTTTTCGTTAAAAGCGACCCAAAAGAAGTTAAGCAGGTAATCTGCACATAGGATTAGCTTATAGGAGAATGAGGTATTACTATACTGCGTTGTTTATAGTCGACCATATTACGGGAATAACGCGTGGCGAGAATTTCTCAGCGGGCAATGAACAACGTCGTTATCATTGCAATGCTCATTATGATTGCACTGTTTAACTTAGACAGTTTGGTACCAAAGAAAGACGCTGTAAAAACGCGTAGCTTATTACCTGAAGATGCCTACGTACTCAAAATAGAGCAGGATAACAATAGTCTTGAGCGCATAGGGCAACAATGGCGTCAGAAAGGTCTTAATACCAGCCTTGCAGTAAAACCCGATGAACAGTTCTCACACTGGCAACGGGCTATGCTGAACCCGGCTACTGAGGTACCTGAGTCAGTCATGAATACGCAGCCGTATATTGTTGTAGTTTGGCTTGCGGGCAATAGTGACGGCAAGGTTTATGCTATTTACCCCAATACATCACCAACTGTGATCAAATTCGAAAATAATTGGTACACATTAACCAATACCGACCTTGATAAATTATTACCTTGGACATGATAAATGCCTGAATTACCAGAAGTTGAAGTAAGCCGGCTAGGCATATCACCGCATTTGATCGGCAATACCATTACTCGTGTAGTGGTACGGGAACGAAGAATGCGCTGGCCCATACCTGAGGAGGTCTCAAGCGTTGAGGGTCAGAAGGTAATTGCGGTAAAGCGTAGGGCGAAATACCTGCTGATTGAAACAGCAACAGGCACGCTTATTTTACATTTAGGTATGTCAGGCAAGCTGCGTGTTATCGACGCGGCCACACCCGTTGTGAAACACGACCACGTGGACATTGTTTTAAATACTGGTAAGTGTTTGCGCTTAAACGACCCTAGACGCTTTGGGGCGGTCTTATTTCAAGCGCCCAATACGCAACAAACAATGTTCGACAACTTAGGCCCAGAACCACTTACAGATGACTTTGACGATAAGCGCTTGTTCAGCCTATCGCGCAACCGCAAAGGCCCGGTAAAGAATTTCATTATGGATAACGCAATCGTTGTGGGTGTGGGCAATATCTATGCAAACGAAGCATTATTTCTTGCCGGCATAGACCCAAGAAGAGCCGCGGGTAATATCAGCGCCGCCCGCTACAAGTCGCTCACTGCCACAATAAAGCAAGTACTCGCTAAAGCTATCGAGCAGGGCGGCACTACGCTCAAAGACTTTGCACAAACCGACGGCAAGCCAGGTTATTTTGCGCAGCATTTAAATGTGTATGGAAGAAAAGGAGAGCCTTGCGAAGTGTGTGGCAAAGCTATTGAAAGCAAAGTAATAGGGCAGCGAAACACTTTTTTCTGTAATCGCTGCCAGCGCTAGATGTAGTTAAAAAGAGTTGTAGTTAGCAAGAGCTGCAGTTGGAAACCACTGAACAACTTTACCTATGGTAAGTTACAAGCTGGTTCACTTAGCTTTTTTTACCCAGCCTGTCTCTTAGCGCTTGCTCTACTACGGGGTGGCAGAAACCACTTACTGCACCTCGGTGCAACGCCACTTCTTTTACTAGAGTAGAAGATATAAAAGAGTTTTCTTCCGCTGGGGTTAAAAATACGCTTTCAAGCTTTGGATTTAGGCGTCGATTCATATTCGCCAGCTGGAATTCATATTCGAAATCGGAAACCGCGCGCAAGCCACGAATTAAAATAGTCGCATTTTGATCGTCGGCAAAGTCAGCGAGTAAACCCGTAAACCCTACTACTTCTACGTTAGGTAGATCGGCCGTTACCTTCTTTATCATTTCTACCCGTTCCTCTAACGTGAATAGTGGCTTTTTACTTGGATTAGAAGCGATAGCCACAATAACGTGAGAAAACAACTGAGAAGCGCGTTCAATAAGGTCTGCGTGACCGTTGGTGATTGGGTCGAAAGTACCTGGGTAAAGTGCTCTAGTGTGCATAAAATTGAATCTTATCGTCGTATAGGGTTTATAGGTTCAACGGGGCTACTGTACCACATTAATAAGTAATGCTAAGTACTGCTGCAATGATGTTTATTATTCGTGGTCGTTAGCGCCTAACCAATTCGTTATAGCCATCTAAGCATGCAGTCCAATCATCTTCTTTCCAATGAAATACTGGGTTTTTGGCTTGCTCTTTATGCAAAGAACGCAATAGGCGATCTAAGTTATTTTGCTTCCAGCTATTCCCTTGGCGTTTCGAGCAGCGGTCAAAGTCGATAATCCAAATTTGTTTTTCGCTATCAATCATAACGTTTCGAACATTTGCATCATGATGATAAACCTGACAATTGTGCATTCGTGCTAGCGCTCGTCCTACTTCATTCCATTCGCCTTTTGACAATGGCTGCTGGCACAAAAAGTGGTGCAGGTCTTGGCTATTTGGAATGTTAAGTGTGATGATATCGCCCCGATAAATCAGGCCTCTACGATGGATACGTGCAGCAACAGGAATGGGTACCAAAAGACCTTCACCTCGCATGTATTCGAGTAATCTAAACTCTTCGAAAGGCCTAGAGCGCTCAATACCATTAAAAAAGTATTGGTCACTGAGTATCTTGCCTACCAGGCCGCCACGCATAAAGTGCCGTAAAACCCAATGCTGACCCTCATGCTCGATGAAAATGGTGGTACCACGTCCTTTAGCTTGGCCAGTTATTTTATTTTGAAGTTGCCAAAACTCAGGGCTAAACATTTCCGTGTTAGGCTGACTGACCAAGGTGTTGTCGAAAATAAAGTGGTGCCCAGCACCTATGTCTCGTCGCATCGTCGCCATGTTGCCCACAACTTATGGTAAATTTCATATTCTAATGATTTATTTTGGTTTTTCAGCAACGAGAGAGCTTCTGTGGGAAAAAAGATTTGTTTAATGCGCTTATCGGCTATTGGGGATGTGTGTCATGCCGTCGCTATGGTTACTCGAATTCAATCACAGTGGCGCGACGCTGAAATTACGTGGGTAATTGGGAAGGTGGAGTATCAGCTTGTTAAGCTGATGCCGAATGTGCGATTCATTATTTTTGATAAATCAAAAGGCAAAGCCGCAGTGGAGTCGCTCAAAACACAAGTGGCTGGTGAGACCTTTGATGCTCTATTGATGATGCAGGTGGCGCTAAGGGCTAACTTGGCTTCGCGAGTAATTAAAGCAAAACAGCGCATAGGTTTTGACTGGGCGCGAAGTAAAGAACTGCACTGGCTGTTCGCTAACAAGCGAGTTGCTGCTACAAAACATGCTCATGTGCTTAAAGGTTTTATGGATTTTGCCGATGCATTGGGCGTACCTGAGCCAAAAGCAGTTTCTTGGAATATTCCTGTTGCATCAGAAGATGCAACGTGGGGAGCAGAACAAGCTAAAACCTTGGGGAAATATGTTGTTATTTCACCAGCTGCAAGCAAAGCTGAAAGAAATTGGTTGCCACAGCGATACGCAAGTATTGCTGACTATATCCAAGAAGCCGGCGTCAGCGTGATATTATGCGGCGGTCCAGGAGATTTAGACCGCAAAACTGCTGATGCAATAAAAGCGTGTGTGAAATATCCGCTTAAAGACTTTACTGGGCAAACAACATTGCATCAGCTGCTTATGTTACTCAAGCATGCCCACCTAGTTATTGCACCAGACACTGGACCTGCTCACATGGCTACAACCGTTGGCACACCAGTAATTGGGCTATACGCACATTCTAATCCACGTAGAACAGGGCCTTACAATAACCTTGATAGGTCGGTATCGGTATATGATGAGTGTATAGAAGAGCAAAAAGGAAAACCTTGGAGCGCTTTACCGTGGGGAACGCGAGCCAAAGGGAGCCAGTTAATGGAAAAAATTACCGTGGATATGGTTAAGCAAAAAGTTGCGCAGTTCCTCGTTTAATTTTTTTATCGTAAGGTAAAACTACTAATATTATCTACACTTAGTATGGTTATGTGTACTTCTGTTTAACAGGGAGTTGTTGCTGAATGAATAAGCCCGCTTTGCGATGGCTGTCCGAGTTTCATGCTTTTACTACATCTAGGAAAGTACTGCTAACATTAGCAGTGCTGTTCTTGTGTGTGCCTAAAGTAAAAGCATCAGAACTTAATGTCATGGTGAACGAGAGCGTGATGGTTGCAGAGCTCAGTCGCTCTGAACTTCGTCAAATTTTTACGGGACAGCGTCAATACTGGGACAATGGCACTAAAATTACTGTTTTCGTATTACAAGACAGCGACGAACTACATCGTCAATTTTGTCGTGATATTCTCCAAATGTTCCCTTATCAATTATCTCGGCTTTGGGATCAAATTACCTATTCTGGCCAAGGTATCACTCCCATCAGAGTAACCTCTTATCAAGCGCTAGTTGATGCATTGGAAAGCACGGTGGGGTCTATCGGTTATGTTGAACGAACTGATATCGTTAAGCTTAGACGCGTTGAGGTAGATATAGAATGAAAAAACACATCGCTTTAGCGCTTGGGCTATTCGGAACATCTATTGCTAGCGCGCAATCAGACTTTACATGGCATGGCTATCTTTCACAGGGCTTAACTCAGTCAAAAGACAGCAGCTTTATTACCGACGATAATAATGTGACGGGTGAGCTTACTGAGATTGGCTTAAACGGTTATTATCAACTTGCAAAAAATATCTCTATTGCAGGTCAAGTTAACTATTTAGACGGGGGAAACCGTTTCGAACAGGGGACTCGCCTCGATTATTTGTTTGTCGATTGGAAACTGCCTGACTTACCGGGCGGGTGGCGAGGGCAAATTCACGCAGGACGCTTTAAAAATACTCATTGGTTGTATTCCTCCACTAGGGATGTTCCTCAAACGCGATATACGTCAGTATTGCCTCAGTCTGTGTATTTTGACGGGTTCCGTGATGTCGCTTTGGGCAGTAACGGTATTCTGACCAGTTTCTCTCATTACGGTAAAGAATATACGTGGGAGCTTAACTGGAGCTATGGGCGCTCGAACATCAATGACTCTCAGCGCGATTTTCTCTTGGGTAATGAAGCGAAAGGTAAGATAAAACAGGATTTTGTGCACCAAGCAAGTGTGTTTGTACAGCCCTCATTCATGACGTGGAGACTAGGGGCGAGTTGGCTTAACTCTGACTTCAGATATACGCCATCACAAGATGATAATCGCTTGTCGGGCGGGGCTAACGTAGAGCGGTTTATGCTTTCTGCCCAATACTTTGCAGAGAATTGGGAAGTATCTGCCGAGCTACTTCGTGAAAAGCAAGACAGCCAAGGTTTGTTTGCCCCTGACTTTGCTGAAAAACGTACCGGTGAAGGTGGCTTTGTTCAATTTAGATATCTATTTAACAACGAATTTAGCGGCCTTATTGGTTACGATACCTATATTAATGATACCTCCGACAGTGACGGTAAAGACTTAGAGGCAAGAACTGGCGGCCTTATTCCTGCTTACTTTGGCTATCAAGACACTTATGCGTTGGGGTTACGCTGGGACATTGCACCTAAATGGAGACTACAGGGAGAGTATCACTGGGTTGAAGGGGCGACTCGCGTTGTAAGCCTGTTAAACCGCGATGTGGCATCCCACGCTGATAAACATTGGGAAATGTGGTCAATGCAGTTAACGTATTGGTTTTAAGGCTAAAGGATGAAGGTTCAGGTATCTTTTACCACTAAAACTATCGCTATTCTGCTGGCCATGGTTTTAACTGTTACTATCGTAATATCTACCGTGCTAATTAAAGAATCTGAAGCACAGGTTGTCATGCAGCAGCGGGAAAGCCAAATTAGCAACCAGCGCCGGGTTCAGCTATTTGAAGATATACTTCACAGCCGCATGATTACCTTTATCGATATAATAAGCCGTAAAAATGGCGCGTATTCCAATAACCTTGATGAATTGCACCGCACGCTAGATGACCTTAACGAATACCTAACGCTCAACTTTCAGGTCGAAAGCCTGTACTTATTCGATGAAAACGGCGTTGTCGGACAGCCCGCTTATCCTGTTAACACCACCATAGAGCGCCTTGTAGATTCAACCCGGGCAACATTTGAAAGCCGCTCGTTACTGGTCTGCGAGAGCGTATGCACTCATTATATTTCCATACCCATAATGTCGCCGAGCGATAAGGTGCCGGTTATTGTTGTGTCTACCTCCATGCGCGAGTTGCTTTACCTGTTCAGCCGCGCCACCGATGTGTATAAAGTGGCGGTAGTTCAATTAGATGAATCACAAACTGGAAAACTAGGGTTGAAGGTAGCAAGTCAAATTACCGCAGCTAATCGGCAGTTTTTGAGCTCGCTTTTCGACGCTTTACCCATTAACTGGCGCGTAGATGACCTTGTTATTAAAGGAGTGAATGTTGGTTTAGACAGCCAGCAGCTTTTAGTAAGCCTGCTACCTTTTGACCACGCGTCAGGCGACCATCCTTATTTACTTATTGTACAAGATGTGTCGGCAATGATGCGGCAAAATGAGCAATATCGTTACGTGGTGATCTCAAGCGCTGTCGGCTTGTTTTTACTATTTTCATCATTGCTTTACCTCTTCTTAAATCAATATCGCACAAGGCTGCTGGATATTAGCGAACGCCTTCCAATGCTGGCTGAACATAAATTTAGTGAGTTTTATACTGTTGCCGCTAAGCGTCGAAAGTCGCCTATATTTCAGCTGACCGACGAATTAGATGTGGTTGAGGAAGCGGCTAATGATTTAGCACGTCAGATGGAAAGCTTCGACGGTCAAATGGCAATCAATACCGCTAAGCTAGAAAAAATGGCGATGTTCGACGTGCTAACAGGTCTGCCTAATCGCAACATGTTGACCTTTCAAATTGAAAAACAATTGGCCAGTTCAATTCGCGATGACAGGCTAGTGGCTCTCATGTTCATGGACTTAGATGACTTTAAGAAAGTTAACGACAGCCATGGGCACGACGTTGGCGATAAGTTGCTTAAAGCTGCTGCAATGAGAATTTCCCGACCTATTCGGGAATCTGATATTGCATCACGGTTCGGAGGCGATGAGTTTGTCATTTTGCTCTCGAATATAGAGAGTAAAAAACATGTCGACACGGTAGCGCAAAAAATTATCGACGAGTTTCAAGCGCCCATTATTGTTGATGACGTAACCTTTTACGTTTCAATCAGCATAGGCATTGCCATTACCAACCACTCACGCGCCACGCCGGTTGAGCTGCTGCGGCATGCCGATATTGCGATGTACGAAGCCAAAGCGAAGAAAGGTGCTGAGTTTAGGGTATATGACGCCACTATGAACCTTAAGGTAATGCAAAAGGTTGAACTGGAGTCTGAGGCTCGTGAAGCGCTAAGAGGTGATCAATTTAGCCTTGCCTTGCAACCACAAATAGACATGCACAGCGGCAAGCTCATGGGGTTTGAAGCACTACTGCGCTGGTATCATCCTAAAAAAGGCCATATATCGCCAGCCGATTTTATTCCATTGCTTGAGAATACGTCGTTTATGCTCGAGCTAGATTATTGGGTTATCACACGCTCCACGAACTTAATAAACGAGTTAAAAAATAGCGGCTACCCAGATATTAAGGTGGCGATTAACTTATCAGCAGGGCAGTTCCTTGACCCTAGCTTACCTGAGTTTTTACAGCACCAAATTATCAAAAACGACATCGCTCCCGACCAGGTCTGCTTAGAGCTAACGGAAACCGTTCTGGTCTCAGATATCAAACGGGCAACGGGAATAATGCAAACCATACGTGACATGGGCTGTATGTTGGCAATTGACGACTTCGGAACCGGCTATTCATCATTGAGCTACTTAAAGTCATTGCCTGCCGATTATATAAAGATAGATCGTTCTTTCGTTGCCAACATTGCCAGCAGTGCAGATGACAGAAACATTGTGCACTCCACCATATCTATGGTGCGTAATATGGGCATGCAGGTAATAGCTGAAGGCATAGAAAGCAGTGAGCAATACGAATTGCTATGTCATTTCGATTGTCATCAGGGCCAGGGGTACCTTATTAGCCGCCCTATACCTGAAGTAAACCTATGGGACACACTAAGCGATAAGGTAGAAAACGGCTTTTGGAAAGATTTCACATAGCGCTTGAAGCAAATTAGTGTGATTTTAGTGTTTTTCTTTGAGTGTGCTGAATAATTTACAAACTTAGTCGACAAACCCATTAAATACAGCGCATGGGTGTGTACCCTTTCACGCGCTTTCATTACACTAGCGGTTTTTATATACCCACACTTGGAGAATGGCATGTCTGCGGCATTTATTTCTCATTTGCAATCGCAAATTGAAGCCACAAAAGAAGATGGTTTGTACAAAAAAGAGCGTGTTATCACATCTCAGCAGCAAGCGGATATTGGTGTTGATGGTGGTGAGCAGGTTATTAATTTTTGTGCGAACAATTACCTTGGCCTAGCAAACAACGAAAGCTTAATCGAAGCGGCGAAAGAAGGCTTAGATAGCCATGGCTTCGGTGTAGCATCTGTGCGATTCATTTGCGGAACGCAGGACATTCACAAGCAACTAGAAGCCTCTATTAGCGACTTCTTAGGCACCGAAGACACCATTCTTTATCCATCTTGTTTCGACGCAAATGGCGGTTTGTTTGAAACCCTTCTTGGGCCGGAAGATGCCATCATATCTGATGCGCTAAACCATGCGAGTATCATTGACGGCGTACGTTTGTGTAAAGCTAAGCGTTACCGTTACGCCAACAATGACATGGCGGCCTTAGAAGAGCAGTTAAAGCAAGCCGATGCTGATGGTGCACGCTTTAAAATCATTGCTACCGACGGCGTATTCTCTATGGACGGCGTTATTGCCGACCTTGCTTCAATATGCGATTTAGCCGACAAATACGATGCCATGGTAATGGTTGATGACTGCCACGCCACGGGTTTCTTGGGCGAAAACGGTAAAGGTAGCCATGAATACTGCGGTGTAATGGGTCGTGTAGACATTATTACAGGTACTTTAGGCAAAGCCCTTGGCGGCGCATCTGGCGGTTATACGTCGGGCAAAAAAGAAGTTGTAGAGTGGCTACGTCAGCGCTCGCGTCCTTACCTATTTTCTAACTCAGTTGCGCCACCTATTGTTTCAGCATCATTAAAAGTGTTTGAAATGATGAAAGAGGGTGATGAGTTACGTGCTAATTTATGGCGAAATGCCAACCACTTCCGCAATCGCATGGAAGAGGCGGGTTTTACCCTTGCTGGTAAAGATCACGCCATAATTCCAGTAATGCTTGGTGATGCCCGCTTAGCCAGTGAAATGGCTGACAAACTGCTAGAAAAAGGCATTTACGTTATTGGCTTCTCTTACCCAGTTGTGCCAAAAGGCCAAGCTCGCATTCGTACGCAAATGTCTGCAGGTCATAGCCTTGAACACGTCGATAAAGCCATCGATGCGTTTATCGAAGTAGGTCGCGAAATGGGAGTGATTTCATGAAGTCGCTAGTAAAAGCGAAAGCGGAAAAAGGTATTTGGCTACAAGACACACCAAAGCCTGAAGTAGGGCACAACGACTTACTGATTAAAATTCGCAAAACCGCGATTTGCGGTACCGACATGCACATTTACAATTGGGATGAGTGGTCGCAGAACACTATTCCAGTACCTATGGTGGTTGGTCACGAATACGTGGGCGAAGTAGTCGGTATGGGCCAAGAAGTAAAAGGCTTCAACGTTGGCGACCGCGTATCAGGTGAAGGTCATATTACCTGTGGCCATTGTCGTAACTGCCGTGCTGGCCGCGTACATTTGTGTCGCAACACCGAAGGTGTGGGCGTAAACCGCCCTGGTGCGTTTGCAGAATACCTAGTTATTCCAGCGTTCAACGCATTTAAGATTCCAGACAATATCAGCGACGACCTCGCGTCTATTTTCGACCCATTTGGTAATGCTGTTCATACCGCGCTAAGTTTCGACCTAGTGGGCGAAGACGTACTTATCACAGGTGCAGGACCGATCGGAATCATGGCCGCAGCAGTAGCTAAGCATGTTGGGGCGCGTCATGTAGTTATCACTGATATCAACCCGTATCGCCTTGAACTTGCTGAAAAGATGGGCGCCACGCGCGCTGTTGATGTAAGTAAAGAAAACTTACAAGATGTTATGAACGAACTGGGTATGACTGAGGGCTTTGATGTGGGCCTTGAGATGTCTGGTGTGCCGGTAGCCTTCAGAGACATGCTCGACAAGATGAATCACGGCGGCAAAGTGGCTATGTTGGGTATTCCTCCGCAAGACGTTGCTGTCGACTGGAACCAAGTTATTTTCAAAGGGTTGGTGATAAAAGGCATTTACGGTCGTGAAATGTTCGAAACCTGGTACAAAATGGCAAGCTTGCTACAAAGTGGCCTGGACCTTTCTCCCATCATCACCCATACCTTTTCCATTGATGACTTTCAGAAAGGGTTTGATACCATGGGGTCAGGACACTCAGGTAAAGTTATTTTGGATTGGCAATAATGACAACATTCTCACACATTAGCGTAAACGACGTGGCTAATTTTCAAGGCGACGTAACAATTGTGGATATTCGCGATCCTCAATCGTTTGCTAATGGCCATATGCCCAATGCGGCACCGCTTAACAACGACAACTTTGGGGCGTTTATTGACAAAGCGCCTAAAGATATTCCAGTTGTTGTAGTGTGTTACCACGGCGTAAGCAGCCAGCAGGCTGCGCAAGTGATTGCTCAGCAAGGTTTTGAGACCGTTTATAGTATGGACGGGGGCTTTGAAGCGTGGCGACAGGCGAACCCGGTAGTAACCGAATAGCGATTTTATGAAGGTGCACAATGTGCACCTTTATTTTATGTTTTGCAGGTCTTTCACTATTTCAGTATAAAGAGTCAATGACGAGAGCTAGGATTTCGCGCTCTCGCATATCTTTATCGCTTCACAGTCTTTTTGCTTTTGGGGTAACAACTAGCTTATGGGTCATCCTTTAATTGCGTTTAATCAGCAAAGTCCAGCGCACCTTCTCGCCAACTATTTAACCAGTCAGCAAATCAACGCCAACGTAGTACAGCACGAGAAAGAGTTTGTGGTTGTGTTGGATAACAGTGAGCATATTGACCGCGCAAAAGTTATCGCAGAAGACTTTTTAGCAAATCCAACGAATCCTAAATATCAGCAAGCGGCATGGGACAGTGGTAAGAACGTTCAGCTAGCCCCTTCAGGTAACGGCTTTGCGTTAAGCAAAATAATGTCCGATGCCGTTAAAGCGCCGTTTACCTCTGTGGTGTTTGTGCTTTGTGCTGCAGTTTATCTATTGTCTTTATTTGGGTTATTTGCCCCCATTGCACAGCACTTATTGATGCAGCCGTTTTCTGTGTTGGCACAAAATCACGAGTGGTGGCGGCTGCTTGGCCCAGCGTTCATCCATTTCTCAGCGCTTCACATCATATTCAATTTATTGTGGTGGGGCATGCTGGGGGCCAAAATTGAACGTACTTTAGGTATCAGCATGCTGCTTATTGTATTTTTGGTTTCAGCTACAATTTCAAATGCCGCTCAAGCGCTATTTAGCGACCCAGTACAAGGCAACTTATTCTTGTTTGGTGGGCTTTCTGGTGTGGTATATGCCGTAATGGGCTTCGTGTGGTGGCTTGGCTGGCTGCGCCCAAGTTGGGGGCTTTCGCTGCCAAACTCCATTGTCGGTTTTATGCTGGTTTGGTTAGTGCTTGGCTATGCCGATATATTATGGGTGAACATGGCGAACGCAGCGCACACAGCGGGGCTTATTTCAGGCTGCTTACTTGCCGCCACCCTTAGTTTAGGCTCTGCTAAACGTTAACCGCTGGCCAGGCAGCGGTTATCCTGCTTAAGCACCCTGATATAAATACTTAGTAAAAATAACGTTCTTAATGACCTCACCACCGGTTTCTTGCTGCATGTGCTCTTGAAGGGCTTTCAAAATGGCGCGGCGAATATCTTCTCGACCGGTTAGCGACTTCACTTTTTCTGCTGGCTGTTGCCCGAAGATTTCTATAGCGGTAGAGCGTAGCAGTGGCATGTGGTGTTCAGCAATTTCCAGTTGGTTCACATCGTGAATCATTAATTCAACCGACACGCGAACGTAACCCAGCTTCTGTGCACTATCACTAATATAGTTAGTAACAATCTCAGGCTCTAAACCTAAATAAGCATAGTTGGCTTTATCTTGTGCCAGCGCTGAATTGCATCCTAAAACAAGAAAACTAACCGCAAATACACGTAAAACAAGTGACTTAAACATAGTGAAGTCCGAAACACCCAAGTAATAGATTCAACAGATAGTTTAGCAAATCTCTGATCAAACACACTACTGCAAAAGTTTAACCAAGTGAAAATATTCTGACATGACGTGTTATTATACTAACAGATTCATTATTCGGGCTTTTAGTGTGAGTTTTAATGCCACTTTTCCAGTGGGTTTGGCGGTTGACTGGCAAGCACCTTCTGGCATCACAATTCCTAATGCACAGCTTCAAAACTGGTTGTTAGACACTGGGTCATTAACCGAGCGAGTACAGTCCTTAAGTGACCATTTTTCGCTGGAGCTTATTGGGCAGCGCACGCAGATACCTCACGACAACGAGTTATCGCTATTACACAATAACGGCAATACCAGTTATCAAGCTCGGGAAATTCTACTGTGCTGTAACCATCAACCTTGGGTATTTGCACGCTCTATTATTCCTCAAGCGTTTGTAGACAGAGAGCTGTCAGACTTAGGTCGCGAGCCTCTGGGAAAACGCTTATTTAACGACACGCGGTTCACTCGTTCACAATTCCAACTGTGTACTGTCCAGGCCTCCCAGTTTGGCATTAACAGTGACCAAACCTTATGGGGAAGACGCTCGTTATTTACCTTAGATAATTACAGCATGATAGTGGCAGAAGTTTTTCTTCCCGACTCTCCTGCTTACAGTCAGTTAGCGACAAGCGAAAAGGAAAGCGAACAGCAATTATGAAACACAATTGGAATGCATATGCGCGACTTATGCGCCTAGATAAACCTGTAGGTATTTATTTATTGCTGTGGCCTACATTGTGGGCGCTGCTCATGGCTGCGCGAGGTTTACCGCCTTTGGGTATTACGCTTATTTTTGTGGCTGGCGTAGTCGTAATGCGTTCAGCGGGTTGTGTAATTAACGATTATGCAGACAGGAAAGTAGACGGACGCGTAAAGCGCACAACACAGCGTCCGTTGGCAACGGGCGAAGTTAAGCCTAAACAAGCACTGCAGTTATTTGACGCACTGATCGCCATTGCGTTTGTGTTAGTGCTGTTTCTTAACTGGCAAACTATCGCATTATCTGTTGTGGCGCTTTTGCTTGCTGCAAGTTACCCCTTCATGAAGCGTTATACCCACTTACCGCAGGTGGTATTAGGCGCGGCATTTGGCTGGGCCATTCCCATGGCTTTTATGGCCGTGCTAGAAACTGTACCAACGTACGCTTGGTGGTTGTTTATTGCTAACTTATTATGGACCGTAGCGTATGACACCATGTACGCCATGGTAGACCGCGACGACGATTTGCAAATAGGCGTTAAGTCTACCGCTATATTGTTCGGTAAAAACGACGTGTTAATTGTGATGTTGTTGCAGGCCTGCGCACTAGCAATTCTGTGGTGCATAGGCTTAACAATCAATGCGACATGGCCTTACTACACAGCCGTGCTGTTTTCTGCTTTGCTATGCGTACGCCAATATCAGCTTATTAAACGCCGCCAGCGTGAAGGCTGTTTCACCGCGTTTATTGAAAACCATTACATTGGTTTAGCCATTACGCTAGGAACGGCACTGCATTTTTATTTGGTAGGGTAAAACTTACCAACAGCAAACTTTAACCTGTACCAACGTCCCCTTATAATTTATTTATAACCAGTCTAAAGTATTTACTAGCTTATACAGGCACGCGCTTTACTCACTAAACATTTTTAAAGTCGTGCACAAAGTGTGCTACTAAGTGTTATACTTTAGGTGTCGAATGGAATCTATACGCATATATAAATTGAAGTGGTTCAAGAAGTGGGCGAGTAAGGAAGGTTTATCAGACAGCTTGCTAAAATTAGCAATTGAAGAAATAAAACAGGGGTTAGTTGACGCCGATTTAGGTGCAAACGTATATAAAAAGCGAGTACCTCTTTTGGGGCAAGGCAAAAGTGGAAGTTTAAGAACCCTCATAGCTTTTCAAGTGAATAATAAAGCCTTTTTTATTTACGGTTTTTCCAAAAGCACCCGCTCTAACATTAGTGTTAAAGAGATGAAGTCTTTAAAACTCTTAGCTAAAGAGTTACTCAACTACAGCGAGGAAAAGCTTAAGAGAGCTATTGATTCAGGTAGTATTGAAGAGGTGAGATAACATGAAAGAAAGTATTTTAGATGTAGTACATAGTACTGCAAAAGATTTGAGCGAAGCCGGAGTAATGGATAAGCAGACTATGCATAAGTTTGATGCATTATGTTTACCCAAACTCGAGCAATATGATGGACAGCGGATAAAAGCAATACGTGAAAAAGCAAGAGTAAGCCAAGCTGTTTTTGCCGCCTATTTAAATATCACGCCATCTACAATTAGGCAGTGGGAGCAGGGTCACAAAAAACCTCGAGGTACTTCTTTAAAGCTTCTGAGCCTTGTTGAGCAGAAAGGTTTAGAGATCTTGATGTAACGTTTCTTTTGTTCTGCGCTTTTGCAAAGACAAAAGAGCATTCTTTATTTTATCGGTTTCAACAAAAAAGCGCCATGAAGGCGCTTTGAGGTTTCGATAAGCTGAACAACTATTTTTCTTCTAGTTTCGCTTCTGAGCCTGTAACAGATTCTGTGTAACTGCCATTAGTTAATATGTTTTTCGAGGCGTTCCTCGAACTCGATAATAAAACGACTCATCGCCTGACGCCAGTTTTGAATCGGCATCGACCATTTCTTACTGGCGTCTTTTATTGCTAGGTACACCATTTTTCTTGCTGAATCATCGCTGGGGAAGATTTTCCGCTTCTTGATGGCTTTGCGGATAACGCTGTTCAGAGATTCAATGGCGTTTGTGGTGTAAATTGCCCTGCGGATGTCCTCTGGGTAATTGAACAAGGTGTTGAGATTATGCCAGTGCGTCCGCCATGATTTGGCAATTTGAGGGTACTGGCCGTCCCATGTTTCAGCAAACCGTTCTAGTTCAAGCAGAGCTTCATCTTCTGTTGCTGAGCGGTATACGCGCTTTAAATCTGCGGTGACAGCTTTATAGTCCTTCCATGACACGTATTTCAGTGAGTTACGCACCATGTGTACGATACACAGTTGAATATGCGTTTGCGGGAACACAGCATTAATCGCATCAGGGAAGCCCTTGAGACCATCTACACAGGCGATGAGGATGTCTTCTACACCACGCTGCTGAAGTTCGGTTAGCACGTTTAGCCAGAACTTAGCGCCTTCATTCTCGGCTATCCACATTCCCATCAACTCTTTGTGGCCTTCGGTATTGATGCCCAAGGCCAGGAAGATAGATTTGTTGATGATGCGCTTATCCTGGCGGATTTTCACAACGATACAGTCGAGGTAAACAATCGGGTAAATCGCATCCAACGGACGCGACTGCCATTCCACAACTTGTTCGATAACCGCATTAGTAACGCGAGAAACCAGCGTCGGCGATATCTCAGCACCGTACCATTCATCAAACGCATTGACGATTTCACGAGTACTCATGCCCTGTGCATAAAGCCAGAGGATTTTATCGTCCATGGAGGTGAAGCGGGATTGATGCTTTTTAACGAGCTTTGGTTCAAAGGAGCCTTCACGGTCACGAGGTGTGTCGAGTTCAAACTCGCCATCTTCGGTTTTAACGCGTTTGCTACTCTTACCGTTGCGACTGTTTGATGACGTAGACTTTTGATGTTTCTCGTAGCCAAGATGCTCATCCATCTCTGCGTTCAAAGCCGCTTCAACGGTGATTTTCTTTAACATCTGACTAAATTCGTTTAAGTCCTCAGGTGTTTTAATGCCTTTGGCCGCTTCCTTAGCGAAAGCTTCAAGCTCTTTTTTATTCATGTTCATCTGCCTATCCTTAACTCTCTATAGAGTAAATTGAGATAGGCAGTTACACAAAATTAGTTACAGTCTCTCGCTTCTAGCTCAGCAATGCGACTTTCCATAGCGTCTAGCTTTTCGCGAGTGCGAATAAGCACTTGGCTTTGAATATCGAACTCTTCGCGAGTAACTAAATCAAGCTTCGACAGCTGCGACTGCAATACTGTTTTCACTCGGCCTTCTGCTTCTTCAGCCATGTTTTTAACGCCTGGTGGTACGGCATCAGCAATTTGTTTCGCTAAATCTTCGAGTTTCTTCGGATCCAACATGGAATTCCCTTATAATGCGCAGCTCAAAATATGAAAGCTATTCTATCGGTATCGTCGCGACATGCAATGAAAACCGTGTTACGCCCAAATGTACGTTGTTTTAGGAATTAAATGAAACTAAATGAAGCTCAAGAATCTGCCGTAACCTATGTGTCTGGCCCATGTTTGGTGCTGGCAGGGGCGGGCAGTGGTAAAACCCGTGTAATTACCAACAAGATTGCTCATTTAGTTAGAAACTGCGATATGCCAGCACGCTATATTGCAGCGGTAACCTTTACCAATAAAGCGGCACGTGAAATGAAAGAACGTGTAGCACAAACCTTGGGTAAACCAGAGGCGCGTGGGCTAAAAGTATCGACCTTCCACACCATGGGTTTAACCATTATCAAAGCTCACGTGAAAGATCTTGGTTTAAAGCCGGGCTTCTCGTTATTCGACGATAAAGACTCCTTTGCCCTACTTAGCGACCTTACGTCCGACACCTTAGATGGCGATAAAGATCAGCTTCAGCTACTGCAAAGCTGCATATCGAATTGGAAAAACGACCTTATCTTGCCTGATGCTTTATTAAAATCAGCTACCAGCACGGGCGAGCGAGAGTTTGCAGAAGCCTACAAGCGCTATCAAGACAACCTAAAAGCCTATAACGCACTAGATTTTGACGACCTAATTCTATTGCCTACACTGCTTTTAAAAAGCAGCGAAACGATAAGAGCAAAATGGCAAAGCAAAATTCGCTATCTGCTGGTGGATGAATACCAAGATACCAATACCAGCCAGTACGAGTTGGTCAAGCTATTGGTTGGCGAGCGCGCTCGCTTTACTGTAGTTGGCGACGACGATCAGTCTATCTACTCATGGCGTGGCGCAAAGCCGCAAAATCTACATTTGCTGCAAGAAGATTTCCCGCGACTGAACGTGATTAAGCTTCAGCAGAACTACCGCTCGTCAGGGCGTATTCTGCATTGCGCGAATATTCTAATTCAGAACAACCCGCACTTGTTCGATAAAACCCTGTTCTCTGAACTGCAGTACGGCGAGCCGCTTAAAGTGATAGAGGCAAAGAACGAAGAACATGAAGGTGAGCGAGTGGTGGCAGAGCTGCTGGCGCACAAATTCATGAACCGCACGCAGTTTAAAGACTACGCCATTTTGTATCGCGGAAATCACCAAAGCCGTATCTTTGAAAAGCTGTTAATGAGTAACCGCATTCCTTACAAAATAAGCGGTGGCATGTCGTTCTTTGGCCGTGCCGAAGTGAAAGACATCATGGCCTATTTAAGGTTACTGGTGAATCAGGACGACGATAATGCTTTGCTTCGCATCATTAACACGCCAGGGCGCGGTATAGGCCGCGCTACGCTAGAAAAGTTGGGTAACTTTGCCAATAGTTTGGGCGTGTCTATGTTCGAAGCGGCGACCCACCCAAATTTAAATAGCGTACTGCCCGACAAAGCCTTTCACTCGGTTTCCACCTTTGCCCGCTGGATAGTGGAGTTATCGGACAATGCCGAGCGTGGCAACACCGCTGATGCAGTACGCACCATGATCCGCACCATGGGCTACGAAGAGTGGCTATATGAAACCAGCGCCAGCCCTAAAGCTGCTGAAATGGCCATGGCCAACGTAAGTACCCTGTTCGGCTGGGTTAACGATATGCTGGAAGGCAACGACCTAGACCAACCCATGACCTTAACCGAGGTGGTGAACCGCTTAATTCTGCGCGACATGATGGAACGCGGCGAGGATGATGGGGAAGGGGACCAGGTCCAGCTAATGACTCTGCATGCTTCAAAAGGTTTGGAGTTTCCCATTGTGTTCTTAGTGGGCATGGAAGAGGGTTTACTACCCCACCAAAGCAGTATCGATGAAGACAACGTAGAAGAAGAGCGCCGACTAGCCTATGTAGGTATTACCCGAGCTCAGCGTGAGTTAGTATTTAGTCTTGCCAAGGAGCGCCGTCAGTTTGGTGAAATAATTAATCCAGAGCCAAGCCGCTTTTTATTTGAACTGCCACCCGATGACGTACAGTGGGAAAACCAAAAGCCAAAAGTAACGAAGGAAGAGCGTCAGCAAAAAGCGCAGGTAGGCATTGCTAATTTAAGAGGCATCTTAGGGAAGAAGTAGTAATGTTGGAAGTGCAAGTTAGTACTTACTTTTAGCTTGCTAGTGATGCCATATCTAGCACTTTTGCGTGCTTCAAAATTTTGCCCTGACCGTATGAACATTCAATTTCACTAAGGGCTTCCAGCTGCGCCTCAGAGTCCACACCCTCTGCTATAACCTGAAACTTCAGGTGTTCAGAAATAAGCATGACTGATTGAATAAGCTTTAAATTGCGTTGGGAACGCGGGAGCGACTTCACAAATCGGTGATCAATTTTTATGAAATCGAACGGGTAAGCAAACAAGTAGCTAAGTGAAGCCAAACCACTGCCAAAGTTATCAAGAACTAGCGTTACGCCAGCGCGTTTTAGCTTTTTAATTGCCGGTAAGATGAACTGCGAGCGTCGATTTAAGTCATTCTCATCGAACTCAAATACTAGCTGGCTTGGCGCTACGTTAGAAGATGCAATTACATCAATCATTTGATTAACCATAGAAGCCTGTAGTAAATGATTAATCGAAACGTTAACCGCTATCTTATTTATGGGCTCATCGGTATTTTCGTAGTGCTTCAGCAAATCGCAGGCTTTGTTTAGCTGGAACAAATCAAGGTCTAGCGTTAGGCCGCTGTGCTCAGCCACTTGTCTAAACTGCTCACGGGCTATTTTGCCGTAAGCCGGATGAGACCAGCGAACATACATTTCTTTGTACAGCGTGCTCTTGTCATTTAGGTTAATCACTGGCTGCAAAAAGTAATCGAACTCTTCTTCACGCAGGGCGCGCCTAAACTCATTTTCAAGCTCAAGCTCTTCTATCAGCCTATCGCGCATGCTCTTATCAAACATTACGTAGCGGCCACGCCCAAGAGTTTTCGCTTGGTACATGGCTGCGTCAGCATCGCGTAGTACCTCGTCGGCGCTGCGATAATAGGTTTCTAAGTGAGCGATACCCACACTGGCGCCTGAATACATTTCGCGGCCATCCAGTAAAAATGGTTCTGAAATTGATGAAATAATGCGGCTGGCTACTTCTTTAACATCCGCTTCATCTTCGAAGTTATCCAAAAGCACTACGAACTCATCCCCTCCTAAGCGGGCTAATAAGTCGTGACCGCGAATACACAGCGCAATGCGTTTTGCGACCTCAATTAAAAACTCGTCGCCCGCGTGGTGACCTAGCGTGTCGTTAATAACTTTAAAGCGGTCTAAGTCGATAAATAAAACCGCGAATAAGTTATCGCTGTAACGTTGCTTGCTGGCAATGGCTAGTTCTAATCTGCTGGTGAACATAGCGCGGTTAGGTAAGTCGGTTAATGAGTCGTGGTGAGCGTCGTGAATTAGCTTAAGCTCAATCTCTTTACGCTCTTCAATTTGCTGCTTTAAAAACTTGTTCGCGCGGTTGAGCTCTGCGGTGCGCTCTTTCACGCGCTCCTCAAGCTCAATGTTATAGCGCTGCATCGACTCGGTGTTACGCTTGCGCTCAATGGCCACGGCAATATGATGCGAAACAAAGCGAAGTAGCTCTTGGTCGCGGGAATTATACTTTGCCAATTTACCGTAAGTTTGCACTGCAATAACCCCGGCTATTTCCCCTTCAACAACAAGCGGGGAGCCAAGCCAAGAGTTAGCGCTATTTAGCATGTTCTGAGCAACCGTAACATCTAGGTCCCCCGACTCAGCCAGCTCTAGTACTTTTGGTGGGTTAATTAGCTCGGCTTGCCCTGTACGTAAAACGTATTCAGTAAGCCCTAAACCAAGTGGTCTAGCACTGATTTCTTTTTGATTCGTGTCGCTGAAATACGGAAACTCCAGCATCTCTTTATCTTTGTCGAGAATTGCTATGTAGCAGTTGGGGGCACTGATCAGCCGTGCAAGAATATCGTGTAGGCTGGAATAAAAGGCATTCATATCGCCTTCAAGATTGGCCGCCAATTCAGAAATTTCAAACAGCGCTTGCTGTAACGACTCTACTTTTTGGCGTTCTAAAATTTCTTCTTGAAGGTCGTCGTTAATCTTTCGAAGCTGGCGGGTACGTTCTCGAATGGTACGTTCGGTAAGTTCTCGGTTTTTTACTCTATCAACGGTGGTAACAATGTGCTGAGAGACAAAAAGCAAAACTTCTAAATCTTCTTGTGTGTAATGCACGCCCTCATCGTAGGTTTGCACCACCATCGCCCCGATAACTTGGCTTCCTCGTTTTAAAGGTACGCCTAACAGTTCATAGGGTTGTGAACCCACCAATTTAATATCGTGTTCAGACGCAAAAATTTCTTCTTCGTCGCGCTTGTAGAAAAGGTGGTTACCGGTTCTAAGAATGAACCCCGTCATACCATCCATTAACGACTCGGCGGGCAATTGGTGAACCGTTTGCTCGTCGAATTCATCTACAAAATAAGCGAAATCGACAACGTGGTTTTCGGGTTCGTAAAAGGCGACAAAAAAGTTGTCTGCGTTCATGAAATCGGCAATGATTTCGTGAATAGCGGAATAAAGGCGGTTAAGGTGACTTACAGAACTGGCAAGTTCGGAAATATCAAAAAGCGCCTTCTGAACACGTTCAGCGCGCTTATATTTGTCAGTAAGTTGTTGAAGCTGCGGTATAAGTTCGCGCAGTTCTTCTTCCGTCAACTCGTGTTGCGTCGAATCTTGTGACATTCCGCTCGCCAGTAAAAAAGTAACGTTCCCCAACGAGTTAAATTACCCGATTAGAGGGTAAAACGCTACTTTTTCCATCAAGTTGTTGTGATTGTGTAGGTACTAGATACCTTCAATCATGTACTCAATAGCTGCTTTAATTTCGTCATCGGAGCAATCGCCACAAGTTCCACGAGGAGGCATAGCATTGATACCGTTTAGAGCATTTTGCCATACACCGTCAAGGCCGCGTTCGTCTAGACGAGGCTGCCAGTCTGCTGCATTTTGAAGTTTAGGAGCACCTAAAACACCTGCTGCGTGGCAAGCTACACATGCAGAGTTGTAAACGTCTTCACCAGACTTCGCGCCGCCCGCTGCGCCAGCACTACCCTCTGCCGCTGCACCTGCAACGTGTACTTGACCTAACGGCTTAATGCGCTCGGCAATTTCATCGTTACTCATTTCTTGTGCTTGTGCTGCAAAAACAGTTAGCGCAGTAGCAGCAACAGTTAACCAAGTCTTTAATTTCACATCTGTCTCCAGGCAATGATGAATTTGTTTAAAATATAACTGGCCAGATTATAACGGTTAATTGGGGCTGAACAACTATTTGAGGCCAATTACCTATAAAAAGTAAGGATTTTTAACACTTATGCCAAGCCATCTAAAGAGATTTTAATAAATGAGTTGAAGCCAGCCCGTGGCGTCAGTATTATTACGCCCGTTCGCGGCATACGTTTAGCCGCAGTGCTCTTGAAACAAGAGTTCAATACATTAAACGTTCAGTGGTTACCTCACTGCATCTACAAACCGCCCTTAGCTCAGCTGGATAGAGCGCGGCCCTCCGGAGGCCGAGGTCAGAGGTTCGAATCCTCTAGGGCGGGCCATTACCTTTTCTGATTACCTATGAAGGAATAATCCCTTTAAGCGTTTCTATATCGGTATCGGGTACACCAGCCTTGGTAAAATAAGGTATCCATTCATTAGTTAACGCCTGCACACTAGAAATGATTGTTTTGGCTTTTGCTTGAGAAAGTCCAAACCTTTTAGATTGAGATAGCGCATTTTCGAGCGTTCCTTCTCTTCCGTGAACCCCTATTCCAATTCCATGTTGGCGGGAATTGTTTATCGGCAATACGTCGTAAGCTGGAGATAAGCGCCAGTTTTTATCTGAGAAGGAATACAAGAAAGCGTGATTTCTGGAATGGTCATCAGTATTACCCATTAAGATGTTAAAAACCATGCGTGTGTACAGTTCATGGGCATCTCTCGGCTCTGCCCCATGCTTCATTATAAACTCTGCCAAAGCACCATAACTATAATTCTCAGTTAGTGCCTGATTCGTCAACTTTTCTTGGTTAATTAGGGAATTAGCACTTAAGAAATTGTGTGTTGGTCTATCAGCGTTACAGTCGAATCGCTCTACCAATAATATGTCTTCTTGTTGGTTGTTCACTATAGACGTGGCTGCAACTCTAACATCCAGCTTTTCTAGCATTGTCATTGTTACATGTTCTACTAAACATACGTTGTATAAATCATCTGGACGGTTGAATTTCGCTAAGTAATTTATACCACTGTCTTCAATCAGTGTTTTAGGTCGGGCGCCACCCATACTGGACCCGTATTCAAATGCTTTTTTGACTTCCTTAGGAATGTCTTCATTTTTAAGGATTGCCCTTTTTCCTAGCAATAGCATGGGGATATCGCCAAGCGTATTCTTATTCTTCTTTGGCTTACTTGCACTTCTAGATAAGCTAAAAGTAAGTGCGCCTACACCCATCCCAGAACCAGCCAGAACGAGTTCTAGGTCATTGTTAGGCTTAGTTGAGTGCAGCGACAAAATAAGCTTTTTACCCCAGCTATCTGCTCCAGCATCTAAAATAGCGCCAAACATCCCTTTATTGACTCTGGTAATAAACTGATCGCTAAGTAGGGGGAGGTGAACTGGATCTAGTGGGAATGCATCATCCCTTTGTAGGTAGCTTTGTCCATATCGAAACTTCCCGATATTGGTCTTTGGGTCTAACTCAACAACGCCACATATAACCGGGTTATTTTCGAGTCCGTCAACAAAAACATAAGCCCTAGAAGTCATTAGGTAACTCCTTTTCTACGAGTGAGCTTTTTCTCAAAGGGTTATTACTTACTAATTCGTACTCCTTTTCGATTGTTTCAATAAGTGGGTCAAGCACTTCGAGTCGATTTAATATTGTAAGCAATGTATCCGAATTTATTCCTTTTCCTCGCTCTAACCTGCTAACAGTATTTTTGCTAGTACCGGTTCTAAGCGCTAACTCGTCTTGATCCATAGAAGCAGTTCTCGCTTGCTTTACGAGGTTACCAAGTAGTTTTTTCGTATATTCAACCTTGTCCATAAAACACCAAAAATAGCCATTAGTAACGTAATTATTTAAGTATGGCTACTTAATAAGGTGTGTCAATTAAATAACCATAAATGGCTAATAGCGCTTTAATTAGCAATTTATGATGTTTTATAAGTAAAGCAAACCTTAATTTTGCTCTTTTAGACAGCGCTTATTGGCTGAAAGAGCCATTGTTTTCAGAGGCACTGTGCGCATCCTAAGCCTATCCAACGTCAAAGTCATTCCAACGAATAGCAAAGTCGTTATACTGGTTTTCACAACTTTCATTTTTTCAAACGTATTAACGAGCTCTTCATGTCGCCTCAGTCTTTACGTAACCCTAGTTTTGCTCAGTCACTGCTTTGTTTTAGTGTTATTGTCGCGCTAATAGCGGGTGGGTTGTTTGGCCTAGGTATTAGCCTGCACGCGCTTATATTTATGTGTTTATTATGGGCCGGCATTAATGCGTTTAGTTTGGGGCACACATACCTGCAAATCCGCGAATTAATGACCAGCGCGTTAACCCGAGCAATGCCTGCAATATACATCTTTATTCTTATAGGCATGGTTATCGCCAGCTTTATGCAAAGCGGCACTATCTCAACGCTTATTTATTACGGTTTAAGCTGGCTGAGCCCAAGCATATTTCTAGCAGTGGGATTAGTGCTTTGTGCGGTAATGTCGGTGGCTACGGGTACATCGTGGGGAACGGTGGGTACTATGGGCGTAGTGCTAATGGGTATTGGCGCTGCCATGAACATACCGCTACCTATAGTGGCGGCCATGGTGGTGTGTGGTGCTACGTTTGGCGATAAAATGTCGCCAGTTTCTGATACCACCAATCTCGCGGCCATGAGTGCGGGCACTAACCTTTATCGGCATATGTACGCCATGTTGTTGACTACACTGCCTAGCTTTCTTCTCACCTTCGTTATTTTCTTGGCATTAGGGTTCAGTTACGCAAACCAGAATTTAAATGTAGATCAGGTAGTTGAAATTAAAGCAGCGCTTGCCAGCCACTATAATCTTGCGCCCTATATAACACTGTTACCCTTGGTATTGCTTACAGTGCTAAGCATCAAAAAAGTTACGGCTGAAGTGACTATGTCGTGCAGCATTTTGCTTGCCGTAATCATCGCTATTTTCTATCAAGATACCAATACCATTAGCGTGCTTAACGCGCTGTGGGAAAACACCCCACAAAATACGGGCATCGAGAACTTAGATGCGCTTTTAGGTAGGGGCGGCATCAGCAGCATGAGCTGGACGCTACTACTTGCTCTAATGGCAATCGCACTAGGCGGCATATTACAAGGTGCGGGCTTTTTAGCGGCGCTGTTGGCGGGCATTGTTGAACGGGTAAAACGCACGGCAACCTTAATTGCAGTTACCATAGCATCGGGTTTTTTAGGTAACGTAGCTATGGGCGAGGCTTATATTTCTATTATTTTAAACTGCCAATTGTTTAAACCAAAATATGAACAGCAGAACCTTGACCCTGCCGTGCTATCAAGGTCGGTAGAAGAAGGCGCAACCATGACCACAGGGCTTATTCCGTGGACAACCGCCGGTGCGTTCTACTCTGCCACCCTGGGCGTTGACGTGCTCGACTATGCACCCTATGCCTTTTTCAATTACTTAAACGGCGTTGTTGCAGTGATCATGGCCGCCCTGGGGGTAGGTTTATTGAAAGGGAAAACCGCAAAACGATAAGTCAGCTTTTTTCACGTATGTAAGTGACTGCCGGGTTTACCCCCTCGAAGGGATAATTACGACTTTATCCCCACTAGGGGATAAAGCCGCAAGGGTAGTTATGTTTTAAGCCGCTTTTGGCTTCAACCAATGCTGCGCTAGCATACCGACAATCATGGCACCTACAAATAACAGCACATCAGTTTGAAGCGACGCAATCGCTACTACAGCAGGCCCTGGGCAAAAACCACTGATACCCCAGCCAATACCAAACGCCGCAGAGCCCAGAATTAGCTTTGCATCAATGGTTTTGCTGGTAGGAATATCGAACTTATTCGCAAATAAGGGTTTGCTGCGCTTGCGCACCCAATACATGCCAGGTGCCGCCACCAAAATAGCGCCACCCATTACAAAGACTAACGTAGCATCCCAATTTGCACTGAAATCTAAAAAGTTCAGCACGCGGGCAGGGTTGCTCATACCCGATACAATAAGGCCTAAACCAAATAAAAGCCCACAAATAAGCGAGGCGATAATTGCTCTCATAACTATATGCTCCTCGGTAATTTATAGGTGTCTGATGATATTCGTGGTGACAATGGCAGCCGCCATAAAAGTAAGCGTAGCCACAATTGAGCGGGGGGATAATCGAGAAAGCCCGGCAACACCATGACCCGACGTACACCCAGAACCAAGACGGGTACCAAAACCTACCAACAAGCCAGCCACAACCAGCCATGTGGAGTTCATTTGAGTTTGAATCTGCAAATCGCCAACAAACACCATATAAAGCACGGCAGATAAAACAATGCCCGCTATAAAAGCCAATCGCCAATAACGTTCAATGCCGTTTTGAGTTATAGCCCCTGCGGCAATGCCTGAAATGCCGGCAATGCGGCCAAGCGTATAAAGCAATAATACGACCGACGTACCAATAAGTAGCCCTCCGGCAAGCCCTGCTAAGGGCTCAAATGGAGTTGATGTCCAGCTTTCCAATGCTCTCTCCTTAATACTCACCAATAAAAAACATATAATCTAAATCTGTATATAATGATATTCTAATGTAAATATTGTACTGCTATTTCTGCGAAAAATCTGTTAATTCAATCGCGCAAATATACCCGCCTGTCCCGCTTTGGCGTTTAATTTATATCAGCTAAAAGCTGCAATAAACACGCATAACCAAAATCTGATAAACTGTTTTAAAAGATTGCCCGTTTAAAGCTTCATTGCATAATGGCATCGATAAAAAGTAAAACAAAGGATCGTGTATGAGTAGTAATACCCGAGATGCGGCCTCGCCGAAGGCCTCTACTGAACAGGAAACCGCGTTTAGCGTAATAGACAAGCCAACCTTTTTTGGCTCTCTTATCCTTCTTCTGTCTGTCACTCTTCCCCTTATCATTTGGCCTGACCAAGGCGCGCAGTGGGTGGCAGCTGCTAAAGACTTCGTTACCAGTAAACTGGGCGTGCTATACCTTCTACTTGGAGTGGGCGCAGGTGGCTTCATGGTGTACATCATGTTTAGCGACATCGGCCAAATAAAACTGGGCGAACCTGAAGAAAAGCCCGAGTTCTCGCCAGTATCCTGGGCCGCCATGCTGTTTTGTGCAGGTATTGGGGCGTCTATTTTATACTGGTCTATGATTGAGTGGGTGTATTACTACCAAGCGCCGCCGTTTCACATAGAAGGCGAAACGCCAGAAGCGGCTAAGTGGGCCGCGGCCTACGGTATATTTCACTGGGGCCCGCTTGCCTGGGCTATTTACCTGATTCCAGCGGTACCCATTGCTTACTTCTACTATGTGCGTAACCACAGCGTACTAAAAATATCCGAAGCCCTAATGCCGGTAATAGGCGAGAAAATGGCCCACGGCTGGCTAGGTAAAATCATCGATATCAGCTTTATTTTCGGTATGTTAGGCGGCGGGGCAACTACGCTTGGTTTGGCTGCACCTATGATTAATGAAGGTGTGCACGAGCTATTTGGTGTGCCTAAGTCGCTCACTACCCAAGTGCTAGTACTCGTAGCTTGTACCGCCATATTCGGGTACAGCGCCTACGTAGGCCTTAAAAAAGGCATTAAGCTGTTGTCAGACATCAACTTTTGGCTGGCTGTAGGCCTACTGCTGTTCATCTTTATTGTTGGCCCAACTTTGTTCATGGCCAACACAGGCTTAGATGCACTAGGCCGAGTAATGAGTAATATTATAAAGATGGCCACATGGCTTGAACCTTTCGCCGAATTCAACGGTTTCGAGAACACCCACTTCCCACAAGACTGGACCATATTCTACTGGGCATGGTGGCTGGTATTCGCACCAAGTGTCGGGCTTTTCATCGCGCGTATATCAAGAGGGCGTACCATTCGAACTATGGTGGCGGGCTCTATGTTTTTCGGCACCATGGGCTGCTTTTTATTCTTCATGGTAATGGGAAATTACGGCCTGTATTTACAGCTTTCAGGTGAACTAGACGTAGTCACCATACTTAACCAAGAAAGCCCAACAGCGGCTATTTTTGCCATGCTGCACACACTGCCAATGGACTACGTGGTTATCTTTGTATTTACCCTATTGGCGTTAATATTTACCGCCACTACCTTCGATTCCATTTCATACATTTTAGCTGCCGTAGTGCAAAAAGAAGTAGACGAAGAGCCACTGCGCTGGAACCGCTTATTCTGGGCCTTTGCGCTATCCTTCATGCCTATTGTGCTTATGTTTGTGGGCGGTTTAGAAACGCTACAAACCGCATCAATAATAGGGGGCGTACCGCTATTAGCTGTAGCCTTAATGCTGTGTATTGCCATAGTGCGGGCAGCTAATTACGACATGCGCTATCAGCCCGACTATTCGGTAAAAGAAATCAACATTGGCGAGTTCCCAGACGACGATCCATGGAGCGAAGAAGGCACATGGGATATTGAAGAGGAAAGTGAAGAAGATGTGCCTATTGCGGCCAAACCTAAACCTCGTGAACCAAAAGATCACATTGAAGGCGACCCGCACAGCAGCCCGTCGCGGTTGTAGTTTTTAGTGGTTCAGTTATAAATAGTGATTAAGCTGTAAAGTAAAGCGCTGCCGATTGGTGGCGCTTTTTGTTTTAACACACTACATTTCACGTTCATATAAAGTTCGCAGTGTTAACGTAGCCAAGATTAATAGCAGCCAAATAGCAATAACCATTAGCAGCCAAATAGCAATAACCATTCGAACAAGTAGCAGTATGTCAGTAAAGAATTATCAAAAATTCTATCAGCCCCTAAACGCAGTTCATTCGGCTGACTTTAACCGCTGTGTTTACTGCGGCTGCGAAGCGGCCCGCCAAGATTTTATTCCGCCTATAAAATTCATTCACGACTGGCAAAGCGGGCACCTACAGGCCGACTTTATTTCCGTACCTTCATGTAACGAATGCTTCGACCTACTAAAAAACGAAAATAACGGCACGCTAGAACCTAGAATAGCGGTGTTAAAAAAGCTATTGGCAGAAAAGTACAAAAAGGCCATTAGGGTATATAACCACTGGAGCATGGAAGAAATTGAAGAAATGGACGCTGCATTTCAAATAAGCCTAAAAGGCGGCATGCGATTGGGCAAAGAAACCCTTTCACGTCTTCAATTTGCTGGGTTCGACTATGAAGTAAACGGCAGCATTACGCGGGTCGCAAAACCACAGCGCGACGTTTTCAAAGTATTCGATGAAGAGTTTAGCAGCTTTAGAGAAGCGCTAGCCTTTGCCAGCGCTACCTACAAAATAAAGAAAAGCCGACTAAGCCAGCTTTACTTCGACAACGATGAAAGCTTCGATAGGGCGATTGAGGTTTTTCATGGGTTGGTTGAAGACCATCAATCAAAAGCTGATTGATGGCACTGCGCTCCGGTATCAGAGGTTTGAACCCTATCGGGCGCAACCATCATTCCTGACCGTTTTTTAAAAAGTACAATTCAGAAAACCCCATTTTTGCAAATTCGGTATCTCTGAAGTTTCTTACGGTTTTTTTGTCTTTACTGATAGCGGCAAGTTGCTGTTCAGTTTGCAGGAACTGAGAAAGATCTATTCCTTCAGCATCGGCCACAGCTTCATGCATATTTTGATGGCGGCTGTAAGAAAAATTTATCTCTTTTGCCACACCTTCAAACTTATAACGTACTTTATGGGCCATGTTCTACTCAGGTTGGTCGATGTAATTCAAACACTGTTTAACCGCTATTATAAACTCAATTAGCGCTAATATTTTCCGCATTAAGGAAAGCTGACTAAGCCAGCTTTATTTCGACAACGATGAAAGTTTCAATAGGACGATTGAGGTTTAACCTTTGAAAAGCTGATTAGTGGCTTTGCACTCAGGAGGTAAAGGTCATGGGTTCGAGCCCTATCAGGTGCGTCATTTTTTAAGGGTCTGCAGCCCGATTCTATCCTTCTCTAAATTCACGCTTTTAGATATTTAGCAAATTTGTAGCAGGTTTTGGATGGTTTTATTGACGGCGGTCAGATAAAGAGCTAGTGTAAGCTTAACAAAAAGTAGCGTTTGTTATTTGAACAAAAATGGACTTTTCAAAGTATATAGTGTTTAATTCCTGCCCCCTAAATCGCTATCTTTGAGCTTATGGAGTTTTCTCGATGACGAATTTGCCTGCAAGCAAAGCTTTCAATCTAATTGACGAGTTAAATGAACTTGGCTCAAGTGATCGAGTAGATGAATTAAAGCTTCAAAGAATACTCAATGAAGCAGAACAACTAAACGAACTTGAAGACCGGTACATGATTACTGGTATCTGTCATTGCATAAAAGGTGATGTAGCAAGAGCTTTTTCCAATTTAGATGCAGCATATGCTACTAACCCAGAGGAATACATCTTTGATGCATACCTCAAAACGGCCATTAGATTGAACGTAGAAAATAAGGCATATAAAAAAGCCTCATTAGCAGTAAAGACTGTATTCTCAGCAAGTGTCGCCTTATACGCTATAAGGGTGCTAATAAATTGCAATGATTTTTCGGGCGCAAAGGGAGCGATTGAAATGTTTGAAAAAGCGTACGCTAACCAGAGTGATGTTTTGGCGCTTCTTAACGAGAATGCATACTTCGATAAGGATGTAGTTAAAGAAATAGCCCAACTAGACTTCGATTTTAAGTACTTGTCTTTAATAACGCGTAACATAATGGATTATGCATTTGACGCGTTTGGCATTGCCCTTACTGATAAAGATGTAGAAGTCATTCCTGACGACATCATGGTAATTTCTAGTAAGTTGGGTTTTACAGGTGCTTCCCAATCGCAAATTAGAAAACTTGATGATTTTGCAATAGAACAGTTAATTGAATATGAGACTAGTACAGATACTAGAAAATTTGTTTTTCATCTTACAAATCAAAGTGACACTGAACAGACCGATACGCTTGCTAGTTGATTAAAAAGGGAATTAGGATGCCTGTAACTATTGAGGAATGGAAAGAGCACACCCAATCACTAAGCACGAATACTGAGATTGAGACTCGATGCTTTGCTGCTCGTTATTATTATGTAGCTTACCATAGCGTTGCGACACTAGTAGACGGTTTGATGGATGGTGGGAAAGGTGGGATGCACGAGCAGTTAATTCATACCTTAGTAAATGGATTTACATCTGAGCCTAATTCTAAAGAGTACAAAAAGGTTGGTTATAAGCTCGGTGCTGCAAAAGCTTTAAGAGCGAAAGCTGATTATAAGCTTGGAACTGACTTTTCTGAATCAGATTTGGAATTGCTGCGAAGTCACGTAGATACAATAATTACTTCAGTTGAAAAATTAAGTAAAGCAGCCTAGTACTTTTATTTACAGAACTCCAAGTAAAGCATCTGAGTCGCTACGCGGCTCTTGTGCTGCGACTTCCTAAACGCCATTCGTGAACTCTGGTAATTACTTCTTTTTCACCTAGCTTTATTCCTCGAAGCTAAATTGAAGCTACCCCGCCAAAGTAACTTTGCTTAAGTTCACCTGTTTCTGTATCAAGTTTTTCTTTATAAAGAGGGTGAATAGCTTGGTCTTTGCGCTTACAAATACGCACTCATAAGTTTTACAAACTCTTCTTAAGCGTCTTTTTCCGCAGCTTCGAAACTATTGATTTTCAGCTTCTAACCTGCGTGATAGCTGCTCAATCATTTCATTAATCTCATTGATAACATGGTGAGGAGGCTTGGCAAAAGATCCTGCAAGAGCAAATTGCTTCTTTAGTAGTGTAGGTAAAGGGCTAATAAGCTCTAAAGCTCTTTTCCTTGATGTGTTGGCACTATTAATAATATTTCTGCGCTGAGTTTGCGCGTCGTTCAAGATCTTTGCTTCCACGCTTTTTAATTTTTGTGCTGCCTGCTCTTCCACTATGCTTTCAAAGTTCGCGCGGTCGCTTTTAAGCTTATCAAATTCGCACGCAAGAGTTTTTTCTAATGCTCTTAATTCCTCCTCTCGCTGGCTTATTCTTTGCGAAGCCTTATCATCAGAAATTCTATTAATCTCCAAAGATAAACTATTCTCTTTTCTGTAAAGCTCTTCCTGTTGGCTACGAACGTAATTTTCCTTGTTAAGAAGATTTTGTGCTTTTATCTCTAGCCGTGACCATTCTCTCTCTAGGTTATTATTCTTTACAATAAAGCGCTGTTCTTCTTTTTCGAGTGTTCGGAGTCTACTAAGTTTATTTTTGTTGCTTGCTATACTTCGTTCTTGCTGCGCGATTTTGGTTTCAAGATTGGCGGTTTTAGTCTGCAAATCATCTAGCTTTTGACGTAGATTTGGCATTATTGCTTCGATACTTTGCCGCTCAGCATTTAGCTCTTTAACACTAGTGGCAAGTGAGCGTTGATGCTCCAAATTGTGGAGGTAGGTAAGACGTCCTATTTCACCCACTGGAGATATCGATAACCAAATTAGCGGTGCTTCACTTATAAAGTTACGAACTGCATCTAACGTGATTGTTTGCTCACTAAATATGAACTCACTCAAATCAATTTCAATGCAGTTACTATTGGCTCTTTTCATCTCCGAAATTTTTGTTGAATCACATTTGTGGGTAACAGCTACTTCAATCAAAATACGTTCACCGTTTGCATATGCTGTTATATCTGGAACTCGCGAATCTAATCGTTTCTCTAGCTCTACACTCTCAAAATCAATTTCTTTGAACTTCGGCTCAATTGTGCCTATGGGTATACGGAGATTTTTATCTGCTGCTATGACCATTTTAGCCATTAAGTGGAGTTCTGTCTCAGGTTGCCAATTACACTCATCAGGTTTATAAAACTCGGGATCATGAGCATAATGATGTGTGACCGTACCACCATTCTTAGCGATGAGAGGGCAGCCACAGTCTATGCATTTTGCCTTACAAGCTTTACCGTTCTTTGCGTAATCTATATGTAATAGCTCATCATCCGAAGAGAGGCCTACCGCCATTTTAACTCTAACTTTTTTGGGCGATTTGGTTGTCATGGCTCAAACTCCTTGTTTCTTGCTCTATACGCATCCCTGTGTCGTCGCTTACTAGCTTAAATCTAAAGTTAATTTCATTAGGTACAAAAATTTATTACAAAGTATGTTTTAAACATCATTTGTGGTTTCAGCATGTCAGACAGAGTGGTAAGTACAAAAGCAAAGAGCTGATGTTTAAACAGTGATGAAACTGCAGAGAGATTTGAACCTATATTTATTTGAGTATAAAAATATGCGACCGAACTAATGAGCTAGTAACTCCCAGGTCACATTCATCGGCTTTTCACTCTCATGACTAATATATTTCACTTCGCCATAGAACATAAAAGGAGAGGCTGTTTTCCCTCTCAATTTGCTCTCTCGAACGAAAAGGTAAACGCGGCTACCTAATTTCTGGTGTTCAACTATTTCTCTTCCACGCTTGTTACTTGGTGAAGTGCTATTTTGCGACTGCCAATGAAAATGTTTATCGTCAATAAAATAATCATGGTACTGATGTTCGCTGCCTTTTCCTTGTTTGTTTAGGGTAACCAGCAAAATTTGAACATTCTTTTCTTTGAGTACGACATGCCCCGATTGCCAATTACCAGGATTGAACTCTTCGTTGAAAAGCGGCGGGATATCTTCGCGCATTAGTTCTTGCCCTACAAAAAGCTCAAGCGGGTCGACTTTTCCTTTTAGGCGCGCGAAGGTCATCATTTCTTCACTTGCTATGAGATCATCATAATCTGGATTAGCTGCTCTCAAAATATAAGAGCCATCTGGGTTTTTGAGCACTTTTCTCAGCAAGTATTGATTGTCGCCAGTTTCATCCTGCCTTTCGATGGCTACTGTTGTATTGCTAATACTACCAGCATTATTTGGTGTGATTTGCTCTAAGAGCAAATAGTCACCATCATAAATAGGGTTCTTACCGCCGTTCATAGAGTTACCAGATGCGCGAGCAATAAAATGTCGCGAGTTGTCTATATTCCCAAAGCCGTACGGTGCATTTACAAGTTCAGACGCCTCTGCATTACCCGTTTTGAAATGGCCGCAAGCTATTTTAATATCAGGAAAAAATGGTAGCTGCGCTTTCTCGGGAAACTGCACAATCTTATTGGAAGAAGGGGCCGTTATAGCTAACTTCTTATGTCTGTAATTGGCAAGACGTTGGTTATTAACCTCAACGGTCATTGCTAAAAACAAATCATGTTGAATTGCTGTAATACTTTGTTTGAAATGAAACTGCTGATTATTAATGTTAAACCATGAAACCTTCGATTCAGGCTCTTCAGTACACCAAAATTCAATCGGGTTACTACGCCAATGCGCTCGCCATTTTGATTTACTTAACGTCTCTAATTGTTGTTTGCTTTCCGGTAAGTCTGAAATCCATTCTGGGTTATCTAAAAACCACTGTCTTGCCCACTCTGCTAAATCATCAACACTTACTTGTGACTGAAATGCATTATGTTCAATCAGCGTGGCAAGTAACACCAACTTGTAGCACTTCGAAGTACGAGTAACAGCTAGGTCTTTAAACCACTGCAGATGTTCTTCAAGCACTTCTAGCTCACCAGTTTCAAGGTCGCCCTTGCTATCAACAAACTCCCACCATGACCCTCTGTTTCGTCTAAGCTTTTCTAAACTCGCGCCGGATTGATAGAACTCTGAGTATGTCGGTCTACGGCCCAACGTTCCTTTCAACCTGTCGTATTGGATATCAAGTTCATCTTTAGAAATGCTTGTAAGGAAATCGATAAACTCTAAGTCAAAGTTTACGTAACAACCGGCTGGAAGTAGTTTATTGGCATTTTTTGCTAGGTCGACCATTTTTCTGCGGTTTTGCGGTCCGTCTATAATGCTAGCTAATAACATTTCTGGGCGGTTTAAAAAGCTATGATGATTACCCACAAAATCTAAAATAATTAGCCTGTCCTTTCCTTCGCTTTTACGAAGGCCTCGGCCCATTTGCTGTAGAAAAAGTATTTTCGATTCAGTAGGCCTAAGCATTAATACGGTATCTATCTTCGGTAAATCGACGCCTTCATTGAATAGGTCTACCGAAAACAATATTTTAATTTCACCGTCGTTAAGTTTTTCTAAGGCTTCGCTGCGCGTAAGTGAAGAGTCCGAGTGAACACTAGCTGCTGCAACGCCTTGTTGATTAAAGTAATCTGCCATGTAATCGGCGTGTTTGCGAGAGACGCAAAAAGCCAGTGATACATCTTGCGACTTTGCTTTCCACTCACTGAGAACATGTTTCGCGCGGCCTTTGGTCGCTAATTTATTAGATAGCTTTTCAGGGTCGAATTTACCATTGCGCCAGGGTAGGTGCTCGTAGTCTACTTCCTTGTCGAAAATACCGAAATAAGAAAAAGGGCACAATGCATCTGCTTTGACTCCATCGAACAGGTCTTGCTGGTAAATAAGATTGTTGTCGCATAGTTTGAGGATATCGCTACCGTCAGTCCTGTTCGGTGTTGCGGTTAATCCTAGCAAAAATGACGGCGTGAAATGCTGCAGTAAACGTTGGTAACCACCCGCTGCGGCATGATGAAACTCGTCTACAACAATATAATCGAAAGCAACAGCAGGAAATTTAGCTAGATGAGACGACTGGCCGATTGTTTGGATGGAGGCAAACAGAAAGTCATATTCTTCATCCTTTTGTTTTCCGCTGTATCTGCCTACCTTTTTATTTGGGTGTATCTTAAGAAAGCTAGCCTCTGCTTGAAGTAAGATCTCTTCGCGATGTGCTACAAAAAGTACTTTCTTAGCATTTACTTGCGCAGAATCAAAAGCCGCTAGGTAGGTTTTACCCATACCTGTTGCTAGTACCACTAAACCTTTCATAACCCCTTCTTCTCGGGCCTGCCTGAGTGCTGCTAGTGCTGTTACTTGGTGTTCTCTTGGCTCCGGAATTTCATGCTCTTTTTCATCTGGCAATGATGCAGCAGATTGAATTGGTGTAACAACTCTTGCTGTGTTGTACCTAATTTCGTAATCAGCTATTAGGTCATAAGTTAATGGCTTAACTTGGGGTAATGTGAAGAGGTAGTGATACTGCTCTCGAATTTCTTCAATTCGGGCTATGGCTTCTTTGTCGTTATGATTTGGGTAATCAATTCGATAGTTCCACTCTATACCGTCGGTAAGTGCCGTTTTACTGATGTTACTAGAGCCAACGAACGCTCTGGCTGAGGTTAGTACTTCGCCACTATTTTTAACAAATATATATGACTTCAAATGAAAGCTGGTGGCTTGCTTACTTTCAAAGATTTGGATATCAGCGCCCCGTTCCTTGAGCAACATCAAACGCTTTAAGGCTTGTGGTTCAGTTATATTCATATAGTCTGAAGTCAGCAATGACAACTTCACATCGCGCTCTTCCGAGTTCATCGCATCTTCAATGTCCTGAATGATAAGGCTTAAACCCGACATACGAATGAACGAAACCGCTATTTCTATACTCGTCGCACTTTTTAGGGCGTCGCGAATCTCATGTAGAAGGTATTGCTTGTTTCTGCCGGTAACCAGATAATTTGTAGCAGTCATTATCCCTTCACCACTTCAACCATAACCCACTTCACATCATCTCGCTTTAAACCATCCTGACTTGGAACCGGGTTTAAATTACGTGCAGTTAGTCCGTTACTTTGTGCTAAAGCTGCCAATTCATCATAGCTAACTGGGTGCATGGGCCGTTTTTCATCATTGGGGCCGAACCGAAGGCTTATATACATAACTCCATTTTCTGAAAGCAATTCTGCTAACCTTTTCAACGCGGCGGGCCTTTCATCTTTAGGCAAGTGCATCCACACGGCGGAAAGGAGTATTAGGTCGTATGTTTTTGGCTGTTGGGGGAGGGCGGCAAGCGCGGGTAGGCTGGCGTTACACCATGTAACACTGTTATGCGAATTGGCTTGTGCTAAGTTTCTTAGCTCATCGGCAGGCTCTGCAGCTATTACTTTCCACCCTTGTTTGGCTAACCAGTTGGCGTCGCGGCCACTGCCAGCGCCTACGTCTAACGCATTGCCTGTATTGGCTTTTTGTAAAAATGCTTTCCAATCGCCATGTACATTTTCGGCGTCTACCGAATTGTACAAATCGAAGTAGTGCTGTGCTTTTTCGCTGTAGTGTTCAATTGTTTTTGTCACTATGAACAGAGTCCCTTCATTGTTTAATCTAATTTACCGCATGCCCAAAAACTCGGCTAGTTGCTCAACCTACCAAAACTTTGATCCAGCGCAAAGCTTAAAGTACACCACCCAGTATACTTAAGCTATTAACCTTGGCGTTTTCGCCACTTCTCACCTTTATTGTTAAACCACAGGGAGCGTCACTGTGAAAAAAACGCCGTTTATTCTATCCATTATGTTCGTTGTGTTTTTAATTGTGGTTTTTAGTACTGTTTTCAGTGGGCCCGAAAATGTCGATGTGGTGTCAGGGAATGGCCGCATTGAAGCTACTGAAATTGGCATTTCTGCAAAAGTAGCAGGGCGTGTAGAAGAGATTTATGTCAGCGAAGGTGACAGAGTTACGGCGGGCGATGTGGTCGCCAAACTTGATACCACCACCATTAATAGCCAGCTTCAGCAGGCCAAGGCACAGCACCAGCAAGCCAAAAGTGCGGTAGAAGCTGCAAATATGGCTGTTGCACAGCGCCAAAGTGAAAAGTCAGCGCTTGAAGCCGCGCTGCTGCAAACTAAAGCCGAGCTAAAAGCAGCTGAAGCTCATGCTGCCCGTACTAATGAATTGGCAAAAACAGGCGCAGTGTCTAAACAATTGGCAGAAGATAACCTTACCAATGTTGAAAGCGCAAAGGCGGCGGTAAATGCAGCTAAGGCTCGTTTGACAGCGGCTGACGCCACCATTGAAGCTTCGCGCGCGCAATACTATTCGGCACAAGCAGCGGTCAGCGCTGCCAATGCCACTATTGCGCAAATCCAATCTGAAATTAACGATATGGTGTTAAAAGCACCACGTAATGGGCGTATTCAATACCGCGTAGTAGAGCCTGGCGAAGTTGTTAGTGCAGGTGGGCGTGTACTTAGTTTGGTCGACCTAACAAACGTATACATGACATTCTTTTTGCCTGCTTCGCAGGTGGGCAAGCTTACTATGGGCGGTGAAGCACTTATTGTGCTAGATGCCGCGCCCGACATCGCTATTCCGGCCACCATTTCTTACGTTGCCGACGTAGCGCAATTTACTCCTAAGTCGGTTGAAACCCAAAGTGAGCGAGAAAAACTTATGTTCAGGGTTAAAGCGCAAATTCCTGAAAACTTATTAAAGCAGCACATTGAAAAAGTGAAAACAGGGTTACCGGGTGAAGTATGGGTAAAGCTAAACGATACCGCTGAATGGCCTAGCGACCTACCTGAGCTTGTCGACTAATGGGCAACATTATTGAATGCAATTCGCTAACGGTTCGCTACAAAAGCACCACAGCTATTCACAATCTTGCGCTTTCTATTCCCGCGGGCCTAACGGTAGGCGTAATTGGCCCTGATGGCGTGGGCAAATCTACGTTGCTGTCGCTTATTGCTGGTGAGCGAGTTATGCAAAAGGGGCAGTTGCAGGTTCTTGGTGGCGATATGCGTGATGAAAAACACCGCGCCGCGATATGTTCTGATATTGCATACATGCCACAAGGCTTAGGCAAAAACTTATATCCCACGCTGTCTGTAGAAGAAAACTTACAGTTTTTTGCCAAACTTTTTGGGCACAATCGTGCTCAGCGTCGTGCACGAATAGATACCCTTACCAAACGAACCGGACTTTATCCATTTTTATCGCGCCCAGCCGGCAAGTTGTCGGGTGGTATGAAGCAAAAACTGGGGTTATGTTGTGCCTTAATACACGATCCCCGCCTGCTTATTCTAGACGAACCCACTACAGGGGTAGACCCCCTTGCCCGAAGTCAATTTTGGTCGCTTATTAAAGACATTCGCAAAACCCAGCCAAATATTACCGTATTGGTAGCGACTGCCTATATGGATGAAGCCCAACAGTTCGATCATCTAATAGCGTTAAATGCAGGTGAAATACTGGCAAGCGGCTCGCCAGCGTCATTGCTTGAAGAAACACAAACCAGCAATTTAGAAGCGGCATTTATTGCGCTTTTGCCGGCAGACGCAAAGCATGAACATCGCAGCGTAGTTGTGCAGCCTTATAAGGCTAGTGAGCACATGCAAACCGCGATTGAAGCTAAAAACCTTACTATGAAGTTTGGCGATTTTACGGCAGTAAATAACGTTAGCTTTACTATTGGGAAAGGCGAAATTTTTGGCTTTCTAGGGTCGAATGGCTGTGGTAAGTCTACCACCATGAAAATGCTTACTGGCCTGTTGCCGCAAACCTCTGGCGAGGCATGGTTGCTGGGCAGCCCGCTTGCTGCTAACGATATTAACACCCGCTACCGCGTAGGTTATATGTCGCAAAGCTTTTCTTTGTATACCGAATTAACCGTTCGGCAAAACCTTACGCTTCATGCCAAGCTATTCAAAGTAGCTAGCAAGATACTAGATTCGCGGGTAGATGAAATGCTTAATCGCTTTGCCTTAAGCCATCATCAACACAGCCTACCAAACGACCTTCCGCTAGGTATTCGCCAGCGTTTGTCATTGGCCGTGGCCATGGTTCATAAACCTGAAGTATTAATATTAGATGAACCCACTTCTGGCGTAGATCCAGTTGCCCGAGATAACTTTTGGCAGTTGCTTATTTCCTTAGCGCGAAAAGACGGCGTAACCATTTTTATCTCTACTCATTTTATGAATGAGGCCGTACGGTGCGACAGAATTTCGCTAATGCATGCAGGCGAAGTGTTGGTAACCGATACACCGCAAGCCATAAAAGCGTCTAAATCTGCCGATACGTTAGAGCAAGCATTTATCGATTATTTAGTTGAAGCGCAAACGCCTGAGAACCAAACACAAAACACTGAGCAAAGTGCACCAGAAGGTGTTAGCGCAGATAAAGCCACGCCACCGAATAAACGTGCAAAAGGCTTACGGCGATTGTTAAGCTATGCCTCGCGTGAAACCCTTGAGCTTATCCGCGACCCCATTCGCTTAACCATGTCGTTCTTAGGCAGCATGGTGCTAATGGTAGTTATTGGCTATGGCATTACTATGGACGTTGATGACTTAAGCTATGCGGTATTCGACCGCGATCAAACTTCCACTAGTCTTAACTATCGCAATGCGTTATCAGGCTCGCGCTATTTCAATGAACAGCCAGTTATTACCAGCTATGCCGATATGGACAGGCGAATGAAAAGCGGAGAGCTTTCATTGGCTGTGGAAATTCCCCCCGAATTTAGCCAAAAACTGCATAAAGGCGAACAAGTGGAAATAGGTGCATGGATTGATGGGTCTATGCCCTCAAGGGCCGAAACTATACAGGGTTATGTAACAGGTATTCACCTGAAATGGCTTATGCAGCAAGCCTCACAAGCTAGCCAAGTGCAGTCGACTAGCAGTATTAATGTTGAATCACGCTATTTGTATAACCCAGATGTTCGCAGCTTAGTGGCCATTGTACCTGCGGTAATGCCCATGCTGTTGTTGATGATACCTGCGCTTTTAACGTCGTTGGCGGTGGTGCGCGAAAAAGAGCTGGGTTCGATAATCAACTTATATGTTACACCAGTTACACGCATAGAGTTTTTGTTGGGTAAGCAACTTCCTTATATCGCTACCTCGTTTGTTAGCTTCTTTCTGTTGGTTGCTATGGCGGTGTGGCTTTTCGACATCCCACTGAAAGGGGATGTGATAGTGCTATGCCTTATAACGCTGTTATTCGTTACTTTTTCCACTAGCTTTGGTTTGTTGGCTTCGGTTTTTACTAACAGTCAAATTGCCGCTATTTTGCTTACCACTATTGGCACTATGGTACCTGCCGTTCAGTTTGCAGGCATGATAACGCCGGTTTCTGCCTTAGAAGGGGCAGGGCGCGTAATAGGAGAGCTTCACCCTATTAGTTATTTTTTAACTGCTAGCAGGGGAATATTTAGCAAAGGGTTAGGTTTTGGAACCCTTGATTTTGCCGTGTTTGCCATAGCTATTTCTATACCAATTACACTGTGGCTTGCCACTGTTTTGTTACGCAAGCAGGAGCGATGAACCGTGGATATTAAAAATGTAGGCCAGCTAGGTGTAAAAGAGCTTTGGAGCTTATGGCGCGACCCAGCCATGCTTATTCTTATTGTTTATGTGTTTACGGTAAACATCTACACGGCGGCCACTGCGGTACCTGAATCTTTGCACAACGCGCCCATTGCCTTTGTCGATCACGACAATTCGCAGATGTCTAAGCGGGTAATAGATGCCTTTTATCCTCCTTATTTTTTAGCGCCAGATATTATTGAAAGTAATGAGGCCGACACGTATTTAGACACGGGGAAATATACCTTTGTTGTGACCATTCCCCCTGAATTTGAAAAAGATATTATGGCTGGGCTACAGCCCGATGTTCAGGTCAACGTTGATGCAACACGTATTAGCCAGGCGTTTACTGGTAATGGTTACATCACAGAAATAATCACCAGTGAAGTGAATACTTATTTACAGGGTTATAAATCCGACATTGATTACCCTGTCGAGTTGATCATGCGAGCCCGATTTAATCCAGCGCTAGAAGGTTTTTGGTTTGGCTCTGTGATGGAGCTCATTAATGCGGTAACAATGATCGCCATAATTCTGTCTGGGGCTGCGCTTATTAGAGAAAAAGAGCGTGGCACTATAGAGCACCTGCTGGCTATGCCAGTTTCAGACAGTGAAATTATGCTGTCTAAAATATTAGCCTCGGGAGTAGTGGTTTGGGTTACTACTTTGTTTTCTGTTTATTTTATTATTCAGTTGGTACTCGCCGTCCCCATTAACGGCGAAATATGGCTTTTCATGGTGGCTGTTGCTCTACAATTATTCGCCGTTTCGAGTATGGGGATTTTCATGGCTACCATTGCGCGATCTATGCCACAGTTCGGATTGTTACTTATTTTAGTTTTGCTGCCTCTACAGTTGCTATCTGGTGGGGTAACACCAAGAGAAAGCATGCCTGGGTTCATTCAAAGCGCAATGCTGCTAATGCCCAATACTCATTTCGTAGAGGCTTCCCAAGGCGTGTTGTATAGAGGAGCGGGCATTAGTGTTGTTTATCCTCAATTGTTGGCGCTTTTAGCTATTGGTTGTGCGTTTTATTTTATAGCGCTTAAAAGGTTTAAAAGCACCATTGGTAGTATGGCTTAGAAGCGCTATCTAGTTTTGCGTCCATTCTCTGTTTTATTGCTCTATTTTTTAATGTAAATAGAAATAATTATCATTTAAATTGGTTTTAGTCTGTTTTATACTCCTGCCCTAAAAACCAACCCTTCAAAACCAATAACAGAGAAAACCATGAAATTAAGCAGTTTATTTGCACTAACGCCTATCGCGTTTGCATTGTCGGTAAATGCGCAAACTACGCAAAACGATACGGTAGAAGTTAAAGAAGCAGACGTTGAAAAAATTCGTATTGTTGGCGTTCGTCAAAACCGCGTTAGCCGCGGTGCAACGGGCTTAACCATGGAAATTAGCGAAACGCCGCAGTCTATTAGCATTCTTTCTGAAGACCTAATGCAGTCGTTTGGTGCGTTTAATATTAACGATGCACTTAAGCTTGCGCCGGGTATTAACGTAGAAGAGTGGGAAACTAACCGTACCAACTACACCGCCCGTGGTTTTGAAATTAAAAACACTCAAATTGACGGTGTAGGCCTACCGAACGACTGGGGCATTGTTACCGGTTCTGTTGAAGCTTACGGTTATGAAGAAATTGAGGTTATTCGTGGTGCCAACGGCCTGCTAACCGGCGTGGGTAATGCGTCGGGTACCATTAACTATGTGCGCAAGCGCCCCACCAATGAAGAGGGCGGTGAAATTGGCGCAAGCATTGGCTCGTACAACTTTAAGCGCGTACAGGGCGACTATTCAATGCTGCTTACTGAAGACGGCAGCTGGGCAGCTCGCGTGGTAGCCAGTGTTGAAGATAAAGAGTCACACCTAGATGGTTTAGAAAACGATCGCAGCTTTGTTTACGGTGTTATCGACGGTCAGTTAACCGACAACGCTACCGTAACCTTTGGTTTGTCTTATCAAGATGCTAATACCGACGGCAACACCTGGGGCGGGCTAGTATTTAACTATACCGATGGCACCCAAGCCGAGTGGGACATTAGCGATACCACAGCACAAGAGTGGTCGAAATGGGATACCGAAACTACCAATGCATTTGTAGAGCTAGACTATGTGTTCGATAACGATTGGCAGTTACTACTTAGCTATAACTACCGCGACTTTGAAGATCAAAGCAAACTGTTCTACGCCTACGGCGCAATTGATAAAGACACAGGCTTAGGTCTTGTTGGCTGGCCGGGTCGTTACGACTCTGAGCGCGACTCTCATCTTATAGAGGGCCGTGTGTTTGGTAATTTTTCGCTATTTGGCCGCAATCATGAAGTGAACTTTGGCGTTAGTCACGCTACTAGCGACGATGTGTCTTTTGTTCACGCATTTGATTACGCTACTACGCCTGCCTATGGCCCAACGCCTGCGTTCCCTTATGCGTTAAATGCCATTGCCGAGCCTGATTGGCTAGCTGCTGCCGAGTACTCAAACATTGAGCAAAACCTAACCCGTTACTTCGGTTCTGCGCGTTTCAGCCTTACCGATGAAATGCATGTTATTGCTGGTTTCAACGCTATTGATTTTGAGCGTACAGGGCAAAACGCTGGTGCGGTTATCGATAACTCAGAAAGTGAAGCCAGCCCTTACGTTGGCGCTACTTACGCGGTAACTGAAGATGTGAATGCCTATGTAAGTTATTCAGATGTGTACCAGCCGCAAGAACAGTACGACATTAACGGCCAGTACCTAGACCCTACCAAAGGCCAAAACTTTGAGGCGGGCGTAAAAGCCCAGTGGTTTGATGACCGTTTATTAACTACATTCGCGTACTTTACTGCAGAGCAAGACAACCTAGCCGCCTACGCTGGAACCAACCCAGACACGCTACAGTATTACTATGAAGGTGTGTCGGTAGAGTCTGATGGTTTTGAAATTGAAGTGGCGGGGCAGGTAACCGATGCTCTGCGTGTTAATGCGTCTTATACCGCTATCGACGTAGAAGACGAGCAAGGTAACGATGCTAACCTATGGGCACCGCGTGATGTTGTTACTTTCCAGCTAGCGTACACAGTACCGCAAGCACCAGAGGTAGAAGTAGGTTTTGGTGGTCGTTGGCAGTCTGAGATAAGCAATGTTGATTACAACGTTGAACAAGGTGCGTACTTCTTGGGTAATGTGTATGCATCACAAGCGTTTACTGAAGACCTAACCGTTCGCATGAACATCAACAATATCTTTGATAAGAAATACATTAACAGCCTACATACTGTGGGTTACTACGGCGCAGGTATAAACGCGCAGCTAAGTGCTTCGTATAGCTTTTAATTAAAGCGCTATTCATTGGCAAAGGTAGCTAATCGTTTAGGGTTAGCTACCGCTTGTCTAATAACTCCCCCTAATTACAAAACCTTAAGAATCATTAATCCTTCTAAGTTCAGCGTGTTCTACCGTTAAATACGGTATTAACCTCATTCTTCTAAAATGCTCAGCAGCAGCATTATCCTAAAGGCTAATATAAATCACACCTTATGAGTGATAATTATCTCTTTCAGTAAGCTTTTTTAGTTGTTTTGTTCTAATTATGTGGTGCTTATTAGTTTGGCTGTCACACATTTTTATTGCAGCCACTTATAAGTATTGCTCACGCCAATAATAAAAATATTAAAACCATATAAAAAACAACAAGTCTTGAAGGAGAAACACAGTGGATCAAGGTAACTTCCCCAAGGGGAAAAAACTTAATCGAATAACCTCAACCATTATTGCTAGTTCATTACCGTTTTTTGCGGCGATGTCAGCGCCTACGTTTGCGCAAGATGCAGAAGAAAAAGCAGAAGATGTTGAAAATATCATTGTAACCGGTACGCGTATGAGCAATCGCTCTGCGGCTGACTCTCCGGTACCTGTAGACGTAATTACTGGTGATGAATTCCGTCAAAACTCATCAAGCGACGTGCAAGACATGCTGCGTACTAACGTACCGTCGTTCGATGTAAACACCCAGCCAATCAGTGACGCAGCTACAATTGTACGCCCGGCTAACATGCGCGGTCTATCACCTGATAACGTGTTGGTGTTGGTAAACGGTAAGCGTCGTCACCGTGGCTCTATAATTTCTTTCCTAGGCGGCGGTATTTCAGACGGTGCGCAGGGTGTTGATATTTCAGCAATCCCATCACTTGCGCTAAAACAAGTAGAAGTGCTGCGTGATGGTGCATCGTCGCAGTACGGTTCAGACGCTATCGCAGGGGTGCTTAACTTCTTGCTTCGCGATGATGACGAAGGTTTCGAGTTCCGCGCAAACTACGGCTCTACCTATGAAGGCGATGGCGACAACTATACTATTTCAGCTAACGCTGGCTTTTCGCTAGGTGCCGACGGCTTTGTAAATATCACGGGTGAAATTCGCGACGTTGAAGGTACGGTGCGCTCAGTAGTACGTAACGACGTGCAGGGTATGGTCGATGCGGGTTACCTATCTCAGTCAGACTTTTCTACTATCAATACTTATACCAATGAAGTACCGCAGTACTGGGGCCAACCAGACGTAGAAGACGACTATAAAGTTTTTATTAACTCAGCGTACGAACTAAACGACAAAGCTGAGCTTTACCTATTTGGTAACTACGGCAAGCGTACAGTAACTGGTGGTTTCTTCTACCGTAACCCGGTAACGGAAGGTAGCCAGCGCGGCGGTGTGTACGCCGGTCCATTGGTTGACCCACTAACAGGTTTAGCCGACCCAGACGGCGTACACTCAGTGCTTGTAGGCGACCTTGACGGTGTTGGCGTAGGTGGAAGCTGTATTGACGGTATTCCAATTGGCGGTGAAGGCAATGTATTCCCAGATCCAACTTTCCTAGCGCAAGTACAGGCTGATGATAACTGTTTCTCGTTCATTGAAACCATCCCCACGGGCTTTGTGCCTCGCTTTGGTGGCGACAACGAAGATATGGCATTTACCGTAGGTGTACGTGGTGATTTAGAAATTGGTAACGGCTTAGGTTATGACTTCAGTGCCCAGCGCGGCTCTAACCGTACTGACTTCTTTATAAAGAACACTATCAATGCGTCACTAGGCCCAGCAACACCACGTGACTTTGTGCCTGGTGGGCAAGAGCAAACCGAAACCCTAGTTAACCTTAACTTTGTGTACGGTGTAGATATTGGCTTAGCGTCTGACCTAAACGTAGCGTTTGGTGCAGAATACCGTAAAGAAGAGTTTGATCTATATGCAGGTGATGAAGCGTCTTATGCGCTTGGCCCACTAGCAAGCCAAGGGTTTTCGTCTAGTTCTAACGGTTTTGGTGGCTTCCCTCGTGATACCAGCTCATCACAAGACAGTACCGCGGTTTACGTGGATTTAGAAGCTGATGTTACCGATCAACTAACTCTGCAAGCAGCGGTACGTCGTGAAGACTTCAGTGAGTTTGGCGATACTACCGACTTTAAACTTGCAGGTATTTTCCACGTAACTGATGACTTCCGTTTACGCGGTGCATACTCAACCGGTTTCCACGCGCCAACAGCGGGGCAGGCAAGCATTACTAACGTTACCACGCAAAACGTAAATGGCGTGTTGATTGACCAAGGTACATTGCCATTGTCATCGGCGGCAGGTCAGCTAGCAGCTGACTTTATTGAAAGCCAAGGTAATGGTCGCCCAGACTTAGGGCCAGAGGAAGCGGTTAACTTCTCGTTTGGTGCGTCAATTGATGTGGCAGACATGAGCTGGACCATCGATTTCTATAACATCGAAATGGAAAACCGTGTTGCACTAGGTGCCAACGTTAACTTCCTAGATGCGCTTAACTTTGCTGGTGGCGGTACAGACTACGCAACCGTATCTGAGGCGCTTACCGAGCTTGATGCGTCGGGCATTATCGACCGTTCAGACTTTATCGGTCTAGACGACCTATCACAGTTCCGCTTCTTCTCGAACAGCTTCGACACCACTACACGCGGTATCGACATTGTAGGTAACTACAGCTTCGATTTATGGGAAGGTAATTCACGTATTACGCTAGCGGCGAACTACAACGAAACCGAAGTGGACGATGTAGGTACGCTTAATCCAATTGGCGAAGGCCGTGTTGCTGCAATTGAAGATTTACTGCCAAACCTTCGCGGTAATATTTCATGGACACACACCCAAGGCGCGCTTCGCACTTTAGTACGCGCTAACTACTACGGTGGTTGGGACGATACAGGTAATGGTGTAGACGGTATTGATGCAGCTGTCTTGATAGACGTAGAAGCCAAATACTCTTATAGCGAAAACCTAGATCTTGTTATTGGTGTGAACAACCTGCTCGACGAATACCCAGAAGAAAACCCAAGCGCAGGAAGCTTAGGCCAGCTTTACTCAGAAGCTAGCCCGTTTGGTTTCAATGGTGGTATGTGGTACGTACAGGCACGCTACACTTACTAAGCCAGATAAAGAAAAAGTAAGCTAAATAGAAATTAACCATTTAGGTTAAAAATAAAATGCCGCTTCTTATGACAAGAAGCGGCATTTTTTATGGCTTTTTATTACTGATACTTTTTAAGCTCTAACCGAGACACCATGCCTTTGTGTACCTCGTCAGGACCATCTGCTAAGCGAAGGGCTCTTGCGCCAGCGGCAAAACGGGCTAATGGGAAGTCGCTACACATACCTGCGCCACCGTGAATTTGTAATGCCATATCTACCACGCTTTGTAGCATGTTTGGCACTACTACTTTGATGGCTGAGATCTCTGTCATGGCATGTTTCACGCCTAAGTTATCTATCTTCCACGCCGCGTGAAGGGTAAGCAAACGCGCTTGCTCTATTGCCATACGGGCGTCGGCAACACGCTCTAGGTTACCCCCTAAACGGATTATCGGCTTACCAAAAGCAACCCGTTCGTGACCGCGTTTAAGCGCAAGCTCTAATGCTTTTTCTGCCATGCCGATAGCGCGCATACAGTGGTGAATACGGCCAGGGCCCAAGCGACCTTGTGCTATCGCAAACCCTTTGCCTAAACCCATAATAATGTTGTCTTTACTTACACGAACATTATCAAAGTGCATTTCGCCGTGGCCGTATGGCGCATCGTAATCGCCGTAGGCATCTAGCATACGCTTAATGGTAATTCCGGGCGTGTCTAGCGGAACTATTACCATACTGTGGCGGCTGTGCTTGTCGTTGTCGGGGTTTGATAAACCCATGAATATCGTGAAAGCTGCATTAGGATGGCCTAAGCCTGTCGACCACCACTTCTTACCATTAATAACGACGTCGTCGCCGTCTTCAATGATGGTTGCGGCCATGTTAGTGGCATCAGACGATGCAACGTCAGGTTCAGTCATGCCAAACACTGAACGAATCTCGCCAGCCAGTAAGGGTGTTAGCCACTGTTCTTTTTGTGCATCGCTACCAAAGTGATAAAGCACTTCCATGTTGCCGGTGTCAGGCGCATTGCAGTTAAATATTTCAGGGGCAAACAGGTATTTACCCATGCGCTCAGCCATTGGCGCATATTCTAGCGTGGTTAAGCCTTGGCCTAACTCAGCATCGGGTAAGAATAAATTCGCTAAGCCTGCTTCACGTGCCTTGGTTTTGAGGGCTTCTGTACCAGGGTGCAGCTTCCAGCTTTTCCAATCGCCGTGGTTATTCTCTTTGTGATGAAAGTCGTAAACCTCATCTTCAATCGGCGCTATATGCTCTGCAATAAAGTTATCTAGCTTTTCTAATAAAGCCTTAGTTTTGTCGTTGTGTGAAAAATCCATAGGGCACCTTTTTATACTTATGCACTTAAAATTTGCGTACTGTATTTTGAATTGCGCATTCAACGCCGCTTATAAGACGCCAAACCTGAATAGTTAGACTCGTATCTGCGGCGCGCAAAATCTGTTCGATGTGTTCATGGTAGTTAAACTTGCTCGGTGAATGAAATGAAATATAATCCTTCAATGGTGTGAATATCATTCATGGTGAGGCGAGTGTTTGAAAACAGGCAATTTGAAAAGCTAGATTTGAATTTACTTAAGGTTTTTGAAGCGCTCTGGCAACATAGAAACATGACCCGCGTTGCCGAAGCGCTGCACATTACACCGTCGGCAGTCAGTCATGCCATGCGAAGATTTCGGGATATTTTAGGCGATCCGCTTTTTGTAAAAGAAAAGCAAAGCATGTTGCCTACCGCTGCCTGCGAACGGTTAGCCCCAGCTATCTTAAGAGCTTTAGGCGATATTCGAAAAGCGCTAGGCGAGTTTGCCGATTTCGACCCGCTGCACAGCCATCAACGTTTTGTCGTTGCCATGCAGGAGTCGTTAGAGTTAGGCGTGTTGCCCATACTGCTATCAACCTTAGAGAAACAAGCGCCTAATATAGAAATAGTAAGCACTCGCTTACATCGCGATTCTATGTTGGCAGACCTATCAAACCGAAACCTTCATTTAGTTATTGATATTGGCCGCGCGGTTGCCGCGCCTATTTCACATTCTTTATTGCGTCGCGATACCTACAAAGTGCTTATGAATAAGCAAAACCCATTGGCACAGAATTTAGATAGAAAAAAGTATGCGGCGGCTCGTCACATTACGGTATCTAATCGTGCTAAAGGGGCGTCGGTAGAGGAAATTGCGCTTCAACAATTGGGCGTAAGTCGGCCTTCTTTGTGGCGCTGCCAAAACTATCGAGCGGCGGCCGATGTAGTGGCTAGTACAGACGCTTTGTTAACCTTGCCAGGCTCCGTAGCTGATGCGGTAAGCGATGACAATTTAATAAGTACTAAATTGCCGTATCAACTTCCGGCTTTGGAGACACACCTTTATTGGCATAACCAACAAGAGGGCGAGCCAGGGCTAATGTGGCTTAGGGATTTAATGTTACACTTGTTCGCTGAATCTGGTCATACCAGATAGGTTCTGATAGGATCCATTCCAATCATCGCTAGCAGCATACAGGTATTAGCACAGTCTTTTACGCGTTGTAATGCCGAGCGACTTTCACAGCAAAAAGCGCGACGGTATATAGATAAGTAGAAGTAAGTGCTTAAACTTGTTAGGAAGTACTTTTAGCAAGCGTTGTAGGTTCGGGGGGAAAAGGAAGCGGTAATGAAAATTCACACATTAGCAGGCTATATTCAGCATATTTATTTGGTTGAAGACAGCAAGGGTATACTATTGCTAGATGGCTGTAGCCGAGCCGATGTAGACAAGGTGTGTCAGTACATCACGCAAACCTTAGGTCGCCCCTTAGCAGACCTTAAGCTTATTGTTGTCACCCACATGCACCCCGATCACGCCGGCGGCGCCATTAAATTGCGCAAGCGCACAGGCGCGCAGGTAGCATCACACCCCAAAGCTATTAAATGGTATGCGGGCTTTGCAGGGCGTACCGCTCACGCTATTGATTTGCTGCTAACCTGGTGGGTGGCAAACCGTATTGGCAAACCAAGAATGCCTATTTGGTATAACCCAATATTAGCGCCAGATATCACACTTACCGACAATCAGCGGTTGCCGGGTTTTCCCGATTGGCAGGTAATGTACACGCCGGGTCATACCGATCACGATTTAACGCTTCAGCACATTCCTACGCAGCAGGCTTATATTGCCGATGTGTTAGTGCAGGTGAAAGGTGAGCTAGTACCACCGTATCCGCTATGTCACCCTAATCAATATCGTGAAAGCTTGAAGAAATTGGCGCAGTCACAAATTGATACATTCTTTTGTGCACATGTACCGCCAACTAAAAAGTCGGATATTGATTTTGAGCATGTTATCGAAAATGCTCCACGCAAACCCAAGAACCACTGGCATTCCAGCAAAAACCGTATAAAGAAAAAACTCTTCAATCAAACTCGCGAACATTAGCTTACAGGCCAAGGGCAACTTGGCTTTTCCTGTTCAGCGGCGCGATTAAATGGCACTGCCCTTGCTTTTACACGTACAAAACCTCATTACTCTTTTATCGCGAACTTTATAGCAAAGTAAGTGCAATCCCTCTCGGCACGTTATATTTGTTGAGATAGGCTCAAAGGTATAGGAGCTGCAAAGGCAGAATATAAAACAATAATGCAGAAAAATATCGCTACGCTTTTTGACAAAACTCGGGAAATAGCGTCGCTAACCGGCGACAAACTAAGTAGTGCGTTTAACAAAGAAACGCACCGATTTACTATTACTGGGCTTAGTCGAAGCGGTAAGTCCATGCTGTTTACCAGCCTCATCACTATGCTAAAAAGCCGCAGTGAAGAGGGCTATGCGTGTCTGCCTTTGTTGCGATATTTGCCGCCTTCCCATGTGCTTGATATGCGTATTGAGCCCATTGAAGGCTATAAACCCTTCCCGCATCTAGAGAATATTGCTGATCTTGAAAACGGCCAGTGGCCTAAAGCTACTGAAGAAGCATTTGGCTTTAAGTTAGTGGTACGTTTAAAAGAAACCGCTTCACTTAAGCGCCATGTTTTGCCCCATAGCGAAGTGGTGTTTGAATTCATTGACTACCCAGGCGAGTGGGTTACTGACATTCCCATGTTAAGTAAAACCTATGCCCATTGGTCAGACTCTGCCTGGGCGCAGCTTAGCAGCGGGCCGCAACAATATTTTGCCAGCCAGTGGAAAGCCTTTGTTAATCAGTTCGACTTTGAACAACAGCCCACAGAACAGCGCATTCAACTGCTTGTTAATGCCTACCGTGATTATTTGGTTGAAGCTAAAGCTAACGGTATATCTTTGCTACAGCCGGGCAGCTTTTTGTTGGAGTCGAGCGACTTTGATTGGCAGGCTTTTGGCTTTACGCCACTGCCCTCTAGCATTACCAGCGATGTGTCGCACCCGTGGTTTAAAATATTTGATAAGCATTTTTCGAGGTTTCAAAGTGCTTGGCTAACGCCGTTAAAACAGTCCATTTTTAAAGAAACCGATAAACAAATAATTCTGGTGGACTTGTTTGAAGGGCTAAATCATAGCAGGCAGCATTTGTATCAGTTAAAGGAAACCTTAAGCCATTTAGCCGATACCTTTGTGTACGGGCAAAGTACGTGGTTTTCACGCAATGTTTTGAAAAAAGAGCAAATAGGTAAAGTGGCATTTGTGGCCACTAAGTCTGACTTAGTACCGGTAAGTCAGCGCGGTAATTTACTTAATTTGCTTACCCAAATTACCGAAGGGGCCAGAGCCCGGTTCGATGGAAAACCTATCCAGTTCGAGCACTTTTTAGTGTCTAGCATGCAAGTCACCGACGACGGCAGC